>NZ_BAKH01000021.1 GCF_000614105.1 Prevotella micans DSM 21469 = JCM 16134
CGCCGTTGGATTTGATTCGTCGCCCTTTGGCGAAACGTTGCCGCCGTTGGATTTAACTCGTCGCCCTTTGGCGAAGCGTTCTCGCCGTTGGATTTAACTCGTCGCCCTTTGGCGAAGCGTTCTCGCCGTTGGAAATACCTATCGGGGTGCGGGTGCCTTTGTCGGACAGACACGGGGTCTGTCCCTACATGCGCCTACCGGCCGAATTGGCATCCGTTGTTTATTACCCATTGGCTCCGCGGAGGCTTAAGCAGATTCTTAAACCGAACTCACGCAAGAGATGAGTATTAAGAAGTAGTTGAGGTTATAAAAAATCGTCGTCAGGCTTTTGTTTATCCCAACGACGTGTAAGTCCGACAGTTAATAAATATAGAGTAGTACTTGAAATCGATTAGTCGAGCAACATTGCTGCGCGTACGCGACTCAGTGTTTCGGGTGTCATTTGCAGATAGCTGGCAATGTAGACCAGCGGCGCTCTCAGAATTACCTGCGGATTGAGTTTACACATACGTTTATACCTAGCCTGTGCAGTTTCAAATCTAACAAGGTCGGCGTGCACCTGCGATATAATCAAGCTCTCTTCCAATATTTTTCTATATAGAATCTGAATATTCACATTGTGGAGCGCCACCTGTTCGAGTTTCTGTTTGGGAATGGCGTAGACGATTGTGGGCTCAATAGCTTCGACCTGGAGTTTAGTGGGCTCTTCGCGAAACAAACTTTCAATACACATGAAGATTGTATGGTCTTCGCCAAGATGTTCGGTTATCTGCTTGCCGTTCTTGAAATAGAACTGTCTGATGAGCCCGCGCTCAATGTAGTATATGCTGTCGCACACCTGTCCTTCGTTTATAATCATTTGCCCTTTTGCATACTTCTGAGGAACGAGTATGCTCTCAAGCGCATCGAGCTCATCGTGAGTCATCGTGCTGTATTTTCTCGCCAGTTCGCGAGCAATATCTCTGGTGTCAATTGTAGGTCTCTTCATTGTTCTTCGATTTAAATTTTAACTATATAGCTTCTTATCTTCTTTAATCTAATTTGAGTACTGCCAGGAAGGCCTTTTGCGGCACTTGCACATTGCCGATTTGCTTCATTCTCTTCTTGCCTTTCTTTTGCTTCTCGAGCAATTTGCGTTTTCGGCTCACGTCGCCGCCGTAGCATTTTGCCGTTACGTCTTTTCTGACTTGTTTAACCGTCTCGCGCGCTATGATTTTTGCTCCGATTGCAGCCTGTATGGCTATGTCGAACTGTTGACGCGGGATAAGGTCTTTTAGTTTCTCACACATCCGTCTACCAAAGTTCACGGCATTGCTGTCGTGCGTAAGAGTCGACAAAGCATCAACCGGTTCGCCGTTCAGAAGGATGTCGAGCTTTGCGAGTTTCGATGGGCGGAAAGAGTCGATGTGATAATCGAACGATGCATAGCCTTTTGATATGCTCTTCAGCTTGTCATAGAAATCGATTACTATTTCTCCGAGTGGAATCATGAATATCAGTTCCAATCGATTTCCGCTAACATAGTTCTGACTAACCAGTTCGCCACGTTTGTCAAGACAGAGAGTCATAATCGGCCCGATATAATCGCTCAGTGTGATTATGGATGCTTTGATATAAGGCTCCTCAATATGTTCAATCATCGTGGGGTCGGGTAGCCCCGACGGGTTATGAACTTCCTTACTGTTCCCGAGCTTGTCGTACACCATGTAGCTCACGTTCGGCACAGTTGTAATCACGTCCATATTGAATTCCCGGTCGAGCCGCTCCTGTATTATCTCCATATGCAACAGCCCCAGAAATCCGCATCTGAAACCGAATCCCAGTGCCTGCGAACTTTCCGGTTGAAAGGTTAGTGATGCATCGTTGAGTTGCAGTTTTTCGAGCGATGCTCGCAAGTTTTCATAGTCGTTCGGGTCAATAGGGTAGACTCCGGCAAACACCATCGGCTTCACTACTTGGAAACCTTCGATGGCATTCGAACAAGGCTTGTTCACATGAGTTACCGTGTCGCCTACTTTCACCTCGGTTGCTGTTTTGATTCCCGAAATGATGTATCCCACTTCGCCGGTTGCGAGTTCTTTGGTTGGTTTCATCTCCATTTTCAAAACCCCAACCTCGTCGGCTGTATATTCCATTCCGGTTTGAACGAACTTCACTTTGTCACCTTTCCTGATGCAACCATTTTCAACCTTACAAAGGGTTATGATTCCGCGGAACGAGTTGAAAATCGAGTCGAATATCAGGGCCTGCAGTGGTTCAGCCGGACTTCCAGTCGGACAGGGAATGCGTCTAATAATTGCTTCGAGAATTTCCTTAACTCCTTCGCCCGTTTTTCCGCTGGCTCGGATAATCTCTTCGGTTTTACAACCTAATAACTCCACAATTTCGTCTTCCACCTCTTCAGGCATGGCGTTGGGCATGTCAATTTTGTTAATCACTGGAATTATTTCCAGGTTATGGTCGATAGCCATATAGAGGTTTGAAATTGTTTGTGCTTGCACGCCTTGTGTTGCGTCGACTACTAATAAAGCTCCTTCACATGCGGCAATGCTTCTCGATACTTCATACGAGAAATCGACATGTCCCGGTGTGTCGATGAGATTCAAAACATACTGTTCACCCTCGAGTACGTACTCCATTTGTATGGCGTGACTCTTGATGGTTATTCCTCTTTCGCGTTCGAGCTCCATGTCGTCTAGCATTTGTCCACCAGTTATCTGGATGGTATTGGTATACTCCAGGAGTCTGTCGGCCAGGGTTGATTTACCATGGTCGATATGGGCGATGATGCAGAAATTACGTATATGTTTCATGTATCTGACTCTGTTTTTCTGCCGCAAATTTACAAAAATTCGGCATAAACCTCTTTTGACCTATCCGTCCCTCCTTGACTTTGTTACACGTACTTGTACAGAAGTTGTAAACTATTTTTTGATATAGCTAGATCTGTACCTTTATGGGATTTATTCTTACTTTTGCATCACACAATATCACACAATATGTACCTTGATACGCTGACAGCCGTTTCACCAGTTGACGGCCGATATAGAAATAAAACAGAAAGTCTAGCCGACTATTTTTCAGAATTTGCACTTATTCGTTATCGTGTTCGAGTTGAGATTGAATATTTCATCACTCTATGCGAAATACCTTTGCCACAACTGGCAAAGATTAATCATAATCAGCTTGATGAGTTGCGAAAAATATATCTCGAGATGAATGAGAAAGATGCCGAACGGGTGAAGGATATTGAAAAGGTGACGAACCACGACGTTAAAGCTGTTGAATATTTCATTAAAGAACAATTCGATAAAATCGATGGATTGGAACCCTATAAGGAGTTTATACATTTCGGACTCACCTCGCAGGACATAAACAATACTAGTGTGCCGTTGTCGTTGCTCGAGGCTTTGAAGAATGTTTACTATCCACAAATCGACGAACTCATTACACTTCTGAAACAATATTCTGAGCAGTGGAAAGATGTTCCAATGTTAGCTCGCACACATGGACAACCGGCATCGCCAACTCGCTTGGGAAAAGAAATCGGAGTATTTGTTTACAGGTTAGAAGAGCAGTTTGCATTGCTGAAACAATGCAAACTCACAGCAAAATTTGGTGGAGCAACCGGAAATTTCAATGCTCATCATGTAGCTTATCCCCACTACGATTGGAAAGAGATTGCAAACTCTTTCGTAAGCGAAAAACTCGGATTGCAACGTGAACAGCAAACAACACAGATTAGCAATTACGATCATCTTGGAAGTATATTCGATGCTATCCGAAGAATAAATACCATTATAATAGATCTTGACAGAGATGTGTGGATGTATATTTCGATGGACTATTTCAAGCAGAAAATAAAAGCTGGCGAAGTAGGGTCGAGTGCAATGCCTCACAAGGTGAATCCGATAGATTTCGAAAACAGTGAAGGTAATCTGGGAATAGCCAACGCAATTCTTCAGTTTCTCTCAAGGAAACTGCCTGTTAGTCGACTACAGCGCGACCTGACCGACTCAACGGTTTTGCGTAACATTGGAGTGCCGTTCGGACATTCTATAATCGCCATTCAGAGCACCCTGAAAGGATTACACAAACTTATTCTCAACGAAGATAGACTTAGGCAGGACCTCGATAATTCTTGGTCGGTAGTAGCGAGGCAATTCAAACAATTCTTAGACGTGAGGCCTATCCCAATCCTTACGAAGCATTGAAAGCTTTAACAAGAACGAATGAAAAGATGACGAAAGAAGTCATACACAATTTTATTACCACCCTCAACGTTAGTAACGAGGTGAGAGAAGAATTGATGACAATCACACCCCAAAACTATACAGGCGTGTGATTCTCCCATCTCTATTCAATATTTAATTATCATATAAGGTGAATTTTTATTATTAGTGTTTTTCAATTCCGACCGGGAGGGTTGGAATAATTCAATTAAGGAAAAAACTATGGAAGAAGAATTAGAAAAGAAAGAAATCAGAACAGAACAAGGTGAGATTAACCGTGATGGAGTTAACTCAAATGAAAGTCAAGAAGATTATCGTGAGCCGGTACGTCCACAGCGTCCCCGCATTCATTCCCAACGCGCTTATGGTAGTAGCGAAGATGGAGCATTCCGTCCGGAAGGATTTGGAGCTGGTCTCCAAAATCCCAATACACAACAACGCGGAGGTTATCGCCAGCAACGTAATAACTATGGTGGTGGTTATCAGCAACCGCGTCAAGGTTATCAGCAACCGCGTCAGCCACAAGGATATCGTCAGCGTTATGGCGATGACGGAGGTTATCAGCAACCGCGTCAGGGAGGATATCAGCAAATGCGTCAAGGTTATCAGCAACCGCGTCAGCCACAAGGATATCAGCAGCGTTACAATGGTAACAACCGCCAAGGTTATAACAACTATCCGAGTTATCAGAATCGTTACAATCCTCGTCAGGGCTATCAGCAGTCGAACAATCGCTTACAGCATGCTCCCGGTTACGATTCTAATGCAAAGTACTCTCTCAAGAAGCGCATAGAATACAAAGAAGAAAATATTGACCCGAATGAGCCCATACGCCTAAATAAATATTTGGCAAATGCAGGAGTTTGCTCCCGTAGAGAAGCCGATGAATTTATTCAGGCTGGAGGCATAACCGTGAATGGGGAAGTTGTAACGGAACTCGGAACGAAGATTCTGCGTTCTGATGAAGTGAAGTTCCGTGATAAGATTGTTTCATTGGAAAAGAAAGTTTATGTGCTACTTAACAAGCCAAAGGATTACGTAACTACGAGCGATGACCCACAGCAGCGCAAAACAGTTATGGATCTTGTCAAAGGTGCATGCCCTGAGAGAATCTATCCGGTTGGTAGATTGGACAGAAATACTACTGGTGTGCTCTTGCTGACAAATGACGGCAATCTTGCCAGCAAGCTAACTCATCCAAAGTTCCTGAAGAAAAAAGTTTATCACGTGTTCCTCGATAAACCGGTTACTGCGCAGCATCTGCAACAGATTTCTGAAGGAATAATACTTGAAGACGGCGAGGTAAAAGCTGATGCTGTTGAGTACGCAAGCGATAAAGATCAGAAGCAAGTGGGAATTGAAATCCACAGCGGAAAGAATCGTATTGTACGCAGGATTTTTGAGAGCTTAGGCTATCGCGTAACGAAGCTCGACAGGGTTCAGTTTGCGGGATTGACAAAGAAAAACGTACGTCGAGGCGATTGGAGATTCCTCACAGAACAGGAAGTTGACATGCTTCGCATGGGTGCTTTCGAATAGATAGAAAAAACAAGTAAGGATGGCGAGCGAAACCAGGGCATAATTGAAACCCTGATCGCCCGCCATTATTATGTTGATAAATCAAGAACAATGAAAAGAACAAAAATCATAGATGCACTGAGCAGCACAGATTTCGGAAAGGAAATAAACGTGAAAGGATGGGTGCGCTCGCACCGTAGTAGTAAGGCGGTGGACTTTATCGCACTGAACGATGGCTCTACGATAAAAAATATTCAGATAGTGGTTGAGCCCAACAGCTTTGACGCCGAAATAATCAAGAGTATCACAACGGGAGCATGCCTAAATGTGACAGGATTGCTTGTGGAGAGTCAGGGTAAAGGACAAACGTCGGAGATAAAAGCAGAGTCGATTGAAGTATATGGGCTTTCGCCGACCGATTATCCGATGCAGAAGAAGGGACAAACGTTCGAATACATGCGAAAATACGGTCATTTACGTCTCAGGACTAACACTTTCGGGGCGGTTTTCCGTATTCGCCACAATATGGCCATCGCTATTCACGAATATTTCCACTCTCACGGGTTCTACTATTTCCACACGCCGATAATTACCGGAAGTGATGCGGAAGGGGCTGGAAATATGTTTCAAGTAACGACTCTTGACCCCGGCAGGATTGCAAAAGAGGGAAAAGTTGAGTATGATGATGACTTCTTCGGACGAAAAACAAATCTTACAGTCTCAGGTCAGCTCGAAGGAGAGCTCGGCGCAACTTCGTTAGGTGCAATCTACACCTTCGGCCCTACTTTCCGCGCCGAAAATTCGAATACTCCGAGGCACTTGGCTGAGTTCTGGATGATTGAACCCGAAGTTGCTTTCGTCGACAAAGAGGATTTGATGGATTTGGAGGAAGACTTTATTAAATTCTGCGTGAAATGGGCGCTGGATAACTGTCATGATGACCTCGAGTTCCTAAATTCGATGATTGATAAGGGCTTGATTGAGCGGCTGAAGGGGATTCTGAACGAAAAATTCGTGAGACTGACCTATACCGAGGGGATAAAAATTCTCGAAGAGGCCTCGTGCAGTGGGCACAAGTTCGAAAATGAGGTTAGTTGGGGGATGGATCTTGCGAGCGAACACGAAAGGTTCCTTGTGGAAGAACACTTCCGCCGTCCGGTTATCATGTCTGACTATCCAAAAGACATTAAAGCGTTCTACATGAAGATAAACGACGACGATAAAACCGTTCAGGGAACCGACGTACTTTTCCCACAGATAGGCGAAATCATCGGCGGCTCGGTGCGTGAGGAGAATTATGACAAATTAATGGGCGAGATCGAGCGGCGGCATATCCCTATGAAGGATATGTGGTGGTATCTCGATACGCGCAAGTACGGTACGTGTCCTCACGGGGGCTTCGGCTTAGGGTTTGAGCGGCTCATTTTGTTCGTAACCGGGATGCAGAATATCCGCGATGTGATTCCTTTCCCCCGCACGCCCAAGACGGCTGAGTTTTAGTGGTTTCATGAGGATTTTTCGCACTTGTGCAGGGTGTGAGAGTTAAATAAAATTATAATATTAAGAATGCTAAGTATAAACGAGTTTATTTTTATACTTTTGTAATGCTCTCTTACAGAGTTTATATTAATAACAAAAAGTCTTTTTTGCTCCGGAATCGCAAGCGTGCGGTTCCGGAGCTTTATTTTTGGGGTATGGTGTTTACAAGAATGGAATTCTGGGGTGAAGAGGTGATTATGATGACTCCTTGAATGGAAAATTCAGACTAAATTATACTTATGCAGACTCCTTGAATGGGAAATTAAGGCTAAATTATACTTATGATGACTCCTTGAATGGGAAATTAAGGCTAAATTATACTTATGATGACTCCTTGAATGGAAAATTCGGACTAAATTATACTTATGATGACTCCTTGAATGGAAAATTAATGGTGAATTCGATTTGTGTAGACTGGGTAAATGAGATTATGGATTCTGATTTTACTCATGCGGGCTGCAGAAATGGAAAATTGGATCTAGATTTGACTTGTGCAGTGTGCAGATGGTTAATTTGGTTAACATAATCGACTTGTGCAGTCTGTATATGTTAAATCTAGTTCACATATAGCACTTGTGCAGTCTGCATGTGTTAAATCTGATTCACAAAAAGCACTTGTGCAGTGTGCATGAGTTGTTTCGAGGTCTTGTTTTCGACTTGTGCAGTGCGCATGAGTGATTTCGAGGTCTTGTTTTCGACTTGTGCAGTGCGCATGAGTGGTTTCGAGGTCTTATTTTCGACTTGTGCAGTGTGCATGAGTGGTTTTGAGGTCTTATTTTCGACTTGTGTAGTGCGCATAAGTGGTATTGTTTTGAAAAAATGCAGAATCTTGATGCCAATGTTCGGGTTTTACTGTTTTTTGGGAACTCGATGGGCTGTTGGCTATACTGATATGCTATTTTTTTTGACTTGAGGTGTGTGGGAGAGTGAGAACGGGAGGAATGAAATGAGTCGTGTGTGGTGGGAGAGTGAGAACGGGAGGAATGAAATGAATCGTGCGTGGTGTGAGTGTGGAGTAGGGAGGGATAAAATGGAACGAGGAGTGTTGAGATGTGGTAAATCTCAACACTCCTCGTTAGGTGTGGTGTGGTGGAGTGGGTTTATTTCGTATGATGGTGGAGGTGGAGTGTTTTCGAGTGGGTTTATTTCGTAGGACGGAGGAGGCGGAGTATTTTCGAGGGGATTTCTTTGGTTAGGACGGCTTTGTTTTCGGTGGGGGCGAGGGAATATAGGTGGAAATAGTGGGAGAGTTTGATGAATGATTGCTCGATGTAGTAGCCGAGTCCGGAGCGCACGGCGGTTGTGCGTCCGTATTGTCCGAAATTGCCCCGTTTGAATACGATTCTGAGGATGTAGGGTGTTTTACGTCGGTCGTGCTTGGTGAGAGGTAGTGGAAATTCGTTGGCGGGGAGGTCTAGATGGTCGACTAACAGGGTTCCGATGGCTTTGAATGCGGAGGTGAAGTCTAAACGATCGAGAATTTCGGTGAGGAGGGCGCTGTTGATTTGTGCATGAGTGCGATGGCAGAGCACGGCGACGTCGCAAAATTGCCGCAGACCTATTCCCAGTTCTATTAAATGGTGGAAGAGATGCAGGAAGGTGAAGATTAAATTCATTGTTGGGTTGAGGGTGGGTATGCATGAGTGGTTTATTTGGATTTGGGAGAGGGGTTGCGTGCGTAGGAGGTGGTTGAAGTAGGTTGAGTTTTGACTTGCGACGAAGTGGAACAGGCAAAAATGGAGTTCGAATGGGATTCCGTTGTGTGTGAATGCGTAATGTTGGTTGGATTCTCCGCGGTTGATGTTGACATGCCACTCGTCGGTTAGTATTTTTATGGTCTTGTCGACGTCTTCCGGGTAGCAATAGAAGTCGATGTCGCCTGCGAGGCGTGCATCTGGGCGTGGATAGAGTGCGGCGAGGGTTTGTCCTTTGACGATGAAGAATTTTATGTTGTTTTTTTTGAGAAGTGCGGTGAGCTGGAGTGTGTAAAAATTGATTTTTTCGTTAGTTTTTCTCACGCTCTCTAGTGTTAGGAATGTTTGAATGGCGTCGTGCTGTGTGAGAGATACGTTTTTGTTGTCTAGGGATGCACAGAAGAGGCCTTGGACTGTTTGTTCTTTGGCGCATTTTAGTGCTGATGCGAACTTCGCCTCCGGGAGCGAATCGATTGATAGCTGGGAGGCGAAGAGTGCGTGCCGAATTGTTTGGAGGACGAGCTGTTGTTGTGGCTTCACGATTGGTTTTTGTTTTATGGTCATCGGTCTAGATGATATTTTCTTTGATTTTTTGGACGATGAATTGTGCGTCGCTTTCTGTTACCATGGGTCCTGATGGCAGGCAGAGACCTGTTTTGAATAATTGTTCGCTTACGCCGTTTGTGAATGCGGGGTTGGAGGCGTAGACTGGTTGTTTGTGCATTGGTTTCCATAGTGGGCGGCTTTCAACTCCGGCTTCGTCGAGTGCTTTTCGCATTGCTTCGACGTTGGGATTGGGTTCGCAGTCGGTGTGTGCGCTCGTGGCCTTGTGTACTGTGCCTGCTGCTCCTCCTACGGCGGTTGTGATGGTTTCGGAATAGGCTTTTTCTTGATTTTTTACGCGGAGTGAGGGTGAGAGTGTGATTGTGTTGAGCCAGAAATTGGAGTCGGAGTGTGCGGATGGGTTATCGTGGAATTCGATTCCGGGAGTTGCGGCAAATGCCTGTGCATAAAGATGTGCAAGATGGCGATGGTGTGCGATGTGAGAGTCGATAACGGTCATTTGTCCGCGTCCTATTCCGGCGCATATGTTGCTTAAACGGTAATTAAAGCCTATGTGTTCGTGTTGATAGTATGGATAGGCTTCTCGTGCTTGAGTTGCGTAGTACATGACTCTCTGTTTTGTTTCTTCGTCGGGACAGATGAGTGCTCCGCCTCCGGATGTTGTTATCATTTTGTTTCCGTTGAAGCTTAGGACTCCGAAATCTCCGAACGTTCCGGCTTGCTTGCCGTCGTAACGAGTGCCAAATCCTTCGGCGGCATCCTCAATCAGAGGTATCTTGTGTCGTTTTGTGACTTCCAGAATGCGGTCGAGCTGTGCGGGCATGCCGTAAAGGTGGACTGCGATTACAGCCTTGGGCTTTCGTCCTGTGGTTTCTGTTCGTTTTTTTATAGCCTCGTCGAGTAAGAGAGGGTCAATGTTCCAGCTGTTTTGCTCTGAATCAATGAACACGGGTGTCGCGCCGACGTAAGTTACCGGGTGTGCACTGGCACAGAATGTAAAACTTTGGCATAAAACCTCGTCTCCTGGCTGCACGCCTAGTGCAACGAGCGCAAGATGGATTGCTGCAGTGCCGGAGGATAGTGCCACGGTTCGTTTTTGGGCAAGTTCTGGGTGCGAGTCTTGTAAAAATCGGTCTAAATCCTGTTCAAAACCGTTCACGTTCGGTCCGAGAGGCACCACCCAGTTGGTGTTGAATGCGTCTTGGATGAATTTCATTTCGTTTCCGCTCATGTGAGCTAAGCAGAGGTGGATTCTTTTTTGCATATTTTATTCTCCTTATAATATTACTTCTTTTTTTGTGCGGGGATTCCGGTGTAGAGGCCTGCTGATGTGATGTTTTGCATCACGATTGCACCTGCGCCCACTCTAACATCGTTGGCTATGGTGAGATATTGTGTGGCGGAGGATGCAAGACCGAAAAAATTTCGATTGCCAAGGGTTGTGCCGCCCGAAACTTTGACGCCTGGCATGAGGGAATTGCAGCTGCCGAGTGTGACATCGTGTCTTAGACTTACGTCGCCGTTGAGGATGTTGAAATGACCGATTTCTACGTTGCACGAGATTCGGCAGCCGGGACAGAGAATGTTTCCGTGACCCATTTTCAGACTCTCGGGGTGCATGAAATCGGTCGTGGGGTCGATTATGTTGGGGAAGCTGATGTTGGGATTGGTAATTTCTTGTACGATTCGGGAGATGATTTGCGGATTCCCGATTGCGATGGCCACGGCAAGGGGGCTGCGCTCTGCATTTATCTGGTCTATGCCTCCGAGAACGGGGCCGAAGGCGGTGGCTGTGCCTGCTGGGATTCCGTCGTCGAAAAAGCCTACTAAGTGCCAGGTGTCTGGGGCTTTTTTGTTAATCCTGCTTACTACACAAGCGGTTTCGCGCCCCATTCCGCCTGCGCCGTAGATTGCGAGTCTGTTCATTTTAATTTTTTCCGTTGAAGGGCTCCATGGTTGCGTGCCCTTTTTTTGATATTCCGTCCCGCCGGATGACGGAACGGAGGGTTTTGAGAATTATTTTGAGGTCGACCGCAAAGCATAAGTGGTCGACATACCATACATCATAGTCGAACTTCTCCGACCAGCTGATTGCGTTTCGCCCATGGCACTGGCCCAACCGGATATGCCCGGTCGAACTTCATGACGGCGGGCCTGATGAGGGGAATAGAGCGATAAATACTCCGGAAGGAGGGGCCGCGGACCGAGAAGGGACATTTCTCCCTTCAAAACGTTGATGAGCTGTGGGAGCTCGTCGATTGAAGTCGACCGAACGAACTTGCCGACTGTGGTTAACCGCTTTTCGTCGGGCAGAAGGCAACCGTTCGCATCGCACTCGTCGGTCATGGTCTTGAATTTGATAACGTGGAATATGCGGCCGTGCAATCCTGGTCGTTTTTGGGTGAAGAACACACCCGCTCCGCGGTTTGCGAAGTGTAGCCAGAGGGTGATGAGTGCGAGAAAAGGACTAATGAGAATTAAAACGGTGAGGGAGACGGTGAAGTCGATGAATCTTTTGAAAAAATGTTTGTACATGAGTGTGGGAGATTGCTTTTAGTGGGTTGTTTTTCGTTCTTTGTTTTAGCATGAGTGCTTGCTGGGCAATTTTTTCGGTTCGGGCAGCCGGCAAGAGTGGGGTGGGGAAGCGTTTTTGGAAAGCCGGAGATTGCAACAGCGGGATTTTCATTCCAAATTGCGATACTCCTCTAGCAACGCCTGCCAAACGTCGTGTTGTTCGTAACGGGTGCATATCATTTCTCTGGCCTGGGTGGCCATTTTTTGAATCTCGCGCGGATTGTCAACGAAAAATTGCATCATTTTATGAAGCGCGTCGGCATCGCGAGGGGGAATTATCCGTCCGTTCCGACTTTCGACGATGATTTCATTGCAACCGTTTATGTCGGTTACGATTGCGGGGAGCGACATTGCGCCTGCTTGCATCACGACGTTCGGGAAGCCCTCTCTATAACTGGGAAAAACAAGCGCGTCGGCAGCCTCGAGGTAGGGACGAACGTCGTTTTGGAATCCTACGAAGCGGATGTTCGGGGCGGTTTTGAAAAATTGCTCGTTGTCGTCGGAGAGGGGGTCGAGGTCTGTCTCGAAATTTCCAACGAGAATAAGCTTGCAGTGCGGATGAGTGCTCTCCAGACGTCGCATGCAAGTTGCGAGCTCGTTCATTCCCTTGTCGGCAACGATTCGGCCGATGAAGATGAACGCGAAATCGGTTTCTGCGAGGTTTAGGGCGGTTCTGCGCTCCGCACGAGTGCCTTTTGGGGCGAAAAAAGCGGTGTCGATGCCGTTGATATTGCCGTTTAACACAATTTTCAGGGGCTTGCGGGTTATATGGTCGGCTTCCAAGGCCTTTTTTACGCCTGCTCCTTCGGGAATAACCTTGTTCGCGCATAAACATGTGAGTCGTTCCATCGTCATGAGTACTTTTCTGAGCATTCCGCGGGCTCCCTGATAGCGCAACCCCGTAACCGTATAAATTCTGTGCGGAACGCGGGCGAACATGCCTGCAATCATGGCCAATAAACTGCCTTTCGGAGTGTTGGCGTGCAGAATATACGGTCGTTCGCGGAGAAACAGTCTGTACAAGAGCCATAAACATTTCAGGTCGGCGAGTGGTGCAATCTCCCTGTGCATGGGAATTTCCACCGTTCGCACTCTCTCGCGCTGCGCAACCGCTTCGAGCTTGCCGGTATTGTTCGATACACCCACAACCTCATAAAATTGGCTCATGAAATGGAGCTGCCCCTTGATGAGCGAGTCCAAACTGATGTCGGAAGTGGTGAGCCGCAGGAGTTTCTTCTTCATTCTTGGTTGAGAATTTGCCTGTAGATTGCTTCGTAAGCGTCAATCATTCGCTTGATGTCGAACATGCAGGCGCGGCGATAGCAATCTTCGGCCGTTTTTTGGTAGTATGCTTTGTCATCGCGCAGTTTCTTGATGATTTTTGCGAGAGCTGCAGCGTCCTCGTGCGGAAAAAGAATTCCATATCCTGCCGTCACTTCGCGCAACCCATCAACATCGGTCGCAATAAAGGGTCGACCGGCCGACATGCCCTCAAGATTGGAGAGCGAAAGGCCTTCGTAATGCGACGACATGCAAATCGCGTCGGCCGTATGCAGAAGATTGGGCACATCGGTTCGGTTTCCAAGAAATTTAACCTGTTGTGCAAGGTTCTTATCCACAACAAATTGCTCAATTTCGGCTCGTGTGTCTCCATCGCCCGCAAGCCAGAGTTCAAATTCCTGTTGTGGAAGCTGCGCGATTGCTTCGATGAGCGTTTTTTGGTCTTTCTGCTTCCGAAAGGCTGCCACCATCACCACAACGAACTTGTTTGCGGGGTGCATGCCTGCAATCGGTTCAGCCGAATGGCATGCGTCGACATCGATACCGTTGTAAATTGTCGTTATGGGCGTGTGATGCTTGCTGCCGAGGTGTGTGCGGAGATTTTTTTCGGCCTGGTCGGATATGCATATCACATGTCTGTATCGATTATACATCCAGCGGTCTATCGGTCTCCACAATTTATTGTTTCTACGGCGGTTAGACGTGTTGTGCTCGGTAGTTACGGCCGCAATTTTACTCGTGAACACACTCGCTATGGCCGTAAAAAATTGCGGAGAGGTGTTGTGCGTATGCACGATGTCGTAATCACGCATAATTTTCCGTAGGTCGAGTATGTATCTGGGGTTATAAACCGACCCGCCGATGGAAAGCAGATAGATTCTGCACCCGGTTCTTTCCAATTGTCGCATGAACGGCGTCTCCACCCCGTTAAAAACAACCACGTCGACCACGTGCCCATATTCCCTGAGCCTTTTTGTTATGTCGACGATGAGTCGCTCTGCTCCGCCGGTCATTAATGACGTAATTACTTGCAGGATTCTCATAACGTTTCTTTCAAGGAAACTACTTTCGGGTATTCTGCATTAAACACGCACATATATTGGTCTAATTCCTTCGTCTCTTTTTCTTTTTTCATACCTAATTCCTCTATAACATTAAACATCGGGCCATTTCGAGATGTTTTTTATAGTTGAATAAGATCTGGTTTCCGTATTTCTCCGCCAGTTTATTTATTATAGTCGGTTCTATTTTCTTATTTGCAACACGACATGAAATAACAAAGTCTGTAATTGTTGGTATTGAGTCTTTTCTATCAACAATTAGGAAACCGATAATCCCGTAATCTCCAAATTTATCAGATGATCTCAAAGCATAAGAATCGTAATTGGAACTATTTACTATTTCTACAACTTGTTCCATTGTCAATCTTCTTCCCGAAGAATTAAGCTGATTGGTTCGCTGTAAAAGTTCAAAACAACGAGGTATCATATTTTTAGTGGGCGGTATTATCTCTACCTCGATGTGACAGTTTATTAAAAAGTCATCTATGTTACCTTTCCATTCTTCTTCTTCATTCTTTAATGCCTCAAGCATTTTATACGTGTCTCTTCGCTTTTTAGAATCTTCTGTTACAGTCATTCTAAAACGTTCTGACTTTGAAAACTCAATAAGCTCTGAAGGATCTATACATGTTATATTAGGATGTTGCTGAATTACCTCAAGCCTTTCAAATGGATTATCATCAACAAATACAATTGTATTTGCGTTGATGTTCATTTCCTTTATAATCTTCGAAACATTTATACTTTTAGGATTCCAGTTGATTTTTACAAAAACAAAATATTCTTCAATACCCATTTCTCTTAACTTTCCAATAACCTTATCGTAATCATTCTTTGAAGCAATGGAGTTTACGATACCACAACTATCTATTTTTTTTATTAGCTCTATGAAAGTGTATCTAACTTTTATGTTCTCGTCTTCGATAAGAACACCATCCCAAAGAGTATTGTCTAAATCCCAAATAACACATTTTATTTTCTTCCCTATTGTTATAGTTCTTGGAAGTAATTCTAATCTTTGGAAATTTATAGTTATATGTTCTTCGGCATTGGCAGGATGAATATTTATGAAATATTGTTCTTTAGAATCCTCGTAAGGCGGTATGGCAATTTCAAAATGAGAGGAGTCTAAAGGGACAGAAATACTTTCTCTAAAAAGAAGTTTATCTACCGTTTTAATATCAATAAGTAGCTTTGTTGGTTTGTCGTTATTTTTTAAGTCTACTTGTAATTCAAGATGGGTAATACTTTGCCTCTTTCTAATCTTATAATTTATATACTTTTGCCTATAGCTAAACCACCCAAGGTTAATAAAACGGCATATTGATTTTATTGGTATGATAGAGTTGAAAAGTTTTACAAGATACCCCAATCTGGTTATAACACTATAAACTGTTGCATATGTCTTACCGGATAGTGGACGAATTTTAAGTTGTGATTCTATTTTCCCCCATGTCCTAAATTCAAGAAGTGCACCTAATTGACTATTATAGTCGATTGGAGTTATTCCATTCACGATTCTAATACATTCTCCATCTTCTCTTTGTTTGTATCTAGGACAAGTAGTGTAACACAATGGAGCAGCGCACTCAATACAATGCTCTGTCCAAAAAAGAGGAATAATTTGTTTCTCTTTTTTATACTCTTTATCGATGAGCCGGTATATCTTCTTTACTCGTTTTTTAGAATGAATGTATTCGAACATAAGTATTATTTTTATCTTAAATTCTTAAAGATATCCATAGATGTCGTTAGTCGCAATAAGCCTTTATCTTGTAGCATAGTAAGTTCTTGAAGTAGTTTTATGAATTTATCTACTTCGTAATCCCAAGGATCACATACTGCATTCTTTTCTACTATACTGTGTAACATCAGAACACATGCTTTCTTATCCATAACTGCCTGGTTTATTATTGCCATTATTTCTTTAACAGTAATGGAACTTAGTACAGGTATTGAGTATAGAAATTTATCATCATGTTCATCCATCAGTGTGTCCTTATAAGCTAATCTATAGAGGAAAGGCCAATGTAAAATTCTACTGGCTTTTCTTGCTAAACTTCTGATTCTCTTCATTGACATATTTCTGAGGGAAAGTCGAATATAAGTTAGGTCAATATGTTCCAGTTCTATTTCCATGTCTTTTTTGTAGGTATCTTTATTCAAACCGGTACCGGGACTAGCAAAACCATTTCCATAAGATGTCAATTTTTCTACTCCAAGTTCTCCCTTAAGAGTAACTATTCCTTCTATAATATCTTTAAGAGAATTATTATGCCAATATCCATGTCCAGCTATTTCTATTGTAGGATCTTGAAATACTTCTTTTACCATATCCATGGTCATTGGAGGGCCATAAGTAAGCTCTCCGGGCTTAAATTCTCCTTTCACAAATCCTGTTGTTATATTGAAAGTTGCAGGACATTTAAATCTCTTCAATATCGGGTATGCTATTGTGTAATTGTTTAACCTCCCATCATCAAAGCTAAAATTTATAAGTGCCTTTTCCATTCTTTTCTATTCTGATAAATTCAATAATACGTGTTATAACCTTGGTTGGAGCGAGCCATTGTTCGTAGTATGCTCGGGCGCCCTGTTCCAACTGTTCTCTATATGCTCTGTTCTGGTTTATCTCGACCACGGCCTGATAGATTTCTTCGGGAGAGGAAATGAAATGCACGTTCTTGCCATGAATTAATCCTTCGCCGGGCATTTCGCGCTTTAGTGGAGTGGAGATTATCGCTTTGCCCATGCACAGATATTCCGCTAACTTCCAGCCGTGGCACTCGCAAACAGATGGCGTGTTGAACACCACGACGCTTTGTTTTGTTTTCTCAATGTAGGCATCCATCGACAGGCGATGGTTATAGATAAAATCCTTGTAGAGCTCCTTGTACTTCGGATAGGTTGGCATTTCCTTGAGCGGCGCCTCTCCTTCGACATAGAACAGTCCGCCTTCAATCTCCAGTCCGGCCTGCTTACAAGCTTTCAGGAACTCGCCCCGATACATGTTCGTGTCGGTCGAGGCGAACTCATTATACCATAGCGTGGAGGCATGAAAGACGTAATTCGGACGAACGGCAGCCGCCCTTTCGTAGGCCTTCAATGAACGCCGTCTGATGTATGGGTAAACGTAGGTTTGCACGTATCTGCTAAGCGGAACGTTGGAGCGTCTGCAACCTTTCAGATAGTTTTTCAGGCCGAACCAACCCAGGCCGATTGCGCTTCTGTTTCTCAATCCGAACTCCGGTCCTGTGACAATCAGCTTCGGATATTTCGAGGTCTCTCCCGGAGCCACGTTCACTTTGCCATAAACGTCGGCCCATTCGTATTTGTCGGCCTCGATGGTTGCAACGTCTTTTATGTCGAGGAAGACTTTGTGTTCAGTTCCGTTGTCTTCAACAAGAATGAATTGCATACCGGCGCCGAACTGCTCGTTTGTGTTGCATTCCAAGTCTAAGAACGGGCCGACGCTGTAGCTTATGTTTCTGCTGCCGAAGAGTCGATACAGGCCCAGTCTGTAGAAAGACGAATACCGGTATTCCACTCGGGGGTCGATGATGATTCTCATTTTTAGTCTTTAATATTTGAGGTGAAAGTTCTGCCGCCCCGTCGGTCGGGGAGTTGCGCCCCTGCCTGCGTTCCGTCGCCCCATTGCGTCTCTGGATTGTACGGTCAGCCTGCGCCATTGTGGCCCTGGATTGTACGGTCTGATTACATTCCGTCGCCCCTTTGGGGCTCCATTTGATTGGGGCGTTTCCGTTTACAGGGGTTCCGCCTTGTCGGGTTCCACCGCCTGCCTGCGGTCTGTCGCCCCGTCGGGGCTCACCGGGGTCGGCTGTTATCTCCGCTAGGAACGACACTTGCTCTCCGCTAGGAACGGCACTTGCTCTTCGCTAGGAACGGCACTTGCTCTTCGCTAGGAACGACGATTGCCCACTCGTCGAAACGATGATTGCCCGCTCGTTGGGTTGACATTTATCATTTAGGTTGAACGACATTTATCACTTAAGTTAGACGACGGTTGCCGTTCAAGTTAGACGACGATTGACGCTTAAATTGAGCGGCAGAACCCCGTAGGGGTGGCAAGACCACAGGCAGGTGGTGGAGCGACAGCGGAACCCCTGTAAACGGAACCACCCGAAATGGGGAACCCCGTAGGGGTGGCAAGACCACAGGCAGGCGGTGGAGCGATAGCGGAACCCCTGTAAACGGAACCATCGCGGATGGGGAACCCCGTAGGTGGCAAGACCACAGGCAGGTGGTGGAGCGATAGCGGAACCCCTGTAAACGGAACCACCCGAAACGGGGAACCCCGGAGGGGTGACGGACACCATCAATCGCCCGTCACGTTCCGCCCGTCGCATGCACTCTCCATTTCTCTCCATTTCTCTCCATTTCCCCGCGCTCCTCTGTTGCCCCGCCGTTCGGGGTTGCGCTATCTGACCACATTCCGTCGCCCTTTCAGGGCTCCATTTGATTGGGGCGTTTCCGTTTACAGGGGTTGCGCTATCGCTCCACCACCTGCCTGTGGTCTGTTGCCCCGTCGGGGCTCGCTGGGGTCGGCTGTTATCCTCCACTCGGGGGCGGCGACTGCCCACTCGTCGAAGCGATAATTACTCTCACTTTTTAACTCCGTCTCTAATTCTTAAAGTTAGGTAGTAGAGTGGCCTGATATTGTAATATAAGAAGGCCAACAGTTTTAGTTTTGCGGGGCGATTATCTTTCGCAAGCGGTTCGTTTTTATACGAAGAGAGGCTTTTGTATTTCAGAAAGATTTGTTTTAATGGATGTTTGCAATTCTCCATCCAAGGGCGATTGGCTACGCCTGCGGTGAAATGAATAAATACCGGGTTCTTTTTGCCGTCTTCCATTTCCTCTTCGGTATAGAAAGGGGTCTGCTTGAAGCTAGAGTATGGAAATACAAAGAAGTTGGTAACCATATTGTAGTTTACCGGGAGAACGTATTTCTTATTGCAAACGGCGTTTATTAATCCTTGGTCGTGATGATAGACTTTCCCATTGTGCGCCAAAAGATAATCCAGTATTTTCCGTTCCATACCCTCTTGTCGCCAAAGAGCCAGATTGATTAAAAGGAAGCCCGAATTCAGATAGATATCATTCTTTTTCAATCCAATAGCAGATTTTGCATAGGGAAGAACATCATCAAGTACGCCTGCTACATGATAGTCTCTTAAATCCATAGTCCATAGATGGGAAAGACTTCCATTTACGACGGCATCGGTGTCAAGATAAAGAATCTTATCTATATCATTCGAGACTATTGTCTCTAAGAACAATCGAGAGTATGCACTAATGGAAATGGTTGGAGGGACCGACACCCCGAGTCTCTTTTGAATATCGCTTATATCGTAGATCTCTAAATAGCCTCTGTTTTGAGGGATATGTTTTTTTATTTCGTTCAGGGTTTCATCATCAATTCCGTTCGACAATAAATGCACGGTTATGTCTTTGAAGTCCGGGTTATTGTCGAACAACGAAACGATGAGAATAGAAACGAACTTCGCATAATTATCATCGGATGCTAATGCTACATGTAAGTGTTGATTGGTCATTACATAATAATTTATTGGGGGAACGAACCTTTGGATAGCGCCGTCATAATTTATTTCGGAGCCCTCTTGGAAGGTTTACGAACCATTATTATTTAGAATTCGGATGTCGTTCAAATGCAGAAGCAATCCTAACGGGAATGCCCACCACCAAAGGGGCGACACGCTGGGCTTGCTTTTGCTCGGCGTGCTGCAGAGCCTAAATCGCCAATAATTGATGGCGGCTCTCGTTTTGATACGTAGCGGAAGGTTGTGTGTGAGCATCTCCGAGTAGGTCATCATGCTGAGCGTTGGACTTTGCATTCTGTTGGCCGTTATGTTGGCCGTTATTCCGGTGGGCTGATAATCGGCCGTATAGACTGCCCGGTTCAGGAAGCGCATTTTATATTTCCTGGAAATGCGGAACCACACCAGCACCTCCGGACAGAACTTCTCTCCTTCTACCTCCGGGAATGGATATTGCTTTAGGACTCCGGTTCGGAATACTTCTTTCAAATCTCCACAGACATGATATTTGTGGCTTATCTCTGTTGGATGGCAGTTTATAATGTCTTCAGGCAACCCGGTACCGATTATCTTTCCAGAGAAATCCTGGTCTAATCCGCAAATGCCGGAGAAGGAGTCGTCGTTTCTTATCTTTTCAAACTCTTGGGTGATGATTTGCAGAGAGTCGTAGGGCAGCAGGTCGTCGCTGTCGGCAATGAAGAACAGTTCTCCCTTTGCTTCTTTAATGCCTCGGTTGATGGCGGTGTGCTTTCCGCCGTTCTCTTTGTCGATTACGACGATGTTAAAGAAATGGTCTTTGCTTTTGATGTTTGCAAGAACCTCATCGGTAGAGTCGGTGCTGCCGTCGTTGACAATCAGCCATTCAAAGTCTTTGTAGGTTTGGCTGCACAGACTCGAGTAAAGTCGCTCCAGCGTGTTGGCTCGATTATAAACCGGCGTAAAAACGGTTACCATATCTTATAGAGTTTGTCTTCGTCGTAACGGTGGTCGTATTCGTTTTCCTCCCATATGAAGTCGTCTTCTCTGACGCCGTTGGTAAGGAATGTTTTGTATGGACTGAGTAGGAGGCCCCAGCTCAATAATATTCGGAAGTAAAGAAGCCCCATAACGCAGAAGGTGAGAATGCGAACCAAACCTCTTTTGGGAGATTTCGCATAGATGTTAGCCACCGAAACGGCTATGCCTATCAGGAAATACCAGCTGAACCGCCCACCGTCTGAAAATCGCACAAGAAATATCAGCGTGAACACGAACAGCAGGGCGATGTTGAGGAAGGCGATGGTTTGCTTGTTTTCTTGCAGCTTTCGATATTGCGACAGAAGAATCCACAGGAAGAACACGGCCTCGATGATGTATTCAATACGCGCCGAACCTATTCCGGAGAGCGATTGTTCTGTTTTCTGACTGTTGATGTTTTCACCTACGAATTGCATCAGAAATGAGCCGAGAGGAGTTAATCCTAAAAGCAAACCGATGACAAAATAGGTTACAACCTGCCTGCGCGTGAATTGTCGGTTTACGACGAAATAGGTTACGCTGAAAAACAGTGCGCTGTTATGGAACGAAGTTGCCAATGCCACGATGGCAAAGAACTGTACGGGCTTCCGCTTGATTGCGAATGGAATTGCATACCAGGCTATCAATGCGGCCATGACTTGGCGCAGATAGGTGAAGGTGAAAAAGTAGAACAAACAGAAGATGATGAAAGAGGCGTATGTGGGGTAGTTGCTGTACTTGATGATATGGCGCCCCAAGATGGCATATATTATTATCGATGTAACGAAGAGGAATATATATCTGTTCTCCACTACGATGCCGATGAGCACGTTATAGAGTGCATATCCCAACTCAGTGGGGTTGTAGGTGAACGTGTAGGTATGATTGAAAGGAATGCCTTTTCGAAGGTCTTCCGCGGTGAGGTCGAATATTTCGCCGTAGATATATCCGTCGAAGCCGCCCAACATGTCGCGCAATGCGCAAAGCAGCATCACGTATATCCACCATACGTATAGCAGCTTGCGATGTTCTTTTTGCTTTTCGGGAGAGGAGTAGAGCAGCAAAAGAAAGATGAATAAGAAACCGATTAGATATGGAATCATGCGTGGGTTATGTTAGGAGCTTATAAAGCCTGGTGAAAAGAACGAATAGTGTTTTGCGGTTGGCCAGCAGCAGGAACTTGTTTGTTCTCTGGTGGCTCGTCTTTGGTACGGGATAGAAACCGGCTGTACGATATTTGTTTATGTTTCTTCTTAAATATCCGGGCGAATAGAAGCGCATCAAACTGTAGAGATGACCGGCTATGCTTTTGTTGAGCATTTCTTTATAGATGCTTGCTCGTTGCTTGTCGTTGCACTGCGCAATGTCCTTGGCTATGGCCCAGTGTATGGTCAGACTGTCCTGATTTAACTTAACGAGGTTGCGCAGGCTCTGGTCTTTCGATGTTGATGCCTGGTTTGTGTTGTTATAGTAATATCCGATGTCGGTAAGGCATCTGATATTAATGGCCTTCGGAATAACCTTTAGGTTGAAATAGGCATCTTCCAGGTTCTTCGTTCCGGCGAGGAAACGGGTTGAACTTATCAGTTCTCTCCGGTAGATTTTGTTCCAAAGGAAGCCCGATGCGTTACCCGAATAGAATTGGATGCCATCGATAGTCTTCTCTTCGGCATAATCTATACAAGTGTCTGTTCGGTCTTTGAAAACCCGATAATGATTGAAGCAGAACAGTTCTGTTGTGCTGTCGTGTTTCATTACATCGACCATCTTTATGAAAAAGTGGGGAACCAATTTGTCGTCGGCATCGACAAACCAAACGAACTCGCCTTTAGCCACGTTTAAGCCAGCGTTTCTTGCGGCAGACGCTCCTTGGTTTTCCTGACTTATCAGATGAAGATTTGAATGCTCGTTTGCAAATGCTTGACAAACCATCGGCCCATTGTCTTTGCTCCCATCGTTAACGATGATTACTTCGAAGTCGCGCTCGTCGACCTCCGAGCCGTATATGCCGTTCAGACAGTCGGCAACATAGGCTTCGCAATTGTATAGCGGGATGATAAAAGATAGTGTCATCTTAGATATAAAGATTTGAGAAATGTTCGGGCGTCCTGATTTCCTAAATGCGGCAGGCAAATAACAGTGTATAGCAGAGTGTAGAACATTCTAAGGAGAAAGTAGTTCGCGAATGTTGCGTGTTTACGAAGAATGTAGAAATGACTTTCCATCTTTATGGTCAGCTTCTTGTATGATTCGCCCATGCTCTGACCTTCCAGATGAACAATTTTCGGAGTATTGATAAGCATTCGCTTGTAGCCTTTCTTCATCATTCTACGCTGCAACTCACCTTCTTCACCATACAGGAAAATGTTCTCGTCGAACATTCCGGCTTCTGCAATCGCCTCGCGAGGAACAAACATATCGGCCCCGCAAATGCACTCAACTTCTTTGTTGGTGTAGTCGGGAGCGTAACTCTTCTTATAGAACTTGTCTTTGATGAAATCGCCGACCGTGAACGATGGGAAATAATGGAACGACCCGCTATAACTCCCGTCATCCTTTTGAAGGTAGCATCCATATATCGCTTTCAGAGCATGCGTTTCGGCATAATCGTAAAACTCCTTGATTGCATTGTTAAGCAACAGAGTGTCTGAGTTAAGGAACAGTAAATACTTACCCTTTGCATGATTAATCCCGATGTTATTGCCGTAGCCGAAGCCGCCGTTCTTTGCGCTGTATATGTAAACGATATCCCGATTATTCTCGAACAGCTCCCTTGAGCCGTCGGTTGAGCCATTATCCACAACTATTATCTCATAATCCACACCATGCGTTTTCTCCTTAATACTTTCGATACAATCCCTTGTCAATCGAAGTGTATTATAGTTCACGATAATTATTGAGACATCCATTAGGGTACTTATATGTTTATCCGCTTTAGAACCTTACCACCTATTATCGCGGCATAGTTCGGGAAATCGCTCTTATACAATCCACTTCCAATAAAGCTGTATATCTCTTCGGCTTCTGAGAGCATATAATAATCAAGGAAGAGTTTGATATTTCCATCGTCATTATCATCTGCGACATTATCGATGTGTCTTATTTGCCCTGGGATACTATATATAAGGAAGCCTGATCTTAGCTTTCTCCATGAAAACATTGCTGTCTGTCGATAGTAGATAGCGCTTCGAATTACCATTACATTGTCTTAATTCTTCGATTTTCTTTATACAGCATTCCATAAGTTCGTCAGCAGATTCCTTATCTAGTTTTTTATATGCCGGATTGTTTTCATTGTCATCTCCCAATAGGTTTAAAAACCTTATATGTATGGCATAGTATGGCATTTTGTTGTCATCCTCCCTGGTAGTTTTTATTTGATAGAGATTGATTAACTGCTGAAGACGATATCTAGGCTTGAAGAGTTCATCATATAATTCTTTCCAGTCGAAAGATGTTCCGTATTTCTTGTTTATTCTATCCAGTATGTTATAGCCGAAATAATAATGTACTTCGCCCAGTCGTTTCAGCATTATTCGCCAAGGATACATGAATTCGAAGTATCCGATAATCGGTTTCGTTGCTGGATAGTTATAATCGATTTGGCTTTCATCTATCGTCCAGTCGTATCGGTTAGGTTCGAGATAATTGCGCAAATCGAAAGGATGAGTGAAGGAAAGTTTAAAGTCTTTGCCATGTACTTTGCTCAAAGCGAAGATGGATATGGCACCTTTCATTCTATCGAAGAATCCTCCATGATTCATATATCCGTCACACTTAAGAATATAACGATTCTTTGATGGAGACAAGCTGAAATGATATTTCGTCCGAATAAGTTTACGCTCTATATGGAAAACATCATATCTGATCTGCTTAAAGGCATGCCATATATTCTTTAGTTTATTGATCATATTTTGAAGTTGTTGGCACAATAATAATTCTACTAGGTGTATCTGAATTTGTCTTTGATAGAACATGGTGTTCCAGATAGTTCTTTGTACATACCTAACATATGACGGTACGAATATAGCATCAATATATAATAAATAGTCTTTCTTTAATTTTTTACATGCTCATTTGATTAGAAAATCACGGAACATCTGGTAAGACTTATTTATATCCAAACTTTGAATAAATTCATTTCCTCTCTTAGCTATATCATACCGTAAAGAGTCTTTCTCTATAAATCTGATAATATTATTTGCTAATTCAGTAGTATCTCCTACATGAGCAACTAGTGCCGTCTTCTCGTTACAGGCCATTTCAAGATAGCCTTTATTGTCCGTGCATGCTACAGCACAACCACATTGCATTGCTTCTCCAACAGTGAGTCCCCAACCTTCAACTTTACTGGAGCCAACATAAATAGCAGCATTGTTATAGAGTTGATTGAATTGTTCATGGTCGGGACGCTGAATATAGCTATACCAGTTTGGTAAATCAGGCTTTGGAAAGGTTCCGAACATGGTTACATGTAGTTCGGGATGCTTCCGTTTCACTATCTCGAAAGCCTTGAATGCTGTTGGTAAATCTTTTCTTTCGTCTTGATGATACATGCAAATCACGGAGTGTTTATTTCTTGTTTCGATTTCCCTTTCTAGTTTGAAATTGTTGAAATCGAATCCATTAGGTATAAGAAAAGCCTCTTCTCCTTCTCTGTTTACTATGTTTTTGAGCCAATTGGAAATCACGATTTTCTCCATCGGAAACCTATAACTGGCATTCACTTCTTCATCAGTGTATCTCCAATTCTCATAATCTTGGATGAAATAGACTTGTCTCTTAATATCTTCTGAATGTTTATTCCTTTGGAGAGAAAATGCTGTTTCAATTGCGGTTGCAATCACAACGGCAT
Source organism: Prevotella micans DSM 21469 = JCM 16134 (assembly GCF_000614105.1). Classification (GTDB taxonomy): domain Bacteria; phylum Bacteroidota; class Bacteroidia; order Bacteroidales; family Bacteroidaceae; genus Prevotella; species Prevotella micans. The sequence goes on from NZ_BAKH01000021.1 coordinate 25,894, forward strand.
TACAGTCGATGTTACAACTATCAAGACACCAAACCCATCGTTGTTTGATTTGTGAGTGAAGGCTGAACCATCTAGGTTTATAAGCTCCAGTGAGCCATCTGTAGATGAAAATTAATCTGTAGGCTACAGCATGAAGCAAGTCGTACTGGGCATCTTTCTGTACCATTGGATAAACAATTTCAACCTCCACGCCATCCTTAACGAGCCTGTTGGCATATTCAAAAACTACCTTGAACCCGCCTGCAGGCTCCATACAAGCTCGTGGCATGAGGAAAATCACCTTTTTATTCATAGCCATCCTATTAATCTTTTTTGTGCACGATACAGACAAATCTGTTTGTTGTGTAAGTGATACAACAGCAATTTCAGATTGAATGTTATTTGTTTACTCTTCCAAATGGCACGGTCGGCTTCGGGGAAGGTGAGAATCCAGCGGAGGAGGGACACTTTATTGTTTTCAATCAGTTCGTTTTTGGCAATCAGTTTCCATTCATTGGCGGCGCGTTCTATGTCGCCTTGCATCCATCCGATAGTTTTGAGGAAATCGCAGGCCATTGTTATATTGCCAATCCGCTCCATGGCGCGTTTGCGTTGTTTACCTTTCATTGTGCTGATGATGGAGTTGGGGTTGGTTTGCATGTAGTGATAGTAGGCCTTATTGATAAAACCGATTCGGTTAGTGAGGGCAAATAGGCGTACGTTCAGGCCGACATCTTCGTAAAGGTCTAATCCGTCGATGTATCTCTGCCCGCTGTTCAGAATGAACTCTCTCTTAATAAGCTTGTTCCAGGATGAGCCGTGCATGCGCATTCCTATCATTGCAAGGACGCATTCTTTGCCGGTTGTACCACGATATTGCTCTATTAACTTCACGGATTGTCCGCGGTCTTCGTAGTAATTGCAATAAACAATATCCAGATCATCAGCTATTGCTTTGTCGTATAACTCCTGCAGAGCGTTCGGTTCTAACCAATCGTCACCGTCGGCAAATGTTATGTACTCTCCGCGGGCAGCATCCAATCCGCTATTACGGGCGGTTGCCGAGCCGGAGTTTATTTGATGGCGGATGATTTTAATGTTCCTTACAGGGTGCTTTGCGGCACATTGCTTTAGGATTTCTATGGTTTTATCGGTCGATGCGTCGTCCACGAAAATGAATTCGGTTTCATCTAATGTTTGCTTGAACAGACTTTCAGCACATCTCACGATGAAATCCTGTACATTATATAATGGTATAATGACGGAAACTTTAGGTCTCATAATGGGCTTTCTGCGTGCTTTTGAAATTACATACGGTTGCGCATAAATTTCTATACGTATCCCGATAAATTTTTATACGGGAAGAAATTTACGGGGATACGGGAAGAAATTTGCGGGCATACGTATAGAAATTTATGCGCAACCGTATGCATTTTCCAGAGAAAACGAGAAGCTCCCTGAAGCAAGGCGTTCCGACTATTTTCAGAACCTTAGAAAACAGTCTCCGGACTGCGAAATGAAATGCCATTAGGTACCCTATCACTACCAATTGAATGGCTATTCCTTTTGCTCTGTCAATGTACTCGATTCTCTTATTCATGCTTTGTTATAGCTGATGTTCTGTTTTTGATGATTTCCACTATATACCTTAATTCTCTGGATCGGGTTAAATAGGCTACAGTGAAAAAGAAAATAGCTCCGAGACAGGTACCGAAACCAAGTCTTATAAATTGATTTTCAGTCCATATTGTTGCAAAAAATATTACTGCTCCTGTCGAGAAAGCGTAAAGAATTGAGGGGAGCATATCGCGGAATTGCTTTATGATTCCAAAGTTCATGAGGCGCCCCGTGTAATAAGAATTGATAATCATACTAAGAATCGCACCCACAACTGAGCCGATACACATGTAGACTATACCCATCGGGACTGTCAAAATGAGAATTACTATGGTGAGTATCTTCTTTATTACTTCGAGTTTGAAGAAGAGGTCGGAGCGTCCTTTGGCTTTTAATAGACTTAAATTGAGTACATGTACGTGCCACCACATTCGGTCGAGACAGAGTATTTGAAGATATATCACGCACGGAAGCCATTTCTCTGTAACGAGAACAACGATGAGCGGCTTGGCGAGTGTTGCCAACCATATCATTATAGGGAAGATTACGAATGCCGAAGTACGGAGCATTCGGCGGAAAGATGATAGCAGAGCTTCGTCGTCGTCCTGAAGTTCGCTAAGTACAGGATAGGCCACGCTCTCAACAACTCCGGTTATGGTCTTGGTTGGAAGGTTTGCATATCCATCGCTTCGGGAATAATATCCGAGGTCTTTAGCCGAGAATGCTCTTCCGATGATGATTGAATATAGGTTCTCGAAGATGGTTGCCAGGATGGAAGATGCGAGTATTTTGGAGCCGAACCCGAATAGGGCTTTAAATGATTTCTTGGAGAATTGCAGCTTGGGAATCCAATGCTGATAGTACCAATAAAGAATGTATTTCAGCAAAAGGGTGAGGAATAGAGGATAAACCAACGACCAAACGCCGAAGTCCATAAAAGCTAACGCGATGGCGAATAAGCCTGAAACAACGGTGGTTATTACGTTGATGATACTCTTCTTGCGGAATTCCAGATGGATGGAAAGCCTTACATCCTGAATGCTTACAAAAGATGTGAGAAAGATGAGGAGCGCATAAACACTGACTATCTTTTGCAAGATGGGCTCGTGGTAGAAGTCGGCAATAAGCGAACTGCATAAAAACAGTATGAGACTTATAAGGGATGACATGCCGACATTGACTAGAAAGACCGTAGAATAGTCTTTTTCGGTTCGGTTCTTCTTTTGGATTAACGCCGTACCAAAGCCGGAATCAATCAACGCATAGGCTAACATCATGAAAATTCCGACCATAGCTATTAGTCCATAGTCGGAAGGCGATAGCAAACGGGCCAAGATTACTCCTTGAATAAACCCGAATGCCTGGATGGAAAACTTCTCTATAAAGCCCCAAAGAACTCCGGAGATTGTTTTATTTCGGATATTTCCTTTCTCCATCGATGATGTTTAAGCGTGCGAAAGACCTGCTTTCCAAAGCAAGAACCTGGCTTCTGCGTTGTGTAATCCGTTATAGATTTTGAGTCCTAAGAGAGTTCTGAAGAAGCGTTTCCATCTTCTTTTCTTCGAAACTCCGAGCTTCTCCATGTCGTAATACTCTTTTGTCGGGACAGAATTTTCCATGAATTGAATGTGCTCCGCAAACTTCTCTTTAATGAATAGCCAGTCGTTCTCGTAGTTTTGGGGTAAAGGGGCGGGGGCATTTTGTTTTACTAGAATCCATTCCAGATAATCGGACACGGTGTTTCCAAGTGGACATTTGGCGTATTCTTTGAACTCGTAGTCGAGCATTAATCCTAAAGTCTCGTAGCTTAGCATGTCTATCATCACTGAACGTACACCAGCTTTTGCGGCAGTTAATGAACTTCCGGCCCCCGAAACGAATACATCAATCTTCTTTAAAGCCTTCAGTGGCAGCGGAAACAGATAGCCGGTGATGATTAATCGCACATTTTGAAGTGGCTCGAATTGAGCTTTTATCCGGTCGATTGTCTTTTGTTCGAATGCCCCTCCAAAGAAGACGACGGTTATTGCACTGTCTGAATGCTTTTCTGCAAAGTTGATGAACCCTTGAATTATTGGCGGAATGAAAGGTTTTTCGAGTCGTCCGATGTATCCGATATTGTATTCACTCCGCTCTATTTGCTTAATTAGCGGATGTTCATAATCCTCTATCGAATTATGGCAACAGCATGCCAAACTGCGACATTCATCGAGTTGCAAGTCCATATATCCCTTAAAGAAATGCTGCATCACCTCATTGGTGATGCAAGCCATCTCTCTGCGAGCATATTTAAACTCATAGAACTCGATTACTTTCTCGTCTACCCGCTCGTTTTGTTCATCAAGAAAAATAACGATATGCTTTGCTCCGATACGCTCTGCAAGCGCTTCTCCCCAATAGCAGGTGTAGTCTGTTCCGGTTTCAATAACTACTTCGTCTTGATTTTGAGGAATGAACCTTTCAAAGATATCGACAAGTTTACGCCGTTGCTTTTTGCTATACTCGCTCGGCATGTCGAGTATAAAAGGAATGTATGGCCCAAGGAACCTCTCCATTCCTTGAATAAGAACCTTCTTGCCGCCGCTGGTTGGAATCACAACAACATTCCATCCCTGCGCTTCCATATATATTATCTTGTTGCGATAGTATATCGGTCCGCCGGCAACGACATCTGCAAATCCGCAAATAACAACGTAGGTTTTATTCATTCCCCCAACGATAGACTCTTACGAGAATCGAATGCTTTAAATATGGGCTTCTCTACAAACCGGATTCTCAATAAATCAATGACTACACAAACAAGATATACAAGCAGAACGGATAGCAAGGCATGAAGCCACATGTAAGACGAATTATAGAAAGACGCATTCTTCAACACATCACCCCACAACCACTCGCGCATGGCATCGCTGTTGCCATGTATTAAAAGGACTCCAAAAGTGGCTGTTGCAATCTTGTTAATCCAACGATTGTTTTTCATCTTCAAATCTTTAAAGAACAAGAACATGGAAACCGAACACAACAAGGCCATTATCTTGTTAGAGTTACTCACAAAGTAATAAGTGTCCCAAATACTAGTGTTGATGCCTCTATACTTGAAGAAGTAGAACAGCAAAAGAATACTCGCCATTGCCGTTATCAAACTCGTTGCCATGAATAGGAAGCTGTGTTTCGAGAATATAGCATGCCATATAAGCGTATGTAGGAGCCAATTAAATATATCACCACGAACCATGCGATATTCTCATAAAACCCGAACGGGATGAATGTTCCAATAACGGAATATATTCCAACCAAGAGAATAAGAAGATAGCGGAACTCTCTTTCGTTCATCGAGTGTATCAACTTATTCACAAAGGGAATTAGCAGATAAAGGCATAGAAACGAGCCGACGAAAGATTGACCAACTCCCAAAGGAATAGCGAGGAGCATCTGATAGAGTTCACCCCATGAGAAACTCCTCCCGCTAAGGAGAAACAACAGGTATATAACCGTTGTATAGAACTGAACTTCGAAAACCAGCTTGAAAAACTTCTGCCACGAGAAACTTTTCTGACACATGAAATACCCGGTTATTAGCACAAAACAGTTTATACCCGTTTTTCCACCCCATCCATATAAAGTCATGAACAACATATTAGCTGTGGGATGAGTCGGATTGAAGAAATCTGCAATTTCACTGTTCACCACATAATGATGCGCAATAATCATTAGCATCAATAGGATGCGGAACAGCTCTAAATTGGAACTTCTAACTGTAGGTGAAACAATGGGTTCTGTTCTTGTTGCTTCGTGATTCATCTTCTCGATGTCTATATTGTTCCGGAATCTACGTGTATATTTTGTCCTGTGATGCTCTGTGCCTTATCGCTCAGGATAAAGGCCACTGTTTCGGCAACGGAGTTAATCGAAGTTGCTTTTTTGAGTGAAGTGCGCTTGTATATTCTGTCTTTTTGCTCTTCGGTTAGTGTGGAACTCATGCTTGTTTCCATGAAGCCGGGAACCACGATATTGCTTCTGATGCCGAGCTCGCCCCATTCTCTTGCAGTATCTTTCGAGAAAGCCTCCAAAGCTCCCTTCGATGAGGCATACATGGCCAGACCTTTATAGCCGGTGTGGGCGCTGATGGACGAGATGTGAACAATGCAGCCTCGGGTGTGATGCAGCAGCATATTGCGAATGGCATATTTGGTTATCATCATCGGCGTGAACACGTTTACGGCATACATCGCTTGAAGTTTTGCGAGGTTCAGATTGGTCACAATGTCGTCGTAAGCGATGGCGGCGTTATTCACGAAGCCGTGTAAGCGTACTTTGTTCGATACGAAGTCTTTAAAAATAGATTGCCTGACGTTATCGGAGTCCGACAAGTCTACGCTTTTGAAATATAGACGGTCTTGGTATTCTCCTTGCAGCTTTTGAAACTCTTCGCTGAAACTGCGGGCAATACCGTAAACGGTATGACCTTGTTGCAAAAGCACTCTGCATATCTCGAGTCCGACGCCACGGGAGCAACCTGTTACTAAATAGTTCATCTTTTTTATTCTATTCTGGAATATGAGTAATTCTATATCTTGTCTGTCCTAGGAGTAGACGTCATCTGTCCTAGGAGTAGATGCTGCCTGTCCTAGGAGTAGACGAGCACAAGTATAGGACTTGTTGAGCACGGGTATAGGACTTGTTCCATTTGGTAATGTATTAGAATGTGATGCACTCCCCAATTACTTATCGTTTTAGTTTGCCTGTTCGCGTTAGTGAAAAGGCCTCTACGAATTTTATTCTGCGGGGAATCTTGAAATCCTGCAACCTGCTTTGCAGCTGTTGTCTTACGTCTAATTCCGTGAGTTGCGCCCCTTCATCCAATTGCAGTTCTGCGCAAAGAACGTTGCCAAGTATGGCGTTGGCTTTACCATATACCAAGGATTGACGCACGCCTTGAATGCTGTTGATAACCTCTTCAACCTCTTGCGGATTTACCTTGTAGCCTCCAACGTTGATGAGTTCGTTCTTTCGGCTTTTGAATTTGAATAGCCCGGCAGCTTCATCCACCCATTCTATCAGGTCGCCCGAATGATAATAGTCGCCATCGAAAGCGAAACTATTTGATTGGCCTAATAAGGAACGATGAATCAACAACTCGTCGTCTACCACTCGGAACAGGCTTCTATTCCTTTCCGGTATCTGGAAATATTCGCCTTTAGCTGCGAACAACGTGCCCGCTTCGGTGGAAGCATACACGTTGTTAATCTTTGCTTGCGGGAATATCCTGTGTATCTCTTCGTGCAAATGCGTATCCGACTTCTCGCCTCCCAGCGTAACACGAACAACCGATGGATATTCCTTCTCAACAGGCAGCAATAAACGATAGAATGTGGGGGTGGCTGAGATGTGGGTAATACCATACTCGGCAATCTTGCGATACACTTCTTTCCGACTGTCGTTGAACACATCAACCAGTGTGTTTTTATTCTCGAAAGCCTGAAAGAACACCTGTAAGCCGGCCATGTGAGTGGGATTATAGGCATAGCCCCACACCTGATCCCGATATTTATCGCCTGTACGAACAGAGCGTGTGAGCGTGTCGATGGAATGAACTACTTGTTTCGGCTGTCCGGTTGTCCCCGATGTGAAAATCGTAATCGTGGAAGTAGATTTCTGCATAGCCGTTATAAGCTCGTCGATATGCTTAAAAGAGTATTTGGGCAGTGCCACCGGCTTGTTGATAAGCATGGGGTCTATGCCCGACATTTCAGAAATCGACAGATCGGAATCCAACAGCACCAAAGGCTGGTTCGTAGCAATTGCCTTTACCAGATTTGCGAAGAACGCGAAGAGCGTATCGGCCTTATGATAGGGATAGTATTCCTTGTGCAGCTGAATCTCCTCCAGCAGCATAGCATACGAATACGCTCGGTCTCTGTCATAAAGGAATATCGCCATTACTTCTTTAGTTTAGCATAAATCTCTGAAACTGTGTTCACGAGTCCGTCTTCAAAGATGTCGATATCGAAAGCATCTTCTATCTTCACTGTCAGTTCTGCTAAGTCGAAGGATGTTAGGCCAAGGTCATCGCGAAGATTATCTCCTTCGTGAATTTCCTGTAGCAGTTCTAACCCTTTTACTGCTCGTATTTCATTGATAATTTCTAATACCTTTTCTTCCATTATATTCACTTTAATAAATTCTTTTCTAACTCTTTGTATTTTTGTGCTCTAGGGATAATAGCCTTTAAGGGATTTCCACTATATATAGTATTCGCCTTACAATTGGACACGACGACAGATAATGCGCCAATTGCTGCTCCTTCTTTGATCACAACACCAGGTAATATGACTGAGCCGCACCCTATGATTACATGTTTCTCTAATATTACTGGAGAGTTTTGAACATTAGTATAAATATCCGGCACCATGGGATTCGACATCGCATTGCCTGAATAATCGTCACTGCTCGAATAGATACTCACCCTCCCAGACACTCCACAGAAATCAGAGATCACAATCTTTTCGTTCCCTATTAATGATACATAGCAAGCGATGTGTACATAGTTCCCAATTTCTATCGATTTACCTGCAGATATGATGGAAAAGTCATCTATCCTAACATGATTTCCAATCGAGACATTCTGTGGGTTATATATCCGACTATAGCGACTGATGAATACATCGTTTCCATACGATTTGAGTCCTAATACAGATAGTTCTTCTTCTGAATAAAAAGATGTTTCCCTTTTCATTTTATGACACAATCAATGGTTCTTTGGATGTCTTCTTCACTCAACGCGTGATGCATCGGCAGGCAGATTACGCTGTTTGCCATCTTTGTGGCTTGCGGAAGATTGGAAGGATTGGCACCTTCTAATCCACGGTAGGTGGAGAACTCGCTGATGAGGGGATAGAAATAACGGCGTCCCCAGATACCTTGGGATTTCATTTTGAAGTAAAGTTCATCGCGGGTGAGACCGTATTTTTCGGAGTTGACGAAAATGGGGAAATAACTGTAGTTGTGGCGAACGCCGGGCATGTCGTTCCAGAAAGATATGCCTTCGACATGCTGTAAAGCTGTGCGATAGGTTTGGGCTACCTGACGGCGGGCGGCGATGGCGGCATCTACTTGTCGAAGGTTCAACAGCCCATAGGCTGAGCGAATTTCGTCCATTTTACTGTTAATGCCTGGAGCGACGACTTCTGTTTCACCGGCGAATCCGAAGTTTTTGAGGTAGTCGATGCGTTTTTTTGTTTTTTCGTCGTGCATCACAAGTGCTCCGCCTTCAACGGTATTGAAAACTTTGGTGGCGTGGAAGCTGAGGGTTGCCATATCGCCGGCATTTATGATGCTTTGGTCGTTCACTTTGACTCCAAAGGCGTGGGCGGCATCGTAGATGACTTTTAGGCCGTATTTATCGGCTATTTCCTGGATGGAGTCGGTGGCGCATGGTTTTCCGTAGACGTGTACGGGCATGATGGCTGTTGTGCGTGGGGTTATGGCGGCTTCTATCTTATTTGGGTCGATATTGCCTGTTTTTGGGTCGATGTCGACGAAGACGGGTTTGATTCCGTTCCACCAAAGGGCGTGGGTTGTTGCTACGAAGCTGTAGGGTGTTGTTATTACTTCGCCTGTGATGTGGAGGGCTTGCAGAGCTGTGATTAGGGGCAGGGTTCCGTTGGTGAAGAGGCTTATGTAGGGTACACCGAGATATTTGCAGAGTGCTTCTTCGAGTTGTTGATGAAACGACCCGTTATTGGTTATCCATTTGCTTTCCCAGATTTGTTCGAGGAGTTTTTGGAACTCATCGAGATTGGGCAAGAGTGGTGAGGTGACGGTTATGATGTCTTGATTCATCGTTGTGTGTTTTGAAAGGTTTGAATGGCTCTTTCGATGATTGGTGCCATGTCGTAGTATTTGTATTCGGCCAGTCGACCGCCGAAGATGACATTTGTTTCGTTGTCGGCAAGACTACGATATTGTTCGTAGAGTTTTGTGTTTCGCTGGTTGTTCACGGGATAGTAGGGTTCCATTCCGGGTTTCCATTCTTGTGGGTATTCGTGTGATACTACGGTATGGGGATTTTTATAGACATCCTGTCCGAATGTTTCGAAGTGTTTGTGTTCGATTATTCGTGTGTAGGGTATGGATGCTTCGGTATAGTTTACTACGGCGTTGCTTGGAAGTTTGGTGTTTGTAGTGTTTTGTGTTCGAAGCGTACGGTTCGATATTCCAGGTTTCCGAAGCGATAATCGTAGAACTGGTCTATTTGTCCTGTGAATATTATTTTTTTGGCGATGGAGTTGAAGTAGTTTCGTTCGGAAAAATAGTTGGTTTCGAGTTGTGTTTCGATTCCTTCCAGCATTGTGTTGATTAATCGGTTGTATCCGCCGATTGGGATGCCTTGGAAGGTGTCGTTGAAGTAGTTATTGTCGAAGGTGAACCGAACCGGGAGTCGTTTGATGATGAACGCGGGTAGTTCGCTGCATTTTCGTCCCCATTGTTTTTCTGTGTATCCTTTTACGAGTCGTTGGTAGATGTCTTTTCCAACTAGCGTGAGTGCTTGTTCTTCCAGATTGCGTGGTGTGACGATGCCTTGTGTTTTGATGTTTTCGAGTGCTTCGCTGCGTTGTTCGTTGATTTTTGCTTCGGCTTCTTCGGGTGTTTTTGTGCCCCACATTTGGTTGAATGTGTTCATATTGAAGGGCAGGTTGTATAGTTTTCCCTGATAGTTGGCTACGGGTGAGTTTGTGAATCGGTTGAATTCCACGAGCGAATTTACGAACTGCCAAATCTCTCGGTTGGATGTATGGAAGATGTGTGCGCCGTATTTGTGTACGTTTATGCCTTCGAGTTCTTGGCAATGAAGATTTCCTCCTGTGTGTGTGCGTTTGTCTATCACCAGGGAGTTTTTTCCTGCCTTTTTGCTTGGTAGGCGAACACTGCGCCATAGAGGCCGGCGCCAACGATGAGGAAGTCGTATTTTGGATTATTCATTGAATGAGGATGGAGTGGGGTAGAGTGTCGTTCTTTTTACGAGGGGGTGGGATTGGTTGAGTCTGAGAAAATATGGAGGCTTGGTTGGGAAACAATTCGTTCTCCCTCTGTTTTGCGAACGGAGGTTGTTTCATCCGGTAAAATAGCCTCCGCTTCAGGGTTTTTGTGATGTTGATTTTGCCCGCAGAGTTATTTAGTCAGAATCGTTGTGAAGTTGTGTTTGCAAAGTTAAATATTCGTGTGTAAACGGCAAATAAAAAGGCTTCCGCGATTGGAAGCCTTTTTATTTATGAGTTATTGGTTTACTACTTCTACTCGATGATCCATTTTTGCGAGTTTTGCTTTGATGGCTTTTTTCTTTTTGTCGAGTTTCTGAACCTTTTTCCTACTGCATGCCAGTTTTGCGTTTGCTTTCTTCACCTTTTTGAGCATTTTCACTCGCTCTTTGGCGTATTGGGCTGTTTCGGCGGCGTTTTGGGTTGAATATCCAACTGGCCTGCTTACGTTTGCATTGGCGTTTGCTTCGGCTGCCTCTTTTTCGAGGTCGATGGTTTTGTCGACTGCTTTTTGATATTCGATTTCAGTCTTTGTGAGTTCGGTGTTGAGTTCCAGAACTTTTTTTTTGCTGCTTCATTGCAGAAATAGTTGAGTCTGATTGAGCGTGACAAGGTGTGATAAATGCCATAACTGTGATGGCTGCTAAAATCTTTTTCTTCATATTATAAATTGTTTATCCTAAATTTTTCTGTGGCAAAGTTAAGATTGGTTGTGCGAGAGAACCAAATTATGGGAGAAGGAATCTGTGAATTGCCGTATTTTATTGATTTATGACAGATAAAACGTGTGTAGAGTGGGGGAGGAGTGGTTTTTAGGTAGTATAATCGTTTTTATTTGATAATATTTCGATTATTTCGTAGCCAGGAGTTTATTATGTATGAAAAAAGATTTTTCTCTATAGTCGAATATTTGTTTTACGAGAAAAAACATTTGTATCGATAGCTGCATATTTGCTTTACATGAAAAAAATGTTTTCTCTATAGCTGTATTTTTGTTTTACGAGAAAAAAGAGTTTTCTCTATAGCCGAAAATGTGTTTTGCCAGAAAAAAATGTTTTTTCTATAGCAATACTTGTCTGCTGTAAATTATAAGCGTTTTTTATGGAAAATAAATTTATAATCGAGTGGTTTTTTTGATTTTTTGTTTCTCTACGCTTGTCGAGCTCGTTTAAATGGGTTAGTTTTGCTGTCCGTAAACGTTTAATGTCTAAAAAAAATGGATAATAAGGAATTCAACGATTCGAGTGCTCTCGAAAATCAGTTAACCAAGACCCCAAAGCCCCGCAAGAACGAATATTGTGAAGGTTCGCAATACACTTTCGATGACCTCTATGTAACGCCTTTCAAACAGAAGCGCGTCTACGACCCGGATGGCAATATAAGTTATGTTCCGATTGAGCGCAATCTTCATCCAACGGGAATAGATGTGCTCGACGAGTTTTTGCTTGGTATGAGTAGCGGCGAAATGGGTACTTATAAGAAATATGGTTTCAGTACACACAACATTCACAACATTTTGTTTGTTCTCACCGGAATACAGGGAGTGCAGTTTGTGAACAAATGGCGAGTAAAAGTGGCCATGGATTTGCTTCGCTATACCGACCTCGCCATGCCCGAAGTAGCCAATTATAGCGCGATGGGCACAACCAGTAACCTGTTTTATTTCATGCAACGCGAAGCTAAGACCTCGCCGCTGCGCTATCGCCATTGGGTGCGCGAAAAGGGCGACCTGGGACGGTTCAAACTGTGATTTGAGGGGAGAATGGGTAATTTTGCCTCCGCGAAACTGAAAAAATAAGATTCGAAACTAGATGGACGAAGAAATTGTTGACATGGAAAACACGTTCGACGAACAAACCGACGCCGAACATTCCGACTATAAACCAACCGATAGATTCGATGCCTCGGCCGTGCATCATCTCTCGGGAATGTATAAGAATTGGTTCCTCGACTATGCAAGCTACGTTATCCTGGAGCGCGCCGTGCCTAGCATCGACGACGGATTGAAACCCGTGCAACGTCGCATACTGCACTCCATGAAACGAATGGACGACGGGAGATACAACAAAGTGGCCAATATCGTTGGACACACAATGCAGTTCCATCCGCACGGAGATGCCTCAATCGGCGACGCGCTGGTGCAAATGGGACAAAAGAATCTGCTTGTCGACACACAGGGCAACTGGGGAAACATTCTTACCGGCGACCGGGCCGCTGCACCACGCTACATCGAGTCGCGACTGTCGAAATTCGCCCTCGAAACGGTGTTCAACCCCAAAACAACCGACTGGCAACTGTCGTACGACGGCCGAAACAAAGAACCCATCACGCTGCCCGTAAAATTTCCACTCCTACTAGCCCAGGGCGCCGAAGGAATTGCCGTCGGACTGTCGTCGAAGATTCTACCCCACAATCTGAACGAAATTTGCGACTCGGCCGTGAAATATCTTCGCGGCGAAGAGTTCAAAATCTTTCCCGACTTCGCCACAGGCGGAAGCATCGACGTTTCCCGATATAACGACGGCGCAAGGGGCGGAACACTCAAAGTGAGAGCGAAAATCGAAAAACTGGATAGCAAAACACTCGTAATTCGCGAAGTTCCATTCACCAAAACCGCCAGCTCGCTGCAAGAATCGATAACCAAAGCCGTGGAGAAAGGGAAATTGAAAATTCGGCGAGTTGAAGACATGACAGCCTCCGAGGTCGAAATTCATCTCCACCTCTCGCCCGGCACGTCGAGCGACAAAACAATCGACGCGCTATACGCCTTCTCCGATTGCGAAATCAGCATATCGCCCAACTGTTGCGTCATTGCCGACAACAAACCCGTCTTCCTTTCGGTGAGCGACGTACTCAGACATTCGGTTGACCACACCCAAAACCTTCTCCGCAAAGAATTAGAGATTCATCGAACCGAACTTCTGGAACAACTCTTCTTCAACTCCCTCGAACGAATCTTCATCGAAGAACGCATATACAAGGAAAGAGAGTTCGAAATGGCGAAAAACATCGACCGAGTAGTTGCATTTGTCGACTCGAAACTCGAACCATTCAAAAAAGACTTCATACGTGAAGTTGGACGCGAAGATATACTCCGGCTGCTCGAAATCAAGATGCAACGAATCTTGAAATTCAATAAAGACAAAGCCGATGAACTAATTCAAAAAATAAAAGACGAAATAGCCGCGATAGACAAGGATTTGTCGGAAATGACGCGAGTTACAATCGAATGGTTCCTGCACCTGAAAGAAAAATATGGCTCCGAGCATCCGCGACTCACCGAAATAAAAAGTTTCGACACAATAATAGCCGCAAAGGTGGTCGACGCCAACGAAAAACTCTACATCGACCGTCAGGAAGGATTTATCGGAACAGGATTGAAGAAAGCCGAGTTTGTACAGAACTGCTCCGACCTGGACGACGTGATAATCTTCTATAAAGATGGAAAATATAAGGTGACTAAGATTGCCGATAAAGTGTTCATCGGAAAAGGAGTTCTGCACGTGCAGGTGTTCAAAAAGAACGACAAACGAACAATTTATAACGTGGTTTATCGCGACGGACGCGACGGACCATGCTATATAAAAAGGTTCAACGTTACGTCAATCACCCGCGATAAAGAATACAACATTACGCAAGGCGTCGAAGGCTCGAAAATAATGTATTTCACAGCCAATCCTAACGGAGAGGCCGAAACACTCAAAATAACTCTCGACCCGATTCCGCGAGCTCGAAATCAAAACATATTCCTCGACTACGACTTCTCGAAACTAGCCATCAAAGGGCGTAATTCAAAAGGCAACCTGCTCACAAAACGAAGCGTTCACCGAATCTCGCTCAAAAACCACGGACACTCCACACTTGGAGGACGAAAGGTGTGGTTCGACCCCGATGTAAACCGAATAAATTATGAAGAACACGGAAAATTCCTCGGAGAGTTCTTCGATACCGATAATATTCTTGTCGTACTCAAGGATGGCTCGTTCTACACAAGTTCCATCGAGCCCACGAATCATTATGAAGACAACATTCTTTATATAGAAAAGTTCGACCACGACAAGGTGTGGACAGCCGTTTTGCTGGATGCCGACAACCAAGGATATGCCTATCTCAAACGTTTTCAAATGGAAAACACACGCCGACATCAAAATTTCATGGGCGAAAATCAGGAATCAAAACTTCTGCTTCTCACCGACGAACAAAACCCAATGATTCGCATCACCTTTGGAGGAGCCGACGCCGTGCGCGGAACCGAAGAGGTCGACGCTGAACAATTCGTGGGCGTAAAGAGCTTTAAAGCTAAAGGACGCAGACTTTCAACCTGGCTCGTGGCTAAAGTAGAAGAGTTGGAGCCAATTCGGAAACCGGAGCCCGATACTGAAGATGAGCCTCGAAACGATATAAACGAAGAAAACCTCGACCCGGATGCCGGTAAGAGTCAGCAACAGGTAATCGACGAAATAACCGGTCAGCTGAATCTTTTCTCTGAAAAAACCGATGAAGAATAGTGCGCTTCTCCTCATTATCTTGTTTTTCGCCCTAACCGCTGCGGCGCAAGATACAATACAGAGCAAAAAAATAATAACCACCGCGCGAATGCTCGGATTAGGCTTTACAAACAGACTCGACACCTATCTGTCGGCCGAGGAATACACCGGTTCCGAACTACGATTCGTTTCGCAAACCGTTCGCGAAAATGGAAGCCGAATCTCACGCGCTGTGAATCATCAAGCAAACATCGCAAAGATGAATAATAGCGCCGGCAACGGAAACGAAATCGGAGCACTATATTCCTTTGCCTACGACTGTAATTATCTTCTTCTACGACGCCAACTTGAAATCAGAGCCGGCGTCGGACTCGAATCTTCCTTGGGTTTCCTCTACAATACCCGAAATACAAACAATATCGCACAAGCCTATCTCGCGGCAAACCTTGAAGCCGGAATAATCGCTGCATACCCTTTCCGACTTCTTAACCTGCCGATGGAAGCCAGATGGGAAGCCCATTTCCCACTCGGAGGGTTAATGTTCTCACCTAACTACGGCCAGAGCTACTACGAAATATTTTCGCGCGGAAATTACGACCGTAATATCGTTCCCACGACTGTTTTTTCAACTCCGTCGCTCCGCCAACAACTCACACTCGATTTCACGGTAGCCCGAACAACCGTACGACTCGGATATATGAACGACATCCGACAGTCATCCGTGAATGGTTTGAAACAACATGCCTGGAGCCACCTCTTCCTCGTTGGAATAGTGCGAAAATTCTCAATCACGCACATAATCCCATGAAAAATCTTCTTCTAGTCGTTTTTGCATTGAGCATCGTCTTCTCGTCATGCATAACAAACGAAACGCCCGACAATAATCCGCGCGGCAATCTCGAAGCTCTCTGGAAAATAATGGACGAGCATTATTGCTTCTTCTCGCAAAAAGGAATCGATTGGGACGCTGTCCACGCGAAATATTCGGCACAAATAAACAACTCTCTCAGCGAGCGACAACAATTCGAAATCATGGCTAACATGCTTTCTGAACTTCGCGACGGACACGTGAATCTTTACACGGCATTCGACATTGCACGCTATTGGGCGTGGCACGAAAACTATCCTAAAAACTTTTCAGACTCACTGCTGAGGCGATATCTCAAAAACGATTATTTCCTGGCTAGCGGAATGGATTACACCATCTTAGACGACAACATCGGCTATCTGCGCTGCGCCAGTTTTCAGCGCGGAATCGGTTCGAGCAATCTCAACGAAATAATGCTCTATCTGCAACCCTGCCGTGGTCTGATTGTAGACATTCGCAACAACGGCGGCGGCTCGATAAGTAATGCCGAAGAACTTGCAGCCCGCTTCACCAACGAATCTCTCCTTGTGGGCTACATGCAGCATAAAACAGGTCGTGGACATGACGATTTTTCACCCATGCAGCAACAAATTCTTCATCCGGGCCGCGGAATTCGTTGGCAAAAGCCAGTAGTGGTGCTCACGAATCGAAGCGTATTCTCGGCTGCCAACGAATTTGTGAAATACATGAAATGTTTCCCAAATGTTCGAGTCGTAGGCGACCGCACTGGCGGCGGTTCGGGTATGCCATTCTCTAGCGAGCTTCCTAATGGATGGGGCGTTCGTTTTTCTGCTTGTCCGATGTTCGACCGTACCGGCGCTCTAACCGAATTCGGTATCGACCCCGACTACAAACTGAATCTTCTGCAAAAAGACTTTCTCCTGGGCCGCGACACTATGATAGAGTTTGCTCGCAAACTACTCGTCTCTAATGAATATTGAACATTTCGCAATCACTGTCTTTTGCAGAAGTCTTAACCCCAAAATCTCTTTCAGCAGGCGCCTCACACGATTTAATCTAAATTCCTCCACCTTGTTCTAAATCAAGAAAGCAGCCTCATATTTTGCCCGAATGAATTGATTAATATACCTTTGCCGCCGTGAGTTACATAGCAACATATTCCATCGCCCCCGCGA
>NZ_BAKH01000020.1 GCF_000614105.1 Prevotella micans DSM 21469 = JCM 16134
GCTGGGGCGATGAAATATGTTGCTAAGTGTCTCACGGCGGCAAAGGTATATTAATCAATTTATTTGGGCAAAATTTAGTGTGTCTTCTTGATTTAAGGCAAATGGAAAAGGAATTGAAAACATATAGAACGAACCGTGGAGTTCGTTCTATGTATAGGTGAATATTACGTATACGTTAATTGTGAATGTGTAGATATTGTTATTCGCGAAGTCTACCGAAGAAACGTAGCAAACTGATGAAGAGATTAATGAAATCGAGATATAAACGAAGGGCACCCATAAGAGCTTGCTTCTGAACTTGTTCGCCGGGAGCGCCGCCTGAACGAGCCATGGATTCTTTGATGTGCTGAACATCCCAGGCGGTCATACCCGTAAAAACAACTACGCCTATGCCGCTTACAATAAAATCTATCATTGTGCTGCGGAGAAAGAGATTTACAACCGCGGCGATGATTAATCCGATGAGGCCCATAGACGCTATTCCGCCCATCTTCGAGAGGTCTTTCTTGGTTACCGAGCCGATGATGGCCATCGTGCCGAACATTGCGGCTGTAATGACGAATGTTTTGAAGATAGAAGTAATGGGGTAGACGGCGAATATCCAGCCGAGGGTTACGCCGTTGAGAATTGCGTAGATAATGAAACCTACCGTGGCTTGAACAAGGGATAGCTTGTTGATGCGTGCACTGAGATAGGCCACAATGCCGATTTCGATTGCGCCGGCAATGAGGAATGTGAATCCGCCGCCGCCGAGTTGGAATAACAACGGGCCTGCCAGATAGGCTGTGAGGGCGGTAATAACGAGGGCGAGAGTCATCCAAAGATAAACCTTGCGCATCAGTGCGGGGAAAAATGTTGATGCGTCGATGTCCCAGTTCTCGGAGTTGAATACTCTTGAAAATTTTTCTGAATCCATAATCTTGCTGTTTTTTATTTGTGTTTAAAGGCCTGTTAGCTATTGAGAAAGTTTGCAATAGTTGTGCCACGATTCTTGCTTATGATTTGTTTCGTTAGCTCGGTGCTGGCTTGTTGTGTGGAGTCGAGAATGGTTTTGAGCCTGATTGAATCGCGGCCGGGAAATCCTTTACGGCGTTCGTTCATGAAGTGGCTGGCCACGAGATTGCGTTTTATAATGGCATCTTGCCACTGTGCCATGATTCGGTTTTGGGGTGTTCCGCCAACCGAGCTGGTTTTGCCGATAGTGGCGTTTATTACTCCGGGTTCGGTTACAACGAGCAATTCTTGGGCGTCGAGGCGGTTCATTATGGGCAGGCGAATGATGCTAACGCGTTCGGTGTCGCCTTCGAAATGGAATCGGCCGTTCTTTACAATGGTTGAATCGACATTGCTGCGGTTGGCGTTTTGTTCGGGCACGAGATATATTGTTTGGCCTTCACGAATGCCGGGAAGCACTGCTCCTTCTATCCTGAATGTAGGACGGGAGGAGCAGGATGCGATAAGGAGCACGAGGGCCAAGAGAGGTAGGAGTTTCATCGTAGCCATTGTTCGGGATTGAGCTTAACGGTTTCTTTTCGGAGCTGGAATTGCAGCGTTCCGTCGGAACCTACTGTGCCGAGGGTTTGACCGGTTCCTACTTTTTGTCCTTTGCTAACGCTTACGCTTGAAAGGTAGAAGTAAACCGAGATGTAGGCACCGTGGCGCAGCATTACAACGGCTCCGCTTCCAGCGTTGTAAACAGCGCTTACTTCGCCTTTGAAGATACTTCGAACAGGACTGCCGGCCGCGCCTTTGATATTTATGCCCGGACTGTAGAGTTTGACATTTGAGAGGCCGTCTACGTTGTACGAACCGAAGTGCGTTACGATTCTTCCGGACATAGGCATGGGTAGCCTACCTTTATTATTAGCGAAACTTCCGGTTATTGCGCGGTCGGCCGAATTGAGGAGAGATTCCTCGGAGGCAGCCGAACTTTCGGCAGCACGGGCACGCTCAGCTCGTTCGCGGTCGGCAGCGGCTTTTCTTTCGGCGGCGAGTCTGGCCGATTCGGCCTCGCGTGCGGCCTGTGCGGCTTTTGCTTCGCGTGCAGCTGCGGCTTCGGCTCGTTTTGCTTCTTCTTTCGAGGCGGCATCTTGTCTGGCTTTGGCGGCTGCGGCTTCGCGCGCTTTTGCAGCTTCGCGTGCCTCGGCTTTAGCTTTTTCTTCGCGCGCCTTGGCTTCGGCAACACGTCGTGCATTCTCGCGAGCGGCAGCTTCGGCCTCGGCTTTTTTACGTGCAGCTTCGGCGGCTCGTGCTTTGGCAGCGGCAGCACGTTCGGCAGCCTTTGCCTTAGCTTCGGCAGCAGCACGGGCACGCATCTTTTGTATTTCAACTTGAACTAGGCGGTCGATTTGCGCGTTGATAGCCTGCTGTTTCTGTCGGCGTTCGGCAATCACCCCTTGAAGCACTTTTTGGTCTTGCTGCAACGACGAAACAACCTGCTGTTGCTCCACTTTTTTATTTTCCATCTGGGCATGCACCTGTCGGTCCTTATAGAGCAAATTACTCTTGTTGACACGCACCTCGTGAAGCTGTTTGCGTTTCTCGTTGATTTGCTCTTGTTTGGCTTTGAGGAGTTCGCCCTGGGCACGCTGATAGGTTGCATATTCACGAACAAATCGTAACCGGCGATACATCTGCGTAAGACTATTGGCGGAGAACACGAACATCATCTTGTCCTGAATGCTTCTGTGGCGAGCCATATAACGCATAGAAACGATGAAACGTTTACGACGTTCAACAAGTTGCTGTTCAAGTAGCCGGAGCTGTTCTTTGAGAATATCAATATTGTTATCCAAACCTTTAATATTCGATGAGAGCCGGTCTATGGTTTTCTGATGTTGCCCGATTTCCGTGTCAAGGGTCATAATCTTTTGTAAACGGTTGTCAACATCCTTTTGCTTCACCTTGAACTCCTCTTCGTGAGCCTTGATTTCCTTTTGGATTTGCTGATTCTGTTTCTGAAGATTCTTGATTTCCTCGGTAGTTACATAGCTCTGCGACTTGCCTTTTCCACCTTGTCGCCTTGCATTCTGTGACTGCTTGCCCTTTGTATTCTGCTTCGAAGTAGGTGCAGTTATCTTTTGCTTGACAGATTGCGATGCAACCTTCTTTTGTTTCGGATCGGTTTGCTTAATTGTCGTTTGTTTTTTATCCTTTCCGGTCGGAGCCGTTCGAGCCTTTTGTTCTTTAGCCGGCCTTTTATCGACTTTTTTATGCTGTGCCTGTAAAGTGATTGTACAGGCAAACAAAAGTATGTAGGATATCAGAAGTTTTTTCATTAGAGCATCATCAGTTTATCGAGAATTTCGTCGACGCCAACCTGTCGATACTTATCAGAAGGCGTAGTGAATGATTCCCATGTGTCGTTTGCAGTAATTTTTTCTAACTCGAGGGAGGCCTTAATCGTTTTCTTTTTTGCGGCAGCTTCTATGACAATGTCTTGTTGTGCAGGGAATGTCTTAGAACCAAATTCACGGAAGTCGGAATAATTCCAGCGAAGAACAGACACACCATCTGAACCGTTATATTTCGCTTCGGCCTGACCAATGAGTCCGGTTTGATAGTTGGCCATCCATTTATATTGCATCTTGCCGTCTTTGAGCATTATAGGAACAAGGGGTCCGTTCTTCGCCGATGTGTCGACGTTGAATTTATACACTCCGTCTTCGCCAACCTTTTTCTGTCCGGGAACGAAAAGTTGGTTCCAGAACAACGCTTGGAGCGAGTAGAAGTCGATGCCGTTGTTGCGCAGGAAAGCCACTTCTTCGTAGGTTGCCTTGACATATTGTTTGTGTATCCGGTCAATGAAGAGTACGTGGCTCGGTGTGAATTCAATCCGGCCAGCTTCGCTACGAAGCAACGGAATGAGTAATTGCAAGCGAATCACCTCATCTTTGCGCATTCGCAAAATTCCGGGAACAGAGATTTCCCTCGAATCAGTATTTACTGTGAAAGTAAGGTCGGAAACGAGGTTCTTTTGATATAGTGCCTGGTCTACCACTTTATGCACAAGTTCTACATTCTTTTTCAATTGTGCGCTGGCCTCAACAGTTCCTACCAAAACGAGCAGTACAAGTGCCAACAATCCTTTGAAGATATGTTTTGTATTCATTTTGCGATGTATTTTCTAAGTTGGATTTTTCTTTTGAGCAATTCGCTGTTGTTACCTTTTTGCAAAGCGCGCTGCCAATATTCCAGTGCCTTCTCTACGTTGCCAGTCATGGAGAATATATCGCCTACATGCTCCACAACGACATCATTCAGTTCACTATTGTTTTTGATGGCCTGCTCTATGTAATTTTTGGCCTCGTCGTATCGTTGTTGTTGAAACAAAATCCACGCATAGGTGTCAAGGAAAGTGCTGCTTGTAGGATTAGCCTTGATTGTTTTGTAACTCATCCGTTCGGCCTTATCTAAATCCTTTCCGAGTACGCTTAAATAGTAAGCATAGTTGTTGAGCACCTCAACATTGTCGGGCTTCCATTGCAGACAGCTGTCGAATGCAGCAAAGGCGTCATTATCGAGTCCTTTCTCATGGAGGATTTCTCCCATGATAGCATAGAAGTCGGCTACAAAATCTGGATTACTATCTTTCTTTATCTGACTGATTCCTTTCCTAAGCGTGACAAGCGCCGCTTCGTTGTCACGCTTTTGATATTGTGCCAGTCCTTGGAAATAATAGAAAGCCATTTCTTCAGGATTATATTCCTGTGCCGGTTTACAAAGTTCTATAATCCTGTCGTAGTCTTTCGAATCCCATATACTTTGAATAAGAGCTATACGAGCACGCAGATTCTCCGGTTCTACAGCTATGGCCTGCTCGTAAAGCCTATTTATAGATTCTTGCGGAGCTTTGAGCAGCGACATGTAGGCCGCCTTAAGCATTATTATGTCGGCATCCTGCTGCGGAAGAGTTAACACCTTATCGAACAGTTGAAGAATCGACACACTGTCACTTCCATCCGACCTACCGTTAATTATAGCATGTCGAAGCAGAGTCATCTTCGTTTCTTTATCTGTTTTTCGTGATTTCAGAAGACTGACGGTTAAGTCTTCCTCCATCTTAATGTTCTTCGTTTCACGATAATAATCAAGCAGTGAAAGTTGGGCCGCAACATTCTCGGGTTCTTCTTTCAGAACCGATTTGTAGACTGCAAACGCTTCTTTCTTGCGATTATTCTGTAGTAGCCAATTGCCCAACATAACTCGATAATTGAGCTCCAGAGGATGCTTGTTAACCAACGACTGCAGTTCTTCATATTCCTTCCGCTTCTCACCCATCTGTTCGTATAGTTGCATCTTCGTCAGAGAAATCTGTTCGTTTCCTCCCTCGACCAGCTCGAATCTCTCGAGTGTCTCAATCATCTTTTTATAGTTACTCTGCGCTCCGTAGAGCTGAAATAGAATCTGAATAATATCCTGCCGAGCTTTATTCGAAACATAGAGTCGTTCGTAGGCTGCAATAGCCTTATCGTATTCCTTCTGGGTTATGTAGAACTGTCCCAGCCGTTCCTGATAAGTTGAATTATCTGGATTGAGTTCAACAGCTCGCTCGAAATTCAAACGTGCCATTTTATTGTCTTTCATATCGACATAATATCCGGCCAACTCATAATAAACCTCCGGTGCCGATGGGTTAATATCGCGCGCATGCCTCAGAAGGTCGAACGATGCGCTGATGTTGCCCATCTCCTGTTGTCTGATACCTTCGAGGAAGAAATATTTGTAGCGTAGCAAGCTATCTTGCGACACTGCATTCGCCACAGTCGAGAAAAACAGTACGGTAGTTAATACCGTGGCACGACTTAGCACATTTTTTAATCTTAAATATTTTGTCATCCTGTTGTAAAACCTCATTTATTTCACGCCCGTGTGTCCATATCCTCCGGATCCACGCTCGGTTTCATCAAGAGTTTCCACCTCTATTAGTTCGCCCTGTTCATGACGTGCTATAACCATTTGTGCGATACGTTCACCAGAGTTGATAACGAAGTCCTTATCAGAAAGATTTATGAGTAAAACCATTATTTCACCTCGATAATCTGCATCAATCGTTCCCGGTGTATTGAGCACAGTTATTCCATGCTTCAAAGCTAGTCCACTTCGGGGTCTCACCTGTGCTTCGAACCCTTCGGGGAGCGCGATGTGAAGTCCTGTGGGAATTAGCCGACGTTCCATTGGATGAAGTGTTATCGTACTCTCGAGATTAGCACGCAGATCCATTCCGGCACTCTGATTGGTTGCATATCTTGGTAGTTCCTGACTGCCTTTGTTTATAACTTTAATAGTGAGCATGTTTATTTTTCAATGATATGCAAAATTAGTCATTTCCAACTAGATGCCTGAAAACCGCATTTTTCGAGCCCGGTTTTTAGCCTATTTTAATTACATCCGACACACACTAATTAATCCGAAAACTATTGGATTTACAGTCTTGCACTCGTTATTTATCTCAACTTATCAACGGAAAGCTATTCGTACAAGTGTGTTTTAGCACTAGAATTAATTGACAGTGATGCTGACAATGATTATACCCCAAAATACGGGAGCGGAGAACATCTTTGAGAGGTGGGAAATAATATTTACTTTTGTGCGACATGAAAAGGAAGATAATTCTGTGTTTTTCAGCTCTTATAACTCTGCTCACAACTATCGGGGCACAGGAGCACCTCAATCCCGAAGACAGAGCAGTGGATATGGATTCGCCAACGTTTGTACCGATGGTGCACATCGGGAAGGCGAAGGTTAATGGCGACAGCGTGCAATATGTGAGGACTAATAACATATACGTGTTTCCGCCCATGGAGTTCAAGGATGCCAAACAGCGCGAGGCCTATAACAGGCTTGTTTATAACATAAAAAAAGTGCTGCCAATGGCGAAGGAATGTAATCAGATTATACTCGAGACATATGCTTATCTGCAAACGCTACCAACTAAAAAAGAACGCGACGAGCATATGAAACGCGTCGAGCACGGCATTAAGGAACAATACACGCCACGGGTGAAAAAGCTCACTTATTCACAGGGGAAACTACTAATAAAACTAATCGACCGCGAAACTCATTCAACGGGATATGAATTGATTCAGGCTTTTCTCGGGCCAATTCGTGCGGGAGTATATCAGGCTTTTGCATGGATGTTCGGCGCCAGTTTGAAGAAACGCTACGACCCCAAAGGTTCCGATCGTCTTGTGGAACGAATCGTACTTCAAGTTGAGGCCGGACAGCTATAATTCCGAGACTTTCGTGAACTAAAGACCCTTTTCCTAAATCATTCTCCAAACGACAGCTATTAACGACGTCACGATTATTCCCAGGACAAGAGGGAGAAGCGTGGCGATGGCCGTCCACTTCGCGCTTTTTGTTTCTTTATAGATTGTATATATGGTGGTTGAACAAGGATGATGAAGCAAACAAAACACCATCAGGCACACGGCCGTGAGAAGATTCCAGCCGCCCATTAGAAGAATTTGTTTTGTTTCGGCCTCTGTACCTTCCATCAGTACGCCGGCCGCCGCCATATCGGTTTGACCTAGCACCAACATTGTCAGCATCAATATCGTTGGCATTACTATTTCGTTAGCCGGTATGGCCAGGATATAAGCCAGCAGAATAACCCCATTAAGCCCCATTATCCAACCCGGTGTGTCGAGCCATCCAATAAGATGTTGTGCTATACTCACATTACCCACCGTAACGTTGGAGCAGAGCCATATCACTGCTCCGGCAGGAGCTGCGAAGACAATGGCACGCCAAAGCACAATTAGCGTTCGGTCGATGAGCGACGTATAGAGCGTTTGCCAAAACTGCGGCGGTCGATAAGGCGGCAATTCTAGATGGAAAGTAGACACCTCACCGCGTAGGATCGTGCGCGAAAGCATCCACGAACTTCCGAACATAAACATTACTCCCATAAGTACCACGCTCATCACTGCCACAAGAGCCACAACACTGCTGTATTGCTGTGGCACGGCGGCGCCGATGAAAAGCGTAGCCAAAAGAATCTGCGTGGGCCAGCGCCCGTTGCACAACGAAAAATTATTGGTGATAATGGCGATGAGTCGTTCACGAGTACTGTCGATTATACGGGTAGACACCACACCGGCCGCGTTACATCCGAATCCCATGCTCATCGTGAGCGCTTGCTTGCCGTGAGCTCCTGCGCGTCGGAAAAGTTCGTCGAGATTAAACGCAACGCGTGGCAGATAACCGAAATCTTCGAGTAGTGTGAACAGTGGAAAGAATATTGCCATCGGCGGAAGCATAACCGACACGACCCAAGCGGTGGAAAGATATATCCCGTCGACAACCAATCCTGTGAGCCAGTCAGGCGACCCAATGCCGACGAAGCCCTCGCGCAGTGCAGGATGGATTATCCCGACAAGAAGTTCGTTGAGCCAACCAGACGGATAGTTCGAACCGATAATGGTGAGCCAAAAAACTACTCCGAGTAGCGCAACCATGATTGGGAAACCCCAAAAACGGTGTGTGAGAATGCGGTCGAGCTTCACATCGAAAGGCAGTCTACCGCGGTGTCCGCTTTGAGTAACGGTGTCGCGACAAATCTCCTCGGCCTGCGAATAAATATCTTCCATCCATTGGTCGTGAAAGTTGTTGCTTATTTGCATATGCACCTCTTCGGCTAGGGCATTGAGTTCCGGCGTTCCAAACCGTTCCATAACGCTGGGGTCGTTCTCCATTAATCTAAAGGCAATCCATTCGGCATTCCGAAGGTCGGGATAGATTTCCTTCACCCGCTCGGCCAGCATTTTCACCCGTTCAGCCGTGTCGGGTGGCAAATTAGTTGCCCGATGCGGTCGACAAACATATTCACCTGTTACAACCTCGCGAATCACGGCAAGAAGGTTATCTATGCCATGCCCTGAACGAGCCGAACAACCCACGACGGGTATTCCCAATCGGCGCGACAAGGCATTAAGGTTTATCTCGATATTGTTTCGCTTCGCCTCATCGAGCAAGTTCACGCAGAGTACGGCCTTGTCGGTTATTTGCAACACCTGCAGAATCAGATTCATATTGCGTTCGAGCCGTGTCGCATCTGCAACCATCACCGTGACATCGGGCTGACCGAAGAGAATGAAGTCGCGTGCAATTTCCTCGTCCTCCGATGTAGACGAAAGCGAATAAGTTCCGGGCAGGTCAACGATTCGATAAGTGTCGTTTTCATAATTGAAATATCCCTCGGCCTTCCCGACGGTTTTCCCCGGCCAGTTTCCGGTATGTTGTTTCAATCCGGTGAGAGCGTTGAACACCGTGCTCTTTCCGGTGTTCGGATTGCCGGCAAGGGCAACGACATAGCGTTCGCCTCCGGCTTGTGTACCTCGTCGCTGAAGACTTCTAAGCGATGCCTTCGGACAATTTGCGCATTGAGATTGTATTTCGGTCATGTTTTTTCTTTCGATTATAATTCTTGATATAAAATGTATTTCGCCTGGTCGTGCCGAAGTGCAATTGCAGTTCCGCGCACGGTGTAGGCAATCGGGTTGCCCATCGGACTCCGCATGTCGATACCCACAGTACTTCCTCTAACGAAACCCAAATCCATTAGACGTCTCCGCAAAGCTCCGCGACACGAAGGCGAAAGTCCAACAATACGTACCGTCTTCCCCGACTCGAGATTTACAAGTCTTCGTGCCCTCGTTCCGGGCTGCTTACTGGCCTCGGTCTCACTAATGGGTTCCATATTTATTGCCGAAAGTGCGACGACGGGCAAAACGAACCTCTCGCCTTCATACCTGAAAGCAAACGATACGTTGTCGATATGTGTAATGAAGATTATGGAGTCTTTCGTTATCCCAGTGTCGGCTATCCGAGCAAACAGAGTGAGATTATCGTCTTCGACATGAGTTATTTTCCACCACGACTGCACTTTCAACGGTTGTCCAACGGGTGCTTTGTCAATCATCTCAAGCGAATGAGTAGGAATCGGGTCACCATGCGGATCGAATAGCGGATTTCCAAGTAGCGATGCAATCCGTTCGCGTTCATCATCGCTTATTCTGTGCTCCATTCTGTGTGCCCGTTCGTGCCACTCGGGCGGTGCATAGCCCGAATGCTCTGCCAGATACTGCTCATATATTCTATGCGCACGAATTATCTTCAGGGCATGCTTCCGACCCTCTTCCGTAAGTTCGATGTACTCCCCTGCAGTGAGTTCGCCATTGAACACAAGTGCACCCACAACGGCAGCGATATTTTCGGGCGCAGAATTGAGCATTTTCGCTGTTTGTTTAGCCTCCTCGATTGTCATTTTGCCCCGATGTTCAAACACGGCTTTGAGGAAATCTTCCTGCAGTTCTTTTTCCTGTAATTTGTTTCGTTTCCGCAGCATATTCTTCACTGCCGAAAACATTTTGAATAAAGGTTGAGTTGGTTGGTTCATTGTTCTTTTCTCCTTTTCGTTTTGGGAATCGACACGCTCGCAAAAGTAAGTAGATGTTCACAATTAATTGTCTCTCGATTTATCTCTATTTTCCAGTCGCTCTGCACAGATTAAAAAAGGAATATTGCGAGCGTCATGATTGATGAAATACGGGAAAAGACGAAATACGCGAGTTCGGCTCAAGAGAAGTTCCCATTAGGCTTATCGACGACCTGTAGTGACAAACCCCATGTCTATCATTCATAGTCTCCCTACGAGAATTAAACGAATTCTTAAACCGAACTCACATACGAAATGAAAATAGAAAGAAACATTTATAATCATTTGGAATAACATGTGAGGAGCATTAGTTTTGCAAACAACTTTTCAATAACAATAAATATTTTTCCATGAAAAAAGTAACCTATGCAATTCTTATTGCAATTGTACTCGCTTCATGTTCGTCAAACGAACAAGAGTACATCGAGAAGAAAAGAGTTTCTCCAACCGTTGAAACTCCAAGTTTTAAAACTACCGTAGAAGAGGCCTCTGAAATAGCCCTCGATTTTGCCAACAAAATGGAAGCAAAATCAAATACCAGGGTCATTAAAAAGAAGAGTGTTGCCAATGTTGAAGCCTTGCGTGCATCGTCTGTCCAAACTCGCAGTTCAATAAATGCTATGGGTATAGACACGCTGTTCTACATCGTTAATTTCGCAGACAGCAGTGGTTTCGCAATTGTTTCTGCCGACAAAAGAACCGACCCATTGTACGCAATCATCGACGAAGGCAACTATAACATCAAAGAGTTAGAGAAAGAAAACAATGATGGTTTCCTCCTCTTCCTTGATAGGGCAATATTGAAAGAACTGGACGATATCAAGAATTATTATGGAAAGGAACTAACAAGAACTGTATACCCATGGGAAATGACTGATGCCGTTAAACCAATTCTCAAAACAAAATGGGGCCAAGGAGGAGCAAGAAAACCAAATAGTTATGGGAGATACTGTCCTAATAAAGTTACTGGCTGCGTTATCACCGCAGCTGCACAGATTCTATCACATTACGGAACTCCTCGTTCTGTGGGTGTCTCTTACGATAACAATCCTGAAGGTATAACGGTTTTACATTGGGATAGGATTCTGGCTGACAGCGAGGCAAATGATGGCCGACTTGATCCCAATAAAACGCCTGAATCAATGAATGAGATAGCTCATTTATGTCGTTGCCTGGGAGGACTACTTGACGCTGATTATGAATTTGCCAAAGACTCGAGATTTAATTCAACAGGTGTAAATTGTTCTAAATTTATAAAATGGCTTCCTAATGTCGGATTACACGCTACAAAACTCAGAGACTATAATGAGACAGACATAATGCAAACTATTAAAAAAGGACAGCCTGTATTTGGTTGCGGTAATCGGGGATACAAGAAAAAACTTTTTTTGGAAAAAATTTACAGGTGGTCACGCTTGGGTATACGATGGATATATTGTAATATCTTGGGGGCAAGGGCATATAGAACGATTTATACATTGTAATTGGGTTGGGATGGTTATCAGAATGGATTTTATCTGTCTGGGAATTTTCGGACAAGTCAGGGGCCTAAAGTGGACGATACTGGCAGAACAAGAAGTGGTAATGAGGGAGATTATGTATATAATTTAGAATATTCTGTAATATGGAAATAAAGAAGATTTTTTTAGTTTCGGTATCGATGATACTGCTAGCGCTCACATCGTGTGAAAATGAGAATTGGACTGAGTGGACCCCAATGTCGTTTGTTTGTGAAGAAACAACTATCGATGAATCCGAAAATATATCGGTTCCGGCCAGCGGAGGGACATACCATATTAAGTGTACTAACTATCGACTGATTTACCTTGATTATAACAGCCTTAGGGAAAACGATAAGAAGCGTTTACCTTCAAATTGGAAAGCTCCTATAAAGGAACTTAAAGGCGAATGGACTGAAGCGACAATGCAGGATAATGTGCTGACTGTTTCTATAAAGCCTAACAAGAGTGGAGAAAAGCGCAAGTCAGAGCTCATTATACGTTCTGCAGGTGTAATAGGAGGAGTAATATTCAACCAGGCGGCAGGATAAATTCAAAATACAATGAAGAAGTTTTTTTTAGTCTCGGTATCGATGATGCTGCTAGCGCTCACATCATGCACAATCACAGGGCCAGAAGTAGAAAAATGGGAGCGCATGTCGTTTGTTAGTGAAGAAACAACTATCGATAATTCTGGAAATATTTCAATCCCGGCTGAGGGAGGAACATATCATATAAAGTGTATAAACTATGAACAGATAGACTTTAATTATAATAGTCTTATAGAAGACGATATAGAAATGGACACAGAGAAGAGCCTCCCCAAATATGAGCTTAACGGCAACTGGACTAAGGTGATGCTTAAGGGTAATGTTTTAACCGTAACTATAAAACCTAATGATAGCGGAAAAGAACGTCGAACTGTACTTCTTACGTATTTTCTTGGTGCAACCGGATCTTTAACCTTCAATCAGGCGGCGGAATAAATCTGTTGGCAACATAAACAATTTAAACAATGAAGAAATTTATTTTTATCTCGGTATCGATGATACTGCTAGCGCTCACATCGTGTGAAAATGAGGATTGGATTGAGTGGACCCCAATGTCGTTTGTTAGTGAAGAAACAACTATCGACAAATCTGGAAACATATCGATTCCAGCGGAGGGAGGAACGTATCACATTAGGTGTACTAACTATAAATTGCTTGCCCTTGACTATAATAGTCTTAGAGAAAATGATAAGGAGCGTTTACCTTCAAATTGGAAAGATCCTGTAAAGGAACTTAAAGGCGAATGGACAGAAGTGACAATGCAGGATAATGTGCTGACAGTCTCTTTAAAGCCTAACAAGGGAGGAGAAAAACGCAAATCAGAAATCTATATATATTCTGCGGGGGCTATTGGAAGTATAATCTTCAATCAAGCAGCAGAATAAATCCGTTTGCAACATAAACAATTTAAACAATGAAGAAATTTATTTTTATCTCAGTATCGATGATACTGCTAGCGCTCACATCGTGTGAAAATGAGAATTGGACTGAGTGGACCCCAATGTCGTTTGTTTGTGAAGAAACAACTATCGATGAATCCGAAAATATATCGGTTCCGGCCAGTGGAGGAACGTATCACATTAGGTGTACTAACTATAAACTTATTGACCTTGATTATGACAGTCTTTGGGAAAACGATAAGAAGCGTTTACCTTCAAATTGGAAAGCTCCTATAAAGGAACTTAAAGGCGAATGGACTGAAGCGACAATGCAGGATAATGTGCTGACTGTTTCTATAAAGCCTAACAAGAGTGGAGAAAAGCGCAAGTCAGAGCTCATTATACGTTCTGCAGGTGCAACAGGGGGAGTAATTTTCAACCAGGCGGCAGAATAAAAGGCTGGCCAATTAGTGGTCGAATTAAAAAAGACCTCTGCAAAACCGAAAGGAATTGCAAAGGTCTTTTTTTTGTGGATTCGCGTGCGAGGGGAGGGGTGAGAGAGGAGGAGGGAGGGGTGAGGGAAGAGATTTATATGCTTAGTCGGAGAGCTTCGTCGACTGCGGCGTTTAGGCCGTCGACATCTTTTCCGCCGGCTTGGGCGTAGTGGGGCTGTCCGCCACCGCCGCCTTTGATTAGTTTGGCGGCCTGGCGAATTATGGTGCCTGCGTTTAGGCCGTGTTCTGAAACCATGTCGTCGCTAAACATCAGCGAAAGCATCGGGTGGTCTTCGTGGATTGACCCGATAATACAAACTAGACTCGACGGAATGGCTTCGCGAACTTTGAAAACAATGTCTTTAGCCGATGCGGGCTCCATTGGCAGGACGGCTTTAACTACATGGATACCATTTACTGTCTGGGCGTGTTCCACAAGATTTTTCGCCGTTCTCTCAACAGCTTGTTGTCTGAAACGTTCAATGCTTTTTTTCATAGCATCGTGTTCTTCAATGTATTTCATTAGCACGGCTTTGAGATCAGATGCGTTGTTGAACATTGCTTTGAGGTCGCAGAAGGTATCTTGAAGAAGGTAGATTGCGTCCTCGCACACCTGACCGGTCATAGCTTCTATTCGTCTGATGCCGGCGGCCACACTGCTTTCGCTTATAATCTTAAAGAAACCGATACGGCCGGTGGAGGTGGCGTGTATGCCTCCGCAAAATTCGCAGCTGGGACCAAAGCGAACAACGCGTACTGTATCACCGTATTTTTCGCCGAAGAGCGCAATGGCTCCCATTTTTCGGGCTTCGTCGATGGGTGTGTCGCGATGCTCGTCGAGAGGAATATCCTGCCGAATCATTCGGTTCACGATTCGTTCTACCTGTCGGAGTTCGTCATCGGTTATTTTTTGGAAATGCGCGACGTCGAACCGTAGCGTATCCGGGCTGACATAAGAACCTTTCTGTTCGGCATGCTCGCCCAGTACCTGTTTAAGAGCGTAGTCGAGCAGATGCGTAGCGGTGTGATTGGCAGCCGACGCTTCGCGCTTGTCGGTGTCGACGCATGCCATGAAATGGGCTGTAGGGTTTTTGGGGAGTTCTTTGACGATGTGAATGCTTTGATTGTTTTCGCGTTTGGTGTCGATAACCTCTATTGTTTCGTCCTCGCTCACGAGAACGCCCTGGTCGCCTACTTGTCCGCCCATCTCACCATAGAACGGGGTGTAATCTAACACGAGTTCATAGAAAGAACGTTTCTTTTGATTCACTTTCCGATAGCGCATAATCTTGCATTCGTATTCAGAATAGTCGTAGCCCACGAATTGCTGTTCGCCTTCGAAAAGGATTGTCCAGTCTTCGTTTTCAACAACGGCAGCATTACGCGCTCGTTGTTTTTGCTGCTGCATTTCGCGATTAAAAGCCTCGATATCGACGGTGTAGCCGTTCTCGCGACAAATAAGTTCAGTGAGGTCGAGTGGGAATCCATAAGTGTCGAATAGTCGGAATGCCTCCTGTCCGTCGAGCTGTGTTTCGTGTTTTTCTTCGAGCTGGTGCATGGCCTCGTTAAGGAGGGTTATGCCTTTATCGAGCGTGCGCAGGAAAGAATCTTCCTCTTCCTTTATTACTCGGCCGATGAGTTCGCGCTGAGCTGTAAGTTCGGGATAAGCCTGGCCCATTTCGTGAATCAGAACGTTGAGCAGTTTGTAGATGAAAGCCTCTTTCTGACCGAGGAAAGTATAGGCATATCTAACGGCACGTCGCAGGATTCGGCGAATCACATAGCCGGCTTTAGCGTTGCCGGGCAACTGTCCGTCGGCTATTGAGAAGGCCACGGCGCGAAGATGGTCGGCTACGACTCGCATGGCGATGTCGATTTTTTCCTGTTCGGTTCGGGCGTCGGTTGGCGTTGTGAATCCGTATCTCATTCCGCTAAGCTGTTCTATTTCGCGAATGATGGGCTGGAAAATGTCGGTGTCGTAGTTGGAGTGCTTGCCTTGGAGCATGCGAACGAGACGTTCGAATCCCATTCCGGTATCGATAACATTCATTGCCAGCGGGGTGAGCGAACCGTCGGCCTTGCGATTGAACTGCATAAACACGATGTTCCAAATCTCGATGACCTGCGGATTATCCTTGTTCACAAGCTCTCGACCGGGTATTCCGCCGTTTTTCTCTTCGGGCGGGCGCGAGTCTATGTGAATCTCCGAACACGGTCCGCAGGGTCCGGTATCGCCCATTTCCCAAAAATTATCGTGTCGATTTCCGTCCAGAATATGGTCGGCCGGCAAGTGTTTAGCCCAGCATCGAACAGCCTCTTCGTCGCGGTCAATTCCTTCTGCCGGACTTCCTTCGAACACGGTCACATATAGGTCTTCCGGATTAAGCTGCAACACATCCACCAAATATTCCCACGCATAATCAATAGCTCCTTCTTTGAAATAATCGCCGAAACTCCAGTTGCCCAGCATTTCGAACATAGTGTGATGATAGGTGTCGTGTCCAACCTCCTCAAGGTCGTTGTGCTTTCCGCTCACACGCAAACATTTCTGCGAGTCGGTTCGCCGACGCGGTTCCGGGTCTTTTATCCCAAGAATAACATCTTTCCATTGATTCATCCCCGCGTTGGTAAACATAAGTGTCGGATCGTCCTTTATGACCATTGGAGCAGAAGGTACAATTACGTGTCCTTTCGACTCGAAAAACTTCTTGAATGATTCGCGAATTTCGTTGGCTGTCATCATATTTTTATCAGTTTCTTTCAATTCTAAATTTACTTTTGAAGAGTTGCAAAGGTATTTCGTTATCGTTATTTTTGCAAATACTTTGCCGGCAGCTAACTATCTGGCAAGAACTTAGATATGGCAATCCAATCCCGCAAATTATATTATTCGATAGCAGAAGTTTCTAAGATGCTGAACGTTGCAAGCAGTCAGCTTCGTTATTGGGAGAGCGAGTTTCCGCACATTCGCCCAAAAACAAATGCGCGCGGAGTGAGGCGATACACTGAAGCAAACATCGAAGACCTGAAACTGATTTATAACCTTATAAAAGTTCGCGGATTCCGTATCTCGCCGCCCGCAAAATTGTTTATGCCAAGCGAGGCGAGGCCAGTAACAAACAAAAACTTATCGAGCGACTAATCTTTGTGCGCGACGAACTGCAGGAACTAAAGCGCCATCTCGACCAATTGGTGTAAGATTCTCCCCTACTCCATCGTGTGCAGATATGTCAATACGGTGACCGTTTTGCGCCATTTTTTGC
Organism: Prevotella micans DSM 21469 = JCM 16134; assembly: GCF_000614105.1. Lineage (GTDB taxonomy): Bacteria > Bacteroidota > Bacteroidia > Bacteroidales > Bacteroidaceae > Prevotella > Prevotella micans. Next base: position 17,127 of record NZ_BAKH01000020.1, read on the forward strand.
GGCGAAGCAAACCGGTGACCGTTTTTTGTTCCCGTCATTTGGGAGATGCTTTTCCGGTGGCAGGTTTGCGCTCTCCCCTGAAAAAACACATCAAAGTGAGGGTCACATTATGCTCCCCCGTAAAAAATCGTAGCAGAGTGAGGGTCATATCGTGCTCCCCCGTAAAAATCATGGCAGAGTGAGGGTCATATTGTGTTCCCCCGTAAAAATCGTGGCAGAGTGAGGTCATATCGTGTTCCCCCGTAAAAAATCATGGCAGAGTGAGGGTCATATCATGCTCCCCCGTAAAAAATCATGGCAGAGTGAGGGTCATATCGTGCTCCAACATAAAAAATCACGGTAGAGTGAGGGTCATATCATGCTCCCACATAAAAAATCATAGCAGAGTGAGGGTCATATCGTGCTCCCCCGTAAAAAATCACGGCAGAGTGAGGGTCATATCGTGCTCCCCCGTAAAGAATAGTGGTAGAGTGAGGGTCACGAACTCGCATAAAAAAAGAGGAATCATTCTGAATGATTCCTCTTTTTGCGCTCCAGGATGGGCTTGAACCAACGACCCCCTGATTAACAGTCAGGTGCTCTAACCAACTGAGCTACTGAAGCAGGTTTTTGTCCTATCAGGCGAATGCAAAAGTAGGGTGAAAAACCGGAACATCCAAAATTTTCATTGGAAAAGTTGTTTGAACAAAGGGCTGCAAGGCCATGAATGAAAGAGTGGGAGAAAGAACAATACGCAAGTCTACAAAGATTGCAGAGCTTGCGTATTGTAAGATTTTTCTTTTGAAAGAGAATGTGAGGAACTATCTCACAATTATTTTCTTCCCAGCATGGATATAGACTCCCGGCTTGGCTGGACGAAGGAGACGTTGTCCTGCGAGGGTGTAGTAATAAGGATCGGAGTTCGCCGACTGATATTGCGGGCGATTGATTCCGGTAGTTACGTTGACTTTATATTTACTGCCGTCGAGCGAATTGGAGATATTGAAAAATGAAGTTTCTTTCACGTCCAGCACATCAACCGTTTGTGGGGTTCCGCTTCCTACGCTGAAAACAAAGTTCACCACGTCAGTTGAGGTTGTGATATTAAAGCTCTTGACGAACCATTTCTTTCCGTTGCGAGTTTCAATGTCGGTCACTTTATCGCCAGGCCAACTGCCCGATACGGTTGAGTGACTGCCTCCCCAAATCCAGAAGTTTATTGCGGGCGAAGCTCCCGATGTAGAGGCCGCGCTCCATGCCGAACCGGCATCGTCGGCATTCACGTAGACTTTTATTTCATAGGGCGAAAAGTTGCGAACATTATACTGTCGGGTCACGATACCGCTAACTGCCGAACCTATCAGAAGCCCAACTTTGAGCGTTGTTGTCCCGGAGGAATTGTGAGAGTTTCGCCGCTTTGAGCTTGCGTGCTGCTGGCGGTGGGATTAGTTCCATCGATTGTGTAGACCAACTTTGCGCCCGCCGTGGCTGATACTGCCGTGAGAGTAGTTTTTTGCGCGCCTTCGTATGTTCCGCTGGGCAAATCGACCCATGCTGTTTCAGTTTCAGGCGAAAGATAATAAGCGTAATGATAGCCGCTGAGCACCTTCACAAAACGATTAGCCGGAATCGACAACGAGTTGGCATCAGAACCCACAATCACGAGCAGTTTACCGCGTGTGCCGTCGACCGTATTGGCATAATATCGATTATTGTTTCGATAGTTCGTATAGTTGCTCATATTAGTTATTCCTGCAATCTTACGTGCGTCAATCATCGCCTTTATCTCTTTTCCGTAAGCCCGATAATGTGAATAAAACACACATGGCGTACCCGGCATTGCCAGCATGAAAGCATTAGCTGCCAGGGTGTCTTTACGAAGCGGGTCGTTCTGCTCGGTTGCCGAACGATATTGCGTATCATGATTTTCAACGAAAGTAACAGCCCACTGCTTATAGGCTCCATTATTGATGTTTATACCAGTTGCCTGACTCGCATCGCTCAGCAACGACCAGTTAGACGAACCGGTTTGCTGACCATTTGTCGACCCGTTAATCGCATTGCGCACCGCATATCGGAAAGCAAAATCGAAAGCTGCACTTCTCTTTCCAGTCGCGTCAATCCAGCTTCTCACGCTATGCGCATTACCATCCCAATATTCACCTACGGAAAACTTCACACCTGCGGCAGCATTATAATTTCCCACATGTTCGCCGGCGAATCCTTTTACCATGTCATATCTGAAGCCTGAATATCCAAGGTCATCGAGCAAATACTTCTCGTAGGCCTTCACGATTCTCTGCACGTTTGCACTTCGATGGTCCAAGTCGCGCATTCCGCCCCAGTCTTCACCGTCGTCGTTATGACTGCCGAGCTGAACACCCTCGCTAGCCGCCTGAGTAGCTGTCTGACCGCCATCATCGTTGGCACAGATGTCGGTTGAGAGAAGTTGATACGTATTACCGCCATAAGTCTCGGCCGGAAAAGCGAACCATCCTGTTGTATTATGATGATTCACAACTACGTCGGCAACCGTTCCGATTCCCGCAGCTTTGAATGCGCCAATCATCGACCGCAATTCGGCCTCGGTTCCGAAGCTCGAATTCTGGTTGAAATAATAATAAGGTGTATAGCCCATCGTATTGTAATTCTCTAAACATTTACCACTTTGCGGAACCCAAACGAGGTCAAAATATCCCGCAAAATCGCTAGTTTGCGCCTCCAGTGCAGTCCATTTCGACTCACTGAAAGAATCCCAGAAGAATCCTTGCAACATAACTCCATTATAGTTTGCCGGCCATCCGTCGGCCATCGCTGTTAGTGCTAGCACTAATCCGAAAACACTTGAAAGAATACGTTTCATCTCTTTTATACCTTTTTTGATTTATACCTTATCGGCATACCAACGGGCATGCTTTTCCGGTTCACAAATGTAATCTAATATCCTTCTTATATTTCAGTGCCACATGTCTCTCCGAGCAGTTTTAGAGTGTAAACGTTTACCTCCGGAATAAATCTTTTCCAGTATCACATTGTCTTTCCAAGCATATCGCGTCTCTTTTACTTCCGTATCCCCGTTAAATTTCTCCCGTACTCCCTTCTATTTATATACGTATCCCCTTCTATTTACATTAGGGAGTTGTATCATAGACATACTGGAGAAATCGAATTATCATCGTGATGAAACAAATTTATCATCACGATGAAACGTTTGTATCATCATTATGAAACTAATTTTTCATCATGATGATAATTAAATTTCTCGGTTAAGAAAACAATGAGAGTATGTATATAAATAGAAGGGACTCCATATATAAATAGAATGGAATACGGGAGCAATCGCGTTGCAATACGTATGTAGACAAATAATTATCAACGTGTAGGAACGATCAAGACATTTGTCGGGACAATATATACACTGGAGAAAGGAACATAATCTTCGGGTGTTGTGAAATACGGTGTAGACTTTGTATCGGAACCTGTATCGGGATTGGTTTGTGTGGCAAAAAGAGAAAAAAATTAGGGTGAATCTTCCGATTCACCCTAATTAAAGAATTTATTTCTGTTGTCCTAGGCGGATTCGAACCACCACAAACAGAACCAAAACCTGTTGTGCTACCATTACACCATAGGACAGAAGTTCTGCGTGCAAAGGTAAATCGTTTTATGAGCCTATCCAAATTTTTGTAAAACAGATACTCCTAATGTTAGGCCACGATGATTAGATGATAGTTCTTTTTTCCTTTTTGGATGAGGATGTATTTATCGTCTATGAGGTCGGTTTCGGTTATTGCCTGGTCGAAAGCTTGGAGCTTTTCTTTGTTTAGCGACACGCCGCCACCTTTAACCATCTTGCGCATCTCGCTTTTGCTTGGGAAGATTTGCATGCCTTCTTGATTGAGGGCGTCGACAGCTGGCTGACCGATGATGCTGTCGCGAGAAACATGATAGTGGGGCACGTCTTTAAAGACATCGGCAAATGTTTGCTGGTCGAGTTGGAGGAGATTTTCTTTGGTTGATTTGCCGAAGAGAATGTTCGAGGCTGCGATAGCCATATCGAGGTCGGCTTGCGAGTGAACCATTCGTGTAACTTCTTGGGCAAGTCGGCGTTGGAGGGTGCGTTGGCCGGGGTCGTTCCGATGTTCCTGAATAAGGTTATCGATGGTTTCCTTGTTGAGCGATGTGAATATTTTGATGTATTTCTCGGCATCGTCGTCGGTCACATTAAGCCAGAATTGATAGAAGGCGTAGGGGGTGGTTCGTTTGGGGTCGAGCCATATATTTCCGCTTTCGGTTTTTCCGAATTTCTTTCCGTCGGCTTTTGTGATAAGGGGGCATGTGAGGCAGTAGGCGTTGGCTTCTTGTCCGAGGGTTCGGCGTATTAGTTCTGTTCCGGTTGTCATATTTCCCCATTGGTCGTTTCCTCCGAGTTGTAGTTTGATTTGGTTGTTTTGGTAGAGATACAGGAAGTCGTAGCCTTGCAAAAGTTGGTAGGTGAATTCGGTGAACGAGAGCCCGTCGCTAGCTTCGCCGTTGAGTCTTCTTTTCACGCTGTCTTTTGCCATCATGTAGTTCACGGTGATGTGTTTTCCCACTTTTCGTGCGAAGTCGAGGAATGAAAAGTCTCTCATCCAGTCGTAATTGTTCACCATTTCGGCTTTGTTGGGTTCGTTGCTATCGAAGTCGAGGAACTTTGCGACTTGCTGTTTTATTGCTTCCTGGTTATGATATAGTGTCTCGGTGTCGAGCAGATTTCTTTCTTGGCTTTTACCTGATGGATCGCCAATCATTCCGGTTGCTCCGCCGACAAGCAGATAGGGTTTGTGTCCGCATCGTTGAAGATGTTGGAGCATCATAATCCCACATAGATGTCCTATGTGAAGCGAGTCGGCCGTGGGGTCGGTTCCAAGATAGGCCGATACCATTTCTTTTTCCAGGAGCTCTTCTGTTCCCGGCATTATCTGCGCTAGCATTCCGCGCCAACGGAGTTCTTCTACAAAGTTTTTCATTATCGATGTGTTTTGTGTTTTTGAAATGTTTATGGAACGGGGTCGTAGCCGCTTCCACCCCATGGATTGCACCTGAGTATGCGCCAGATGGCGAGCATAAGACCTTTTACAGGACCGTGCTTAAGCAATGCTTGTCGAGCATATTCAGAGCATGTGGGCACGAATCGGCAAGAGGGCGGAGTGTAGGGTGAGATAGCAACTTGATAGAATTTTATCGGGAGAAGGAGAAGTTGTACTAGGATTTTCGACAGGATTCCGATGATTTTTGATGCTGTTTTCATTAGGACTTACAGGCGTTCTGCTATTCTGTTGAGCAGGTTGACGACTTTTGATTGCACATTTGTTGAGTCATGCAATTGGTTGTCTATCCAAATAAAAGCAATAAGAAGTTGTTTTTGTGGAGTTAGTTTGTCGAATAAGATTTGTTTATTCCTCCTATAGGCCTCGCGCACCTGTCTTTTCACTCGATTTCGTTTCACAGCTAGTTTGAGTTGCTTTTTCGGAACGCTGACTAGCACTTGTACTTTACCTCCTCCGGTTCCCTCTTCGATTAACAGATAAATTGCCCGCAAGGGAAATGCTGTCATCGAACGGCTTACTCCCCCACAGAAGAGTTTATCGATTAGTTTCCTGCTACATAATCGTTCTTCTTTTCGGAAGGAGAGTTTATTGCTTGCGGGCATACTATGTTTAGTGGGAGAAGATTCCTTATTTGTTCTTCTTTAGATAGTCGCTAAGTGCACTTGTCATAGATGGAAACTTCTCTGAAGGTGCTTCAAGATCAAGCCTAAGTCCTTGCTTAGTTACTTCCTTAGCTGTTGCCGGACCGAAAGCGGCTATTTTGGTTTCACCTTGCTCGAAGTCGGGTATATTTTTCTTCAGAGCCTGCACGCCTGTCGGACTGAAGAATACAAGCATATCGTAGTCGAAGTCTTTCTTTTCTTCTTCGGTAAGGTCATTGCTAACAGTGCGATACATAACGCATTCCTTGTGCTTTAGTTTATGTCCGCCCAGCAGAGTGTTTATAGCTTTATTATGTACTGAACTTTGCGGAACGAGATACTTCTCGTCCTTATGTTTCACCATTGTGGGAACGAGATTGTCGAGCTTTCCGGAAGTTCCAAAGAACACTTTGCGTTTGCGATATTGAACGTATTTCTGGATGTAGAGCGCAATGGTTTCAATGACGCAGAAATATTTCATTGTTTCGGGAATGGTTATTCGCATCTCCTTTGCCAATTTGAAGTAGTTGTCGATGGCATGTCTGGATGTGAACACCACTGCAGTATAGTCGAGCAAGTTTATTTTTTGCTGGCGGAATTCCTTTGCTGTGAGTCCTTCAACTTTGAAGAACGGACGAAAAATAAATTCCACTCCGAATTCTTTTGCAATGTCATAATAGGGTGATTTGTCATTGGAGGGTTGTGGCTGAGACACCAATATCTTTTTTATCATTTTATTCTAAAAGTTTATTTTCAGAAAGTTCTCTACATATATCAAAATCCCTGCTAATGCTGTGAGTGGCATTATCTCAAGGGCGCAAAAGTACAAAATTATTTGTAGACCTAAATTGGTGCTTTTGAAAAACACCGCATACTGCTTTTGCATTGTAAACAGCTTAATTAAAAGCGTCACCGACAGAGTGTAGATGAGTGCAACTTGCATTGAAAGATTGAAATAGATCAGCAGAAGAACCAGAGGGAAAAGCAGCAGCCCTTCGATCGATGTGATGAAAAACCACCATTGTAGCCAACGCTGATTATCACTCTTGTTGAAGTAAACCCAATTCACTATTGAATACAGCATTCGTTTGAAGAGGAAATAGATTACAAATAGCGCGAAATATATTCCTACGTTTTTCATTTGTAGATCGTAGGAATGAATCTCTCCATTAGCCGAGTTATTATAGAGATTGTAGATTATGCTCAGAAGCAACGCTGCTTGGACAAACAGAAAAACTTGGAAGCGCATCTCGCCATAGGTTTCAACGTTGCTTTTCCTGTCTTTAGGCATTTTGAAAAGCGTTCTGAGCTGCCGGTTAATAAAGTTGCGCGACATCGAAATGGCAAACATCGCCAAAATAAAGCAAATGATGAGTAAACCTATCAAGGTATTGTCGTTACTGACGCTGTAGGGTTTCGGATCGCCTAGGATACCTCCGGTATTAACCGGTTCCATAGGACGAAAAAAATTATTGCCTTTGAAATAGCTTTCCTCCTGGAAACTAATATCAGTGAGTTTGAATTGTTTTATAGTTTTCGGTTGCAACAAACTCGGCGAAGATGTTTTCTTCGCCGAGTTCCCTGTCACAACTGTTGCTGTGTAACTGTTAGATTGCAAGAGAATATTGAAAGCTTTCGACATACGTGTGTTTACAATCCGAAGGCTTTCTTAATTTCATTCACCTTGTCGAGTTTCTCCCAAGTGAAGAGTTCAACCTGTATTTTCTGCGTATTGTGGTATCGACTAGTGAATATTTTTTCAACCCATTCGTTCCGGCGCCCCATATGTCCGTAAGCAGCTGTTTCTAGGTACATCGGTTGACGCAGTTTCAGCCTGCGCTCGATAGCCTTTGGACGAAGGTCGAACATCGACTTAATCTTCTCGGCTATTTCGCCGTCGGACATTTTAACTTTCGACCGTCCATAGGTATTCACATAAATACTTACCGGCTCAGCCACACCTATTGCATAAGCAAGCTGAACGAGCATCTCGTCGGCCACACCTGCTGCAACCATATTCTTAGCTATGTAACGCGAAGCGTAGGCTGCCGAACGGTCGACCTTACTCGAATCCTTACCCGAAAATGCTCCACCACCGTGGGCACCCTTACCACCGTAAGTATCTACGATTATTTTCCGACCCGTAAGACCAGTATCTCCATGCGGTCCACCGATAACGAATTTACCCGTTGGATTAACGAAATATTTTATATCGTCACCGAACAGTGATAGAACTTTTTCAGATTCTATCTGAGCCTTAACCCGCGGCATAAGAATCGTTTTCACATCCTCCCGAATCTTGTTGAGCATAGCCTTTTCAGCCGCTTCCTTCTTCTCGCATGAATCACTCTCGACACTAATAAACTCGTCATGCTGTGTCGAAACAACAATCGTGTCTATCCGTCGAGGAATATTGTTGTCGTCGTATTCGACCGTCACTTGGCTCTTCGAGTCGGGCCGCAAATAAGTCATTAGCTTACCTTCCTTCCGAATATCAGCCAGTGTCCGCACGATGAGATGTGCCAAATCAAGTGTCACGGGCATATAGTTGCTCGTTTCGTTGCAGGCATAACCAAACATCATACCCTGGTCACCGGCGCCTTGATTATCTATATCGCCGTTGTCGACTCCACGGTTAATATCGTCGCTCTGCTCATGAATGGCCGAGAGAACTCCGCAGCTATTACCATCGAACTGATATTCGGCCTTCGTATATCCTATATTATTAATTGTGTTACGCGCAACGGTCTGTAGGTCGACATATTCTTTCGAACGAATTTCGCCCATGATGACCACCTGTCCTGTTGTGTTGAAAGTTTCGATGGCGCAACGTGCATCTTGGTCGTAAGCAAGAAATTGGTCGAGTAGCGCATCACTGATTTGGTCGGCAACCTTATCGGGATGTCCCTCGGAAACCGATTCTGAAGAAAATAAATATGCCATTTGCTTTGAGTCTTGTTTTTTAATTTATTGTTTGCAAAGGTACAGCAAACTTGTTTCGCAGACAAGATTGTTAGCCCCGGAAGGAACTACAGACGTATGAGAAGACAAACAAAGAAACAAAGATGTGAGAATCCGTAATCCTCATGCCTATTAGAATCGAGTAGAGCTGCATGTAAAGACTGATAAACTAAATCAATGCTAATTCGACCTGGCTATTCCGCATTTAGGAACGGGCTCAGTGTCTATCTGTCCGTCCGTCTGTCAGGACGGAATAAATTTACACATGAGCTCAATAAGCCTGAATATATTTATACGGCTGGTAGCCTAATTGGTGTGGTGGAGACAAACAGACACGAGATCGTTCCTACATATAATCTACCGGTTGAATGGAATGTCTTCTTAAGCCAAACCTACGTTATAAAAAATCAAACGGCCCAACTCTTGCGATAATATTGCAAATAAGAAATCAGATAGTTTAACTATACGACAACATCGCAGAAAAACAAACGACTGGAGTCTTACTGTTAGACTATGCTCATACCGAACACACTGAAAAAATAGGGCTGCCACCTAATTAAAGGTTGCAGCCCTATTAAATACAATAATATGGACTTATATTTTTATTCAGCTATTATCTGTTGATAAGTTTCTTACCATCCTTGATAACAACGCCCTTGTAGTTCTTACCTACCTGCTGGCCACTGAGATTATAAATCTTGCCATTATTAACGGCCTTAGCTTATCGGCTTCGATGTTTTCAATTCCATCGGCGATAGTGGCGCTACCTTGAAGAACAATGATTGGAGTCTTAGATTTGCCAGTCTTACCCTGGAGGTAAACCACTCCAACGCGCTTATCTACACCTGAAGGTAGAGCTTTGCATATCGGTTTAACAATAGAGATACTGTTCTTTGCATCAAATTCTGTAGCATCCACATCAGTAATCCAATCCGGCTTATCTGCAACGAAATAGTTGAAATTTCCACTCTGATCTTGGTATGGGAATGCTGTGAATACAGGTGCTCCACCAATGTTCTGCTTACCAGTCTTACCTTCATTAGAGATTGTCTGACCGTCGTTGGATACACGAAGAATATTCATATCGTGAAGCTCTGTTCCATCCATAGATACGTTAGCAGCACATTCTATATAGTCGAATCCACCTTTGACGCTAAAGAACAAGCTCAATCCTCCATAAATATCAATTTCCCTGAAGTCTCCATTCGCTGCCCTCCAAATACCATGCGACTGTATGTTCACGGAATCTTCAACCAACTGCTCACTTCCACGGAAACCGACGTTAATACCTGGATCCTGGAAACCAGTTATAACCATTGCATGAGGACCTTCAACTACGAAAGGAACATTACCAAGGGAACCGCTTAATGGGTCTATTCCTTTCTTATGGAAATTGATATTCACAACTCCAAACTTAAGTTTTCCCTGTTCCCCAACCGGAGCTACTTCAGTTACATCGTCAGCCGTAGCTTCAAGCTTGGCTATCGTATCAGTCCCGAGCGACCATTTACCTTCTCTATCTTCAGAAGCATTGAGAATAACCATTTTCAATTTTGCATTTGCAGCAATCGGGTGATTATCCTTAGATAGCACTAGGAAATGATAATCTTCTACATATAAAGGAGCTGCTGGTGCGGGTATATATTGAATAACTCCGACATTCTTCAATTTCACTCCATCTTTGAATTCAGTCTCACCGGTTCCGTATATGTAATTGATTCCATCTTTCTGGCCTTTATTATACCAAACTGCACCCAAACCGTAGTTTTTCGCCGTCATAGTGTCGAAGAAAGACAGATTGGTTATTGTATCTACAGCTAATAAGGATGGGCCATACTGGGCAAAATACTTGTTAGATTCACCCAATTGATAGGACTGTGTTCCTCTATGCAGAACAGGAGTATAATAACCACTTCCTGAATAATTGGTTACAAGATTACCATAAACGAAGTTGAAATCTGCATCTACAAACTGTGGATCAGCCGGCTTACTATCCTTACCTATAGTCCAATTGGTTTGTTTCTTGTTTGTAGATTTGTTGTAGAATTTCATATCGAATCCAGGAGGAACTATCAAAGCACTTATATAACGCTGTTTACCATCTGCAGTTATACCTGTGTACATTGTTCCTACCGGACGTGTGTAGTAAAGACCTTCAGGAAGCCCCTTGCGCGGAGCTTTTTTCTTTACAACCGGAGCTTCTAGGCTCCCAATAGCAACCTCTGCCTTTTCCATGCTGAGGTCAACTTTCTTGAATCCCGCATTACTCTTAATAGAATTTTGAGCGAAACTCGATACTGCTATCATCGTAGCAGCCGTAAGCAATAAAACTTTCTTCATACTAGTAATAATTAAATAAATACTACATTAAACTTAGAACGAACCACTGATTGGCGTCCATTGCCGAAACCAGCTTGATTGAATTCAAATCAAAAGCCGTTTTTTCGCGTGTGACAGTAAACTTCTGACTGAAAATATCTAGAAGGGTTCTTGCTTCGGGCACTCTGGTCAACAATGTTTGAGCCGGTGTGCTACTCGGAGCAGAAAAATTCAGGGTTATGCCGGTATCATCCTTCGCATAGGTGTAGTCGTACCACACAATAACTGTCTGCAAACCATTTCTAAATGAAATGCCTATCTGATAAAAATTTTCTCTGTCTTTTTTCTTGAACTGGAGCATGTTCAATGTAATTCCCTTCGAACGGAAGGCCTTAGCCACATTGTCATAAACAGTTTTGAAAGATTCAGACTTCCCGTTGGCATTAGTCATTCTCCAACTCTTCAGTTTCTCTGCCAGTGTTGCAGTTTCGTTAAAGAAACGAAGAGGGTCGTCACCCGAGATATAAAAATTCTCGTTTACAACAAAGTCCTTACCGTTCTTTGTAACCATCTGGAATTGGTCTTTCTCTGCATTATAACGGAATTCTTGCACCGATGTAGTTCCATAAACCTTGGGGTCGCGGAAACGGAGGAAGTAATCGCTACCGTTCTTCGTTACCAAAAAAGGATTGAAACTTTCATTGAGTACTCCATCCAAGTTATATGGATAGATGTTCGGAATACCGTCGTCGGCTCCTTCCATCTTATAAATGCTATCTCCGAAATGAATCACATCAAAAGTAGGAATCTTCGAAGGGAACATCTGCTTCTGGAAAGATGTCATCTCATTAATATAGTCGCTGTATTTAACGCCTTGCTCCATTGGAGTAAGTAGGTTATAGGTTCCGCGCTTCTTTCCTTTAAGCAACATATAGCTGGCATCTTCGGGTGCCTGTACTATAACGAACTCATAGTCGCCGCCTATCCCGACCCCAGTTTCATTCTTCGGATGATCTTGAGTTCCGGTTGAAGGAACATCCTCCGGATTAGAGAAAGCGTGAATAACCTTATTATAGGTGTTGAAAGTCAATACAGGCCCATTATCGGTTATCACCTCCCAAGAGGAAGAATCTTCCATGAACATATTTCCACTAAGGATATTATTCATCGCAGCCTTGACTGAACGGTCCTTATTGAAGTCTACCAGAACTAGATAACCATTTCCAAATGGAGCTTCTTTATCAGTAGTTGGATAGAGCTGCATAACCCATCCATTAGGCTGAGCCTCCAAACGAGAAGAGTATAATTCGCTAGCTGCATTGAGTCGCTCAGCAGCACTCTGACTGAATATATTATCTTCTTCACCTGCACATCCGGCAAAAGCAACAGACGCACCTAAGAGAAGAGATAATTGAAATATCTTATTCATAATACTGATTCTAAAATGTTATTGTTGTAAAGCCTTGTATTGATAAACCCACTGACGTAGCTTATCGATAATCTTCTTACCGTCAGTATCGATACTTATAAGTCTATTCTCGAGGTTACCATAGGCGTCAAGTTTGAATGTTCCATCAGGATTCTTTACAAACTGCCTTGACTGAACTTCACGACGAAGTTTATCTAAGTCTATCTTGTAATGTAGCATTAGATAGTTTCTCACAAGATCAACCTTTTGTAGGATAACTTCACGACCATTAATACCAGATGTATGAAGCCATTGAACCTTACCGTTTGCATCCAGAATAACATGACCTGCTGCATTGCGTACGCATCTGCGACGATAAACCTTATTCTCGCCACTCTCATTTTTCTTAAAGTATCCAATGGTATCCTTATTATAGCCATTAGGATTCCTCAGCAATTGAGCATATGCTTGTGCATCCTTACAATCAACCTGCTCCCATTCGTATTCTGCAGAATGTAAGAGTTGATTCCAACTAATAGAGTCACGAGTTATATAGTTCGCCATAGACTCTGCCCAGTCTTCATAAACCGCACTGGAGGCATAACTACTAACAAAACCACGACCTGCAGTTACAGAGTCGGCAATATTATTCCAACCAGATGCATCATATAAGCTATTGGACAAGGTATTGAACCTTAGAGGACGCTCATGAGTTTGGTCTAGGATATGTGCAAACTCATGATGCATAGTCTTAAAGAAATACTCGTTCATAACATAAATGTTACTAACATCCAGATTGTTTGCATTGTACAGATTAATTTTCACACCGCTACTGGCATCTCCAAGCACTTCGGTTCCCTTAGACGGATTGTAATTCTTTGAACCTGCAACCTGAATTACTCGAGGACTGTATTTCTTCATAAAGCTCTTATCAGCAATCGTGTCGTAAACATCATACCAAAGATATTTTGTGAGCACAGCCAAATCTACACTTTTATCATAAGCAGCAGGAGTTAGATTCTTTGTCATATCGGAACCAACATCCTCCATCCTATAAATGAAACGCAAATTATAAGGCTCCAGGAATTGCTTCCTAAGAAAGGTGTCGAGCGGGAATGTTACAGAGCTCTTATCTAAGTTATCGACAGATGCTCTTGTATCGAATATCGTAGGTGTAAACGAATCGTCTTTACTACAAGAAGAAAAAACGACACCTGTTATTATTACAACACCTAGAAAAAACTTCTTAAAATTAAGTTTCATATGTATATCCTCCTTAATTATTTATTTCTCAACCTCTCCAAATTCATAGAACTCGAATTGACCTTAGAATTAGATGATGAGAAATCTAATTGTGCTGGTTTACCTCCGGTGATACCCGTACGAGCAGATTCTGTTCCTGCAGAAAGAACTTCCCATGGAATCTCTATTATTCTCTTGGCATTATCTGCTGTTATAGTATCTCTCGAAAGCCCGACAATATGCTTCAAAGGAAGCCCCCAACGGCGAATATCAATGAATCGCATTCCCTCGAAAGCGTTTTCATAACGACGGAAATCATTTAAACAATTCATGTAAGGAACAGCTGCAGCAGGAATATTAAGTCCAACTCTTGCTTGTGCAAAGCTCCAGTCTTTAAAACAGTTTTCATGATTTTTATCACTCCAGTAACTTAAAAGAACATCCTTTGTAAGGAATTTTGTATTACCTGTTGTAAGATGGGCATCTTTATCCTTCTGCGAGAAATTCTTCAAAGAATAGTTCCAATAGGCCATCAAGTCGGCAGCAGCAGCATCATAACGACCTAACATAATCTTAGCCTCGGCACGTTCAAGCAAAAGTGAATTAGAGGTGAACGCACGGTATATAACATGAACATAACCCGTACCAGCTATCTTGTTTACGTATTGGAATTTCTCCTGAATCTTAGCTCCAAAGAATCCATAATCGCTAGAACCACTACTAAAAAGCATTCCACTAATAATAGGAATACTGGGTGCAATATAGCCAGACCAAAGGGGGCTAGGGTGTACCATTAGAGTAGCGCGAGCAGCAGGACCTGCACAAGAATAGCGAGAGCCGAATATTCGTCTAGGAAGGGCAGAATAAGTAGGTATAAGCAACAAATTATTATTCAATTCTGGATTTTGCCAAGCCGTTGCATAATCAGAAAGATTCGCTGTCTTCTCAAATACAGAATAGTCCATCATCATACGCTGAAGCCGAACTGTAGTGTCTGCTCCCAAGACAGCATCAGCATGAGCTATAACTTTTTCATACTGATGGGTAAAGAGATAAAATCGAGCAGCAAAAGCATGTGCAGCATTAACATTAAAATGGTATTTGGGAGCTACCTTATAATTAATATCAGAAATCTTCTCCAGTCCTAACTCTAAGTCTTTCTGTATACTATTGTAATTATCAGCAACACTTCCTCTTGGGTAATTCGACATTACAACATTATTTGTATGAGTTACATAAGGAATACCTTTATCATTCTTACTTGTCTCTGCATCTTTAAAGGGACTTGCAAAGAAATTAACAAGCATAAAGTGACTATAGGCACGCAGAAGTAAAGCCTCTCCTTCAGCAGCTCTCATCGATGGGCCGCGTTCAAGTGAATTAGGCACTAATTTATTTATTGCTTCTATCGCATAGTTAGCACAAGCTATGGTACGATAATAAGAAGCCCAAAGCTGTCCAGGAGAATCGCTCTCACCATAAGTAGCTTGAGTAGCAGGCTCGAAACGGAACAACTGATCGTCCCAACGAGCATACGAAGCATAGTTATAGTGAGAAAGAATCTGTTTATCATTAGGACTAGTCGGTAAGTGAGGAGATTGATTGTCAATAAGATTATCACTCGAGAGCTCACCTACCCAAGACGGGTTAGAATAAGGATAAGAAGTGATAAGCAATTTAATAATCTTCTCCTCGGAGTCAATCTCAGTACGCTCATCCGGATTTTTATCCAAGAAGCTATCGCTGCACGATGTGAGACCAACTGCAGTGATACCAAGAAATAAGGCTATATATTTTATTGATTTCATATGGAATCGTTTTGTGTAGATTAAAGCATATAAAAACTTATAGTCCCAAGCGAACTGTCAGTGTGAATTGTTTGGAAAGCGGTGAAGACACACCACCTGCACTAACGAATTCCGGGTCTTGACCATTAAGCTTTTTATCAGCATAGATAAGGAATAGGTTGGTAGCATCAAGCTTAAGAGAAGCGCTACGAAGACCTATCTTATTAATGAGTGAAGGTAAAAAGTCATAAGTCAAAGAAATATCTTTCATTCTTATGAAGCTACCATCAGCGACGCGTGCCGAACTATAGTTATAAGAATTATAAGCAAATCTCAGGTTTCTATCATTGTAATATTGACGTCTAGAAGCTATAGCTGGAATAGTTGTGAGCTTTTCATCTCCAGGCATTACCCAACGGTTCTTAAATTCCTTAGGCATAGCATCCATATCAGAATAAACTGCTGAGAATACCGGATCGAGACGAACCTTATTTCCAAAGCTATATGTTACAAAAACATTGAGTTTCCAGTTCTTCCAACGTACAGAGTTATTCAAACCGCCAGTTACAGTAGGTTCTGTAGACCCTTCATATTTCAGGAAGTTCAACTTCTCAAATTCCTGGAAGTTGATGTCTGTAGTTGTAACCTCACCATTTTGATTTATTATTTGTGGCACACCTTCGTCATTCAAGCCCACAAAAGGAATTGAGAACAAAGAGCGGTGAGGATAGCCTCTACGAATATTAGAACCTGAGTTATATATGAGATTTATAACTGAAGCGCGAGAAAGGACATCGGTAATCTCTGTATGTGTATAAGAGAAAGTGAAGTCGGAAGTCCAATCCCAGTTCTTAGTCATTATATTGTGCGTGGTGAGTGCTGCCTCAACACCATAGGATTTCATAGAAGCAACATTGGCGAATTTACGTATTTCACCATCCTCTCCACGTGTATTCACATATCCCATAAGATCGAAGTTATCACGCCAATACCAGTCTGTAACCAGGTTTATTCGGTTATCTAGGAAACCGAGGTCAACACCGATATTAAACTCTTTCTTCTTTTCATAAGTCAACTCGGAGTTACCATTCTGTGCCAAAGCTATACCTGTTTCCTGCTGAGCTCCCTGGGGCCGCCATACCGTTTCTGGTGAGAATACCGGCAGGGCATTTGAAGCAGCAATCTGGTCACCTGTTAGAGAATAACTCAAACGTAGGGTTCCATAGGATACAAGAGCATGGTGTGCATCCGACCATTTTTTAAACCATTCTTCTTCTGAAGCATTCCAACTCACACTGACATTTCCTGTTGGGAGCCAGCGACTACTTCTAGATTTACCGAGATTGTTATTACCATCATAACGACCTGTTAGATTCAAGGTATAACGACCCTTATAAGAATAATTCAAATTCGCATAGTAAGCCAGACGACGTGTCCATTGCTTAGAGAACTCTTGTAGTATGGTCCCTTCCTCACGAGCCTGTTTATAGAATAGTTCGTAGATTGTTTGTTTCCGACCATTATTATAGTCAACGGCATAAGCACTATTCATACGTGCATCATAATCAGCACGGTTTGCATCCATACCAATAAGAGCATTGAAAATGTGCATGTCATTCCATCTGCGTGCATATTGCATTGTTCCACGGAAGTCAAGCTGCTTCAAAGTATTCTCGTTCATAATGTTTATACCACCAGTTGGCATAACAGAAACAGGAAGACTATTGGGTTTATCGGGGTCAGTATATAAGAAAGAGTTATTACCTCTTATATTCGGATTATCTACACCAGCACGATAAGCTTCAGCCTGATTAGAATTATTCATAATAATATGCTCACGTGTAGCTGTATATGTACGATAACTACCTAACAGGTTTATTTCAAAGCCATCAAGAGGTTTCCATTTTGGTTTCCAGTTGAATTCGCCCGTAAATTTAAAGTCGTTTGTAAGAACATTGATAAAGTTGTTATCCAACTCACTGAAAACATTGAACGGGGCGTAGAAACGAGTGTAAGTTGCATAAGGATCTAGTGTACGAGAAGTATTCATCGAGTACTGGAATGGGTTAATATCGAAGTTACGACTAACCTTTCCACTAACAACATCGACATCCTGATTCAATGTACCAGGAGCCTGCTGATCACGATGACTTGCATTTGCACGCAGATTAATTGTTATCGCCCTAGACAGATTAAACGAAGCATTAACATTAGCTGTGTAACGTTCAACTTTACTATCCTTATACCATCCCGGATCGTTCAGAGCTGAAAGAGAAGCATAAAGGCTAGCATGATCTGTACCTGTAGAAATACTTATAGAGTGATTCTGCATGATATTGGTAGTGAATAACTGATCGAACCAATCAGTATTACGGAACTCTGCCGACTGCAAGAATCTATTCATTGCAGAAGTAGTGTAAGGAAGACCAAATTGTCCATTTGATTCGTTGTATTGCTTTATCAACTTATACATCTGGCCGTAAAGACCCGACGTAGAACTGTTAACCAGAGACTCCAACTGTAACCATCCCTTCGCAGCCATCTCCTTATAGATACCCATCTGTTCTTGGGAATTCGAGACATTATACTGATTATAAGAGGGTTTCATTCGATAGGTGAACTCACCGGTATAGTTCAAGGCACTACGACCAGAACGACCTTTTTTTGTAGTCACAACAACCACACCGGCCATAGCACGAGCACCATATATAGAGGTGGCCGAACCATCTTTCAACACTTGAAAGCTCTCAATATCGTCGGCATTCAAACCGGCAATAGCATTAGAAATAAGTGTAGCAGCATCTCCTGAGGAGAGATCGTCGGCACTCACATTAACGGCATCTTCCATTATTACACCATCAACAACCCACAATGGGCTTGAGCTACCATAAATAGATGTTGCACCACGAACACGGATTTTAGGAGCCGTACCGAAAGTGCTACTCACATTCTCAACGCTTACTCCGGCAACCTTACCTTCAAGCGAACGAGTAATGTCGGCAACACCATCCAAACGGGCCTTTTCCGCATCTACTTTCGTAGTAGCACCAGTGAAAAGACGTTTGTCCATCTTCTGAATACCGGTAACGACTACTTCACCTAATGTTTGTGACGCATCATCAGGGTAAAGGATAATCTTCATATTCTGACCACCTTTTACCTTTTGTGTTTTCATGCCAACGTAGCTAACAACCAAGGTTGGATTGCTCACTGGCGAATTAATACTGAATCGACCATCAAGGTCTGTTGCTGAACCGACTTTAGTTCCTTGCACAAGTATGGAGGCCCCAATAACAGGTACGTTGTCGTTGCCAATAACAACTCCGTTCACTGTAGTTTGAGCCAACGCTGTTCCCAATGCTAGAAACAAGCCGATGAAGAGCAGGGTTAATTTCTTTCCCATAAAAGCCTCATAATATTAATACTGTTTTCAATTGTTTTCGGTACCTAGTTGCAAAGATACACAAAATCCAAAAAGCACAAACCTTTTGCTAAAAAAAAGAAATCTGAAGTAGGTTTACCAGATTCGGGGTTGAAAGATATGGCCTTTCAAAGGCTCTTATAATAATAGGTGTAATTGTAGGAAGTATTATGCCTCGTTATCTTGGGCACGGCGTCGCTCGTCAAGGAGTTGGAAGTCTTTTTTCTGAAGTACAAAGTCGTTACCAAGATATTTCTCTTTCACTATTTTGTTTGCGGCGAGTTGTTCGGGAGTTCCTTTGAAGAGAATACGACCTTCGAAAAGCAAATAGGCCCGGTCGGTTATATTGAGAGTTTCGTGTACGTTGTGGTCGGTTATGAGAATACCGATGTTACGGAACTTAAGTCGCCAGACAATATGCTGGATATCTTCGACGGCTATTGGATCGACTCCAGCAAATGGTTCGTCAAGCATGATGAACTTTGGGTCGATGGCTAGGCAGCGGGCTATTTCACATCTACGACGCTCACCTCCTGAAAGTCGGTCGCCCAGATTTTTCCGCACTTTGTCAAGACGAAACTCAGCTATCAAACTTTCCATCTTTACCAGCCGTTCTGCATGCGACAGCTTGGTTGTTTCGAGTACACTCATGATATTATCCTCAACGCTCATTTTACGGAACACGCTAGCCTCCTGCGGCAGATACCCAATTCCGGCGCGGGCACGTTTGTAAACGGGGTAATTTGTTATTTCGTTGTCGTCGATGTATACATGCCCCCCGTTCGGTACAACCAGCCCCGTTGCCATATAAAATGACGTGGTTTTCCCGGCCCCGTTCGGTCCGAGAAGCCCAACAATTTCGCCCTGCTTAACATTTATGCTTACTCCGTTTGCCACGGTTCGTTTTCCGTAGCGTTTAACAAGTCCTTCGGTTCTGAGTACGCTTATTTTTTCGTTTTCAGGACGCACAATGATTTTCTCTATTCCGGTCATTCTTTTTCGGTGATTTCGGTGTGCTGACAAAAGTAGCAAAATTCAACTTAATAGTGTGTGACACGGCACGGAGGCTACGGAGTACATTGTAGGTTTCTATCGGAATTTGGTTACTTTTGCAAAAGTCAAAACCCAAATAACTTTATATGCAATTACTTAAATGGCTGAACACCCTAGGCAGATATTTGCTCCTTATGGGACGTTCTTTCAGCCGACCCGAACGTATGCGCATGTTCATGAAGCGCTACGTTAAGGAGATGTCGCAATTAGGCGTCGACTCAATAGGTATAGTTCTACTCATCTCCTTTTTTATAGGCGCTGTCATTTGCATTCAAATAAAGCTCAACGTGCAGAGTCCTTGGATGCCCAAATGGGTATCCGGCTATGTAACTCGTGAGATTATGCTACTCGAATTTTCGTCAAGCATCATGTGTCTTATTCTTTCGGGGAAAGTGGGTTCGAACATCGCCTCCGAACTTGGCACAATGCGTGTGACCCAACAAATCGACGCTCTAGAAATCATGGGTATTAACTCGGCAAGCTATCTCATCCTGCCCAAGATGCTGGGTTTGATAACTATAATGCCATTCCTAGTGATATTCTCAGCCGCCACAGGCATTCTGGGAGCCTATTCAACAGCCTATTTCGCACAAATCATCACGCCGGTCGACCTTACAGCCGGCATTCAGCACAGTTTTAATTCATGGTTCATGTGGATGAGCATTCTGAAGGGGCTTTTCTTTGCCTTCATCATTTCGAGTGTCTCGTCGTTCTTCGGCTATACAGTTAAAGGCGGATCCGTTGAAGTTGGCAAAGCATCGACCGATGCCGTGGTTTGCTCTAGCGTGTTAATCCTTTTCAGTGATGTATTTCTAACTCAAATGTTGAGCTAATCATGATTGAAGTTAAACATCTATATAAATCGTTCGGCGATAAAGAAGTTCTCCACGACATTAACACAACGTTCGAGGACGGACGGATAAACCTAATCATCGGACAGAGCGGAGCCGGCAAAACCGTACTTATGCGAACACTCGTTGGTCTATTAGAACCAACACAAGGCGAAGTGCTCTACGACAATCGGAACTTCGTTAACATGAACAAACGAGAGAAGATTCACATGCGACGAGAAATGGGAATGATATTCCAAGGTGCTGCGCTCTTCGACTCGTTAACCGTACTGGAGAACGTTCAGTTTCCGCTCGACATGTTTTCCGACATGATTCTGCGCGACCGTCAACGTCGTGCCCAGGAATGTCTCGACCGCGTAAACCTCTCTGACGCCGGAGACAAATATCCTGGCGAAATATCAGGCGGAATGCAAAAACGTGTTGCCATAGCTCGTGCTATCGTGATGAACCCGAAATATCTCTTTTGCGACGAGCCCAACTCCGGTCTCGATCCAAAAACTTCACTCGTCATCGACGACCTCCTATCGACCATCACCAAGGAGTTCGACATAACCACCATCATCAATACCCACGACATGAACTCCGTCATGGGTATCGGCGAAAGCATCATCTTCATCAGCGACGGTCGCAAAGAATGGCAGGGCAACAAAGACACTGTAATCTCCTCGCGCAACAAAAAACTCAACGACCTGGTCTTCGCCTCTGAACTATTCAAAAAGGTGAAAGAAGCCGAGATTGCGGAAAAATAAACCACACTTTAAAACTCCAATCGGTTAGATATCATTGTCGTTATGGAATCTACGATGTAGAAATTACCAGAATCATTGTCGTGGTAGAATCTACAGTGTAGAAATGAACAACACCGGCGGTAATGATGGTATCTACGGCGTAGAAATGACCAGCACCATCGGTAATTATGGTATCTACAGTGTAGAAATGACCAACACCATCGGTAATGATGGTATCTACAGCGTAGAAATGAACAACACCATCGGTCATGCTAGAATCTACAGCGTAGAAACGACCAACACCATCGGTCATGCTAGAATCTACGGCGTAGAAATGAACAACACCATCGGTCATGCTGGAATCTACGGCATAGAAACGACCAACACCGGCGGTAATGCTAGAATCTACGGCATAGAGACGAACAACACCGGTGGTAATGCTGGAATCTACGGCATAGAAATGAACAACACCATCGGTAATGCTGATATCTACGGCATAGAGACAACCAACACCATCGGTAATGCTGGAATCTACGGCATAGAAACGACCAACACCGGCGGTAATGCTAGAAACTTCCACGCCCGCGTAAAATCAAATTAGGTAAGACCAGATATGTGTTGGCAATTTTTTAGAACCCAACAAATTATCAGACAGAAAAATCACAGAGTATTGTGGTATCTCACCGTTTGCAGAAGAGCTTATTGCCCTCTCGCTGTCAACGGGGTTGGGGTGCTCCTTACACCTGATCCAAGTTTATTTAGTATTTTTGCGCGTTTTAATACAGTAAAATACCTAAGATGGCATCTGTTCAAATCAAAAAAGTAGAGAACAAAAAGGAGTTAGCTACCTTCATTAATTTCCATTACGACCTCTATAAAGGCAACCCTTATGACGTTCCAAATCTATTCAGTGACGACATGCGAGTTTTGTCGAAAGACAAGAATGCTGCTTTTGAGTTCTGCGAGGCCGAATATTTCATCGCAACCAGAGACAACAAAGTAGTGGGGCGTGTAGCGGCTATAATCAACTACAAGGCTAACAAAAAGTGGGGACGCGACGACGTGCGCTTCGGATGGATTGACTTCATTGACGACCTCGAGGTTTCTTCTGCTCTATTAAAGGCTGTAGAGAACTATGGTCGCGAGAAAGGAATGTTAAACATCGTTGGTCCACTGGGCTTCACCGATATGGACCCGGAGGGCATGCTCACCCATGGATTCGAAGAGCTCGGTACAATGGCAACTTCATATAACTATGAGTATTATCCGCGCCATATGGAAAAACTCGGCGGATGGGAAAAGGACAACGACTATGTGGAATACTATCTAAAAGTGCCCGACACCGTTCCAGAGAAATATGCCAAAGTGGCCCAAGTAGTTCAGCAGAGATATAATCTGCGGGTTAAAAAACTCACTAAGAAAGACGTCTTCAAAGGCGGATATGGCAAGAAGCTCTTCGCTCTGGTAAACGAAACGTTCCGTGACCTTTATGGCTATTCTGAACTAAGCGAAAGGCAAATCGAGGAATACGTACATATGTATTTCCCATTGGCCGACCTCAATTTGATAACCGTAATCGAGGATGGAAACCGTGATAACGAACCCATCGGACTCGGCATAACCATCCCGTCGCTTAGCAGAGCTCTACAGAAATGCCGGCGCGGTCGGTTGCTACCTTTCGGATGGTGGCACGTGCTGCGAGCAATCAAATTCCACAAGACCGAAAGCGTAGACTTACTGCTCATTGGCGTTCTGCCCGAATATCGTGCCAAGGGAGCTAATGCTCTGCTGTTTGCCGACCTAATTCCACGCTATATAAAATATGGTTTCAAATGGGGCGAAACTCACGTCGAAATGGAAACCAATGAAAATGTACAAAGCCAGTGGGGCCCACTGAACCCGATTAACCATAAACGCCGTCGGTGCTACAGGAAGGACATCGCCCAAGAAGACAAATAAAATTATGAACGATTCTGCAACATCAGTTAGCTATACAGACGAGAACATCAGGCACCTGTCCGATATGGAACACGTACGCACCCGGCCGGGTATGTACATAGGTCGCCTGGGCGACGGTAATCTGCCTGAAGACGGAATATATGTTCTACTGAAAGAGGTTATCGACAACTCGATAGACGAATTCAAGATGAACGCCGGCAACCGAATCGAGGTGGATATCGACGAAAATCTCTGCGTAAGTGTGCGCGACTACGGGCGCGGTATTCCACAAGGCAAACTCGTTGAGGCAGTATCGGTACTCAATACCGGCGGGAAATACGACTCTAAAGCTTTCAAGAAAAGCGTCGGCCTCAATGGCGTGGGCGTGAAAGCAGTCAATGCCCTTAGCTCGCACTTTGAAGTGAGAAGCTATCGCGAAGGAAAAATGCGCTCACTGACTTTCGAGAAAGGAATATTGCAGAACGACAGAACCGAAGCAACCAACGACGAAGATGGAACCTACATATTCTTCGAACCCGACAATGCGCTCTTCAAAAACTACCGTTTCCACGACGACATCGTGGAAACAATGCTCCGCAACTACACCTACCTCAACACGGGTCTAACCATTATGTACAACGGTCGGCGAATAGTGAGCAGACAAGGACTCAAAGACCTTCTCACCGACAACATGACCGTCGACCCACTCTATCCTATCGTGCATCTCAAAGGCGACGACATCGAAATCGCCTTCACCCACACTAACCAATACGGCGAAGAATATCACTCTTTCGTCAACGGTCAGCACACAACCCAGGGCGGAACCCACCAAACAGCATTCAAGGAGCACATTGCCAAAACAATCAAAGATTTCTACGGGAAATATGAATACGGCGACATCCGAAACGGAATCGTAGCCGCAATAGCCCTCAACGTTGAAGAGCCCGTCTTTGAATCGCAGACAAAAATCAAACTCGGCTCCACACAGATGTCACCAAACGGCGAAAGCATAAACAAATACGTGGGCGACTTCATCAAAACCAACGTAGACAACTATCTACACATTCATAAAGAAGACTTCACAGACATTCTCGAAACCAAAATAAAAGAAACCGAGCGCGAACGCAAAGCAATGGCCGGCATAACGAAACTCGCACGCGAAAGAGCAAAAAAATCCAACCTGCACAACCGCAAACTGCGCGACTGCCGGATTCACTTCTGCGATGTGAAAAACGAAAGAAAAGAGGAAAGCTCGCTCTTCATAACCGAGGGCGACTCGGCCAGCGGAAGCATCACCAAAAGTCGCGACGTTAATACTCAGGCCGTGTTCTCGCTCCGCGGAAAACCTCTCAACTCGTTCGGGCTAACCAAAAAGGTGGTCTACGAAAACGAAGAATTCAACCTCCTCCAAGCCGCACTCGACATCGAGGAAGGACTCGAAACACTGCGCTACAATAAAGTCATCGTCGCAACCGATGCCGACGTAGACGGAATGCACATCCGCCTGCTCATCATCACCTTCTTCCTCCAATTCTTCCCCGAGCTAATCAAAAAAGGTCACGTCTACGTACTCCAAACCCCACTCTTCCGCGTGCGCAACAGACGAACGAAAATCAAAAACAAAGCCATCGTTCAGGAGTACGACAGCCATCTCGCTAAAGGCGAAAAGAAAACCGACTTTATCACGCTTTATTGCTACTCCGAAGAGGAACGCCAAAACGCAATCCTCAACCTCGGCCCCGACCCCGAGATAACCCGCTTCAAAGGCTTAGGCGAAATCAGTCCCGAAGAATTCACACATTTCATAGGCCCCGAAATGCGCCTCGAACAAGTAACGCTCCACAAAACCGACCAAGTACAAAAACTCCTCGAATACTATATGGGAAAAAACACTATGGAGCGCCAAAACTTCATCATCGACAACCTAGTTATCGAGGAAGACCTCCCCGAAGACAACGAATAATTAAAAGCTTTATACAGCCCGCGAAGGAACGTTTTCCGCGTGCTCCGGAAATTGCATACGTGTGCGCATAAATTTCTTCCCGTATCCCCGTAAAATTCTATACGTAAAGAAATTTATCGGGACACGTGAGAAAATTCACGGGGATACGGGAAGAAATTTATGCGCACACGTATGCGTTTTCAAGAGAAAACCAGAATAGCCCTGAAACAACACGTTCCGGCCATTTTATTTAGCAACCTTGTCCACAAGTTCAGTTTAATAGAGACTCCAACTCGGGCGCTAGCCCGCATGTAGGGACAGACCCCGTGTCTGTCCGCCTCCCTATCAATTCGGTCTACCGACCGCATAACACATTCCTTCATGTCTGGTGCGGACAGACACGGGGTCTGTCCCTACATGCGGGCTAACGCTCGAATTGGCATCCGTTGTTTATTATCCATTGATCCCTCGCGGAGACTTAAGCAGATTCTTAAACCGAACTCACGTAATAACCCCTCTCCGTTAGATAACACTCATGCCGAGCATA
>NZ_BAKH01000019.1 GCF_000614105.1 Prevotella micans DSM 21469 = JCM 16134
ATATGGCAGTTTGGGGCGACCTTTTATTCTCTCAAATTGGTGTACGATAGAATTATATGAGAATTGCATGCGTGTATTTTGAGATTTAAATATAAAAAGGAGAATAATATGTGGTTTATTTTATATTTAAATTTTTTATCTGGCAAAACAGTTGTGCGACTATAGAGAAAAGTTTTCTCTCTGGCAAAACAGTTATGCGGCTGTAGAGAAAAGTTTTATTTCTCGTAAAACAGTTGTGCGGCTATAGAGAAAAATTTTATTTCTCGCAAAACAGTTGTGCAGCTATAGAGAAAAGTTTTATTTCTCGCAAAACAGTTGTGCGGCTGTAGAGAAAAATTTTATCTCTCGCAAAATAGTTGTGTGGCTATAGAAATAAATTATAAAACGGTAATAAAATGAGTTTATTTTGTGAATTGTCTATTGAAAAGGGGTTTGGAATTAGGGAGAGGTGGAAAAATAAAACCGGTAAGAACGCTTTGTGAGAGGGAGGTTCTTACCGGGAGTCGTTTGCGGCCTTTACCGCATAGACATGAAAAAACAGGTGTTCATTACGTTCTGTAATTCCTTGATTTATCGGAAATCATAGCGGGGTTTGGGGCGGATTTAATTCTTGATGATTTCTACCTTGTTGTTTGTTTCGTAGCTGAGGTGGAAGCGGATGGTGTAGTTTCCGGCCGCGGCTATGGTGAGGTTTTTACCGTCTTTGTAGGTATATCGGTGTAATCGGTTCCGCTACTGCGACCGCCCCATGCGATATCCCATGCGTGGTTGGCTCGAATCTTGAACTCGCCTGCGTTCAGGGCGCCGGTGTAATTCCATGTGTTATCGGCGCTGTTGTATGTCAGGTCGAGGTCGGTATCCCAGTTTCCTTGTATGGTTCCTATCAGGCTGAGGGTGTTTATTGCCGTGAGGTGTATGTTCCGTCGGCTAGGTTGAGGTTGATTCTGTATAATCCGGCTGAGGCTGGTGCTGGGCAGTTTGCGCCTTGGTCGGCAGATATTTTTCCTGGGCCGTCGTATCCGTATGCGTTATCCCAGTTGTCGGCGTTGGGTCGGAATTTGAATTCTCCGTTTAGATAGTACCATCCTTCGTATTTGCCGTCGCCTTCTGGTCCGTAGAGTGGGTGTGGTGTATTCCATCCGGATTCTGCTCCTACTTCATAGAACATGGTCGCGAAGGCGGGTGCTACGAGTGTTATCTGTGCTGTGAATTCGGCGTTTTGGCTATAGCCGAGCCCGTTTCCTAGTTTGTATGCGTTGGTTACTTTTACGGGTACTTGGCGTGTTTCGCCCGATTTTCCGTAGAGCGATTCTATTGCTGCCTTCAGTTCGTCGGCTTTCACTCGTCCTTGTTTGTCGGCATCGATTGTGCGTGTTGCTGTTCCGTTTGCCAGTTGTGCCGTTAGTTTTTGCGACACTATTGTGTCGGTTGTAGTTGTTGTCGGCACGAAAAGTTGCACTGAGTCGGTGGTGACAGTGTTGAAGTCGATTGCCGGTGCGGCTTCTGCGGTGAAGTTTGCGCTGATATTTTTTTCTTCGCCGTTGTGTTGGGGTGTTACCCAGTCTTTATAGTTTTCGCTTCCGCAGCTTACAAGCAGCAGGCTTGCGCTGAGAATCATAAATATCTTTTTCATGTTGTTGTTGTTTTGCTGTTGTTGTGGAAAGGCCGGCGGAAATAGGGGATGATTTCCGCTCGGCTTTTCGTTTGATTATTCTTTTGCGACGAAGCAGAATTGTCCGGTTATGTCGTTGAAGAATACATCGTATTTACCGGCTTTACATGCTCCGTTTCCGGCTGTTGTGTTTGCGGTTCCGTATGGGAAAGATTTTGCTCCCCACCATGTTGAGGCATCGGTGAATTTGAATCCTCCGTCGGCTGGGAAGGTAACGTTCTTCTTCCAGTTGTGATTTTGTGCTCCGGCATAGGTTGAGATTGCTGTCATTGGGTCGGCAGCGGTATTCCATGAGTTGTAGTCGCCAGCTAAGAAAATGTTAGCGTAGACGGTTGGAGTCCCGGTGTAGGCTTCGATTTTTGCCTTTCTGGTTTTGGTGTCTACGGTGATTGTGTAGAATCCTGCTGTGTTTACAACTACGTTACCGTCGGAATTGGTTGCGAATGCGGAGTTGGATGCGATGTCGGTGAAGTCGTTATAGGCTATTTGGGTGTCCCACGAACCAGGAGTGAGAATAAGCTTGAATTGTCCGCCTGCCGGGAAGTAGTCGGTGTAGGATATTTTGCCTTCGCCGGTTACTTTGTCGTAGGTTTCGCCTTCAATCATGTAAAGTGAGACTAGTGACACGCCGACATTGGCTTCCGAGTTGCCCCATGAGCCGTCGCCGATGCAACTTCCAACAAGATACCAGTTGATTGGAGCTGCGTCGCGGAGTTCGACATAATATGGAACGACATCGAAGTTTACAGCGTTAGAGTATATTGTGTCACCCGAATAGATGGCTGCAACTCGAGCATATACTTTCTGTATTGAGGGTACTGCGTTTTGTGCCCATCTTTCAATCTTCTGTAGGCCTTTTGCCAGGTCGCCTGCTGCCATTTTAGCCTTACATGTAGTTGAAATCATTCCCACGCTGACGAAAGTAGGTTTAGTTGCTCCTGATTCGTCGGTCGCAGCTTTGGCTTCTGAGATAGTCCAGTTGTCGGCGGTTGAAACTTGCATCTCATAGTGTGCTGCAGCTGGGAATCCGTAATCGGGTTGCGACCATGAGAGTCCTAAGCTGTCGGTCACTGCGAGATTAACTGTGGTTGACGAGTAGCCGGGTGTGTTGAGCACGAATGTTGTTGGTTTCTTCAGCGTTGGATTGTGGTCCAGGTCGTCGCTGCACGAGGTAGCGAAGAGTGCTGTGAAGCCAATCATTAATCCGGCAAGGACATTTATTTTGTTCATGATGTTTTCTGTTTCTTGAATTGTTTTGATTCGGCGGGAGGGGGTGTTCTACCGCCTTTTGTATGTTCTCTCTTTTAGTTAGCGTAGCCGGCGTTTTGAACGAGGTTTTTGTTCACGTTCATGTCGGAAGTTGGGAGGGCGAACAGGTTCCTATAGGCGTCGAAGTTGCGGCCATTGGCTATTCCGCCTTTCCAATCCCAAACATAGTCTGATGCTCCGCCGAACTTGCCAAATCTGATGAGTGTTGGACGACGTAATCCTTCGAAGAAGAACTCGCGGCTCCACTCGTCGCAGATGTCGTTTAGCGAATAGCCTCTATACGTCGCAGCGTGTGCTCGTGTGCGTAGTTGATTGATGTAGGCCGTACCTTCGGTTGTTGTTGAGCCTCCGTTAGTACGTGCTGTTGCTTCGGCATAGATGAGATAGGCCTCAGCGGCGCGCAGTAGGAAGAAGTCGGTGTCGGGGTATGCGTCGTGGCTTCCGCCGGTTCCGTCGCTCTTTATGTTAGTGAACTTGTAAACACCGAATCCTTTATTGAAGTCGGCTACATCATCCTTGGTAATGATTTTGAGTGTACGGTCAACCCCATCGAATAGAGCACGGTCGTCGCCGGCTGCAGAAATCATGTTGTATGCCCGGACGTTTGGTGCATCGTTGTTCGGGAAGAATTTTGCAAGGAGTTGTGAGCGTGCTCTGACTCCGGCCCAGTGACCGTTTGTACCGTTGATGGCTGATGGGTTGTTGGGGTCGTTGAACATCTTGTCGCCACTTGTTGCGGCTATTAAATAAAGCGTGCAACCGAACGACCATGTGAAGGTTCCGGTTTTATATTGCGAGGATGTTCCCTGAAGGATTGGCAGAATGGCTTCGACAGATGCTCCGCTTTCACCATTGTCGCCCATAAAGAGTTTCTGATAGGCGGGATAATTACCGGTGGGGGTTGTGTAGAGCCTATAGGGCGAGTCGATGACTTTCTTAGCATAGGTTGCGGCCTCGGTATAGTGCGGAGTGCCGGTGTATACCTGCGAGTTGAGGTAGAGACGAGCCAGGAGCATCCATACGGCAGCCTTATCGGCGCGTCCGTAGTTCTTGTTGGTTGATGTCTTGGCTTCGGGTGCGCTCATGAGGGGTTCTATTTCGAGGAGTTCTTTCTCGAGCCATTTCCAAAGGTCGGCGCGCTTAATTTGCTGCGGACTGCCAGATGTAATCTCTGTTCTGAAAGGAACGTTCCCCCAGATGTCCATTAGTTCATAATAGGTCAGAGCACGAACGAATCGAACTTCTGCTGTCATTGTTGCGTCGTAGTTTCCGAATTCCTGTAGGTATTGGTTGCAACAAGTTACGCCGAAATAGAGACGATAGTAGAGTCCGTTGAGCATCGGGTGCGATGCATCGTAGGAGTTGTATATGAAAGGCGCTATTCCTTCGTCGCCCCATCCGCAGATAGCTTCATCGGTTGTGAGCTCGTTTGCGTTGAATATCTGTCGGAGGAATCCTTGTGTTCCGCCGTCTATATCGGAGATATCAGGGTCACTGTCTCCATTTTCATTTCCGGCAAATGCCATGAAAGCATAACATTTGTTGAACAATTGCTCTGGTTTGATTTTGGAAGCGTCGTTCATGTTTGGGTCGATCGGAGTGACGTCCAAATCGCCCACGCACGACGACATTCCCATTGTGAGCACGGTTGCCGCAATGGCAAATATGGATTTTCTTATCTTATTCATATCCTTGTTTCCTTTCGATGTTAGAAGTTCAAGCTCAATCCCAGAATGAATGAGAAGGCACGTGGGAAGGCGTTATTATCAATTCCGTTCTCTACCTCGGGGTCGAGTCCCTTATACTTTGTTATTGTGAATATGTTGGATGCAGTTCCGTAGATGCGTCCGCTGATTCCGTTCCATGAACTGCATCTGAACAGGTCGGAGAAGCTATAGCCGAGTGTGATGTTATCGCACTTGAGATAGCTGGCGT
This sequence comes from Prevotella micans DSM 21469 = JCM 16134, assembly GCF_000614105.1. Classification (GTDB taxonomy): domain Bacteria; phylum Bacteroidota; class Bacteroidia; order Bacteroidales; family Bacteroidaceae; genus Prevotella; species Prevotella micans. The sequence continues at coordinate 4,877 of NZ_BAKH01000019.1, forward strand.
TGTGCACCCAGCGGTCTGAGAGCTTGGCAGGCAATTCATCGGTTTGCCAGTTGTCGGCAATTGCTAGTGGGGTGCGGTTAGACATAAAACCAGACGAGAGCCATACGGCAGCACGACTAACGTTGCTCATGCCTGCTTCAACATTGTTGTATACATAGTTACCGAAGCTGGCACGTAAAGATGCACCAAAGTCCCAATTTTTATATTCGACGCGGGATGCTAACCCCATACGAACAGGGGCTGCGGGGCTCTTGTAGAAGTATTTATCGGCCGGTGTTATTTGTCCGTCGCCGTTGCGGTCGACAACTGCACCGTCAATTGGTCGGCCGTTAGCGTCGTATACTTGCTGGTAAACGTAGAACGAGCTGGCGGCGTGTCCAACGGTGTGAGCTTGTACTTTATTTCCGGTTCCTCCTCCGGCTCCGTCACCTGTTGGAACATAGTAATCTGGGTCACTTCCGCCGCTGAGATCGGTTATTTCATTGTGATTATATGTAAAGTTGTAGTCTAGAGTCCAGTTCCAATCCTTTGCACTTACGGCAAGCCAGTGAATCTGGGCTTCGAAACCGATGTTTTTCATCGAGCCGATATTGCTTGTCACTTTGTTTGCGAAGTTCGAGCCGGCCGGAACGTAGGCGGTGTTCAGCAGATCGGTTGTTTTGCGATAGTACCAATCGAAGCTACCGGTAAGTCGTTGGCGTATTATTCCCCAGTCGAGGCCGATGTTGGTTGTTGTTGTTGTTTCCCATTTGAGGTTGGGATCGTAGGCCACAGGGCGGACCACAGAACCGTCGCCTGTGAGCGGATAGTAGGAGCCGATACCTCGTGAGTTCTTGTAGATGGCGAAATAGTTGTAGTCGCCGATTCCATCTTGCTGACCGGTTTTACCCCATCCGAGACGGAGTTTCAAATCAGATAACCAGTCTACTTTGCTCAGCATCTTCTCATCTTTTAATCGCCATCCGAAAGCTAGTGACGGGAATAGTGCCCAGTGTTCGCGGAAGCGCGATGAGCCATCGTTTCGTACAGTTGCGGTGAGAAGATATCGACCGTCTTTCATTGACCAGTTTGCACGGCCGAAAAACGAAACAAGATAATTCTCGGTTGCATATCTATAGTTTGTTACATTGCGTAGTTGGCCAACCATTGATTGTCCGTTCGAATCAAGTGTAGGGTCGCCGTCTGGATAAATGCCCCAATAGGAGTTCTTCTGTGTGCGCCAGTAGTGTTGCCACTCATATCCGGCCATAATGTCGAAGTGATTCTTATTGCGGTCTTTGAAGTCGTGAAAATATTGTGCGTAGGAGCTGAACTGGAAATTACGTTTTAGGATAGTTTCCCATCCGTAGCTGCCATAGTACACAGCCTGTGGCGAATAGGGCGATATTTGGGTGTCTTGCTGACCGAAAGCTATGTCGGAACCTAGGGTTGCGTGCAGACGAAGGTCTTCGAATCCGTGAACCTGATAGTCGAGGTCGGCACTACCGATGAACTCACGACTGTGTGCAATATCGTTCTTGAGGTCTAGAATAGACACTGGATTGCGGGTTGCGATATTGTTGAATTCATATGGACCCCATGTCGGATTGTTGTAATTGCTGGATGTTTTCCACTGGAAATATCCTCCGAATGCATTGGGCGATGTGTTGTCGTAAACGCTCTGTGTTGGGTCCATATATACAGCTGCACCTACGGCGGCTGCATCGGCATATCGGCTCTTAGCGTAGAGACCTTTGAGATTAAGGTTGATGTTGAGGTGCTTGTTGAGTAGCGACGGACTCAAGTTGAGTGCAGTTGTGAATCGGTCGAAACTCGAGGTCTTCAGTATACCCTGCTGACCTGTATAGCCTCCACTTATTCTATAGGGCAGCCAGTCGCCCACTTGTCCGCCAATGGTTAGGTTATGATCATGACTCACTGCTGTTCTGTAAATCTCTTCTTGCCAGTTGGTGTTAGCCGTTCCGAGTGCTTTATAGGCATCGCTTCCTACGCCATAGAGCTTTGTTATGAACTCGCGATATTGGTCGGCTGAAAGCACATCAATGAGTTTTTTCTTTGTGCTGATGGTTGTACTTCCGTTATAGGAAATTTGGAGTCCTTTACGACCTTTCTTTGTGGTTATGATGATTACTCCGTTCGATCCGCGTGAACCATAGATGGCTGTTGCGGATGCGTCTTTGAGGATGTTGAAACTCTCGATGTCCTGCGGATTCACAATTGAGAGTAGGTTCGACAATCCTTTCACGCCATTGTTGTCGATTGCAACACCATCTATCACGATTAATGGGTCGTTCGATGCGTTAAGCGATGAGCCTCCGCGTATTCGGATGGTTGCTCCTCCTCCTGGTGTTCCGTCTTTCGACACTATGTTCACACCGGCCATTTTACCTTGCATCATGTCCTGTGCATTTACTACGACGCCTTTGTTTTTTGCATCGGGTTTCATTGCTAGAACCGAACCTGTGAGGTCGCTCTTTTTGGCTACACCGTAACCGATGACCACCACTTCATTCATTTGTTGTGCCTGGTCTTCTTTGAGAATAACCACCATACCGTCGACGGCTGCAACTTGTTGCCTGAGATATCCGATGTAGGAAATTGTTAACATTGTTCCCGGTCGAACGTTGACAACGAAATTACCGTCAAGGTCGGTCATCGTGCCGTTCGACGTTCCGTTAACTAATACGGATGCGCCGATAATGGGTTCGCCAGAAGCATCTTTCACCTGACCTTTGACATTTGATTGTGCAAAGGCTCCAATCGACAGAATCATGCCTAGGAATAGGATTAGAATTCTGCCGGAAAACTTGCTTTTTACCTGCTTCATCATTTCTGTTATTAAAATTGTTATCGTTGATTAAAGTTATTATAGAATTTACTTTATGATCTTCTCCTTTTAGGGAGCATTATATAATCAAGCAAGGAGGAGAGTGAAAGAGGTTGTTTGGACCGGTGCAATTTACAAAACAGCATTCTAGGTCTTTGATTGCATTTATACTGTTTACAAAACTGCGTTCAAGATTTTTGGATGCACTTGTGAACGCCTCAACGGCATGCAAAACATAGTTGGGTGTTCCAACCTTATTGCACTTTTGTATAATTAAAGATCCTGGGTTATCCTTTGTCATAACAGAATTACACATTCAATAGTCCTTCTTACTTGAGATTCGGTGGTCGAATCACTAACCGGAAACTTAAATCATCTATTGATTAATATCAATTCTCCGTTCAATCTTCCGCAAAGATAGACGCGCATTAAAGGTTTAATACTTTTTTGAGAGTAAAAGTGCTATTTAATAGGTGCAAACGTTGTTCACCTATTAAGCCGGCCTAAAAAGATTGACGTAGGTCAATGTCACCGGTTAAATTCTGTATTTTTGCGACACTTGTAATAATGTGTATCAACAACAATGAGCAGAGCTTATGAATGAGACCCCCAACTTGACAATGAAAGATATTGCTCGTGAGCTTGGAGTTTCGATAGCAACGGTGTCGAGGGCATTGAAAGATAGTCCGCGTATATCGGCCGAGAAACGCGAGGAAATAAAGAAATATGCTCGCGAACACAAATTCTTGCCCAACATGATTGCAAAAACTTTGCGCAGAAGTAAAATTCAGCCACCTAAAATCATAGGAGTTATTGTTCCCGAATTCACCCATTTCTATTTCTCATCTATTCTGGCCGGCATAGAAGAAGAAGCATCGGCCCGTGGATATAGTTTGATGATTGCACAAAGCAACGAGAAATATGAACGTGAGGTGAAAATCTGCAAGTCGTTTCACGAAAACAAGGTTTGTGGTATAATCGTTTCGCAAGCAAAGAACTCAATCAAGCACGACCATTTCCAAAGGCTGATGGACTATGGGCTGCCGCTGGTTTTCTATGATCGCATAAGCACTGGAGTCAATGCAAGTCGAGTAGTGGTTGACGACTATATGGGCACTTTCACGGCCGTGTCGCACCTTGTTGGCACAGGATGTAAACGTATAGCCTACTTCGGAATGCCAATGAATCTTGAAATCGGCAAGAATAGATATAACGGATATAAAGATGCCCTTCTCAAACACGGACTAAAACCGGATGACGATCTGACGTTCATTTGCGACAACAGAGCCGACGCCGAACTCATCACACCCGACCTGATGAACATGTCCAACCCGCCCGATGCCTTCTTCGCCGTTAACGACGAAACCGCAATCGGAATATTATACTCGTGCAAACGAATGGGATTCAGAGTTCCCGAAGATATCTCGATATGCGGATTCACTAATGGCGAACGAGCCGTTTCGTGTGATCCTATGCTCACCACCGTTGAACAACTCGGAACAAGAGTGGGTGAGGAAGCCGCTAACATACTAATAGAAAAGGTGGAGGGAACAATTCCCATCGACAAAGTCGAGAAACGAGTGGTGCGCACAAGGCTCATCATTAGAGGAACCACCCGATAGACACAATATCCAGGATAACAAACAAAACAACTATACAAATGAAAGAAAGACCTGATAAAAGTTTCTGGCAGCTTTGGAATCTAAGCTTCGGATTCTTTGGTGTGCAAATTGCGTATGCCTTACAAAGCGCTAATATCTCGCGCATCTTCGCCACTCTTGGTGCTGATCCGCATAATTTGAGCTACTTCTGGATTCTCCCCCCCCTGATGGGAATTCTTGTTCAGCCGGTAGTTGGAACCCTATCCGATAAAACATGGACGCGTTTCGGAAGGCGAATTCCCTATCTCTTCATAGGTGCAACCGTGGCTGTACTTGTGATGTGTTTGCTTCCAAACTCCGGATCGTTCGGTATGGTGACATCTACGGCTATGGTGTTTGGACTCGTTTCACTCATGTTTCTCGACACAAGCATAAACATGGCTATGCAGCCGTTCAAGATGCTCGTGGGCGATGAAGTAAACGAAAAGCAAAAAGGTTTGGCCTATTCTATCCAGAGCTTCTTGTGTAATGCCGGGTCGCTGGTGGGCTATTTCTTTCCGTTTTTCTTCACATTTCTAGGTATAGCCAACGAAGCACCATCGGGGGTTGTGCCCGATTCGGTGATATATTCCTTCTATATAGGTGCGGCTATACTTATTCTTTGCGTGTTATATACAACTGCCAAGGTGAAGGAGATGCCGCCGAAGGAATATGCCGAATATCATAATCTGAAGGAAACCGCCAATGAGTCAAAAGCCAATTGGATAAAACTTCTGCGTAATGCGCCTTCGACATTCTGGAAGGTTGGATTGGTACAATTCTTCTGTTGGTTTGCATTCATGTATATGTGGACCTACACCAACGGGACCGTGGCTGCTAACTGTTGGAATGTCGATATGCTCGATCCTAATGCAACATCCACAGCAGCCTATCAGGAGGCTGGTAACTGGGTTGGAATCTTGTTCGCCATCCAGGCCATCGGGTCGGTGATTTGGGCAATGGTTCTACCACAGTTCAAGAGCAGGAAGCTAGCCTATAGTCTTTCGCTTATTTTGGGCGGAATCGGATTCGTTATGGCAGCCTTTGTTCACGACCAATACTTGATGTTCGTTCCGTTCATACTCATTGGTTGTGCGTGGGCTGCAATGCTGGCTATGCCGTTTACTTTCGTAACTAATGCTCTCGAAGGTTACGGACACATGGGCGCATATTTAGGTTTGTTTAACGGCACGATATGTATACCGCAAATCATCGCTGCATCTGTAGGAGGAGTGATTCTCGTATTTGTTGGCTCCGTTCAATACCACATGATGATTGTGGCTGGCATATCGCTCATTGTCGGAGCAATCGCCGTGAGCATAATAAAAGATACAAAGCAGAAATAAACAAATAGTAAAAGACAATGAAATTACAATTCAATATAAACTATCAAACTTACTATGGACAGGACTTACTCCTGAACATCGTAACCGGTTTGAATGGCGGAGAGCATAAGTACTCGGCATACAGAATGCATACAGCTGATGGCTATCATTGGCAAGTTGAAATCAATCGCGAAGTCCTTCCAGGAATACAGCTCAACTATTTCTACAGTATTTGGCGAGGCGACGAAGAGGAACGGCGCGAATGGGAAACCGTTGTTCATCATGTGGTGTTCAATGCCGAACGAGCGCAAACCTATCGCGTCTTCGATCATTGGAACGACATCCCCAGGGATGCCTACCTCTACAGCTCGGCCGTGACAGATTGTATCACAGGACGCTCGCTCGACAAGCCATCGCCGAACAGTTTCCGGAAAGGCGTTTGCATAAAGGTGCGCGCTCCGCAACTCGGAAGTAGTAAGAGACTTTTTGTTCTTGGTACTGAGACTATGCTCGGAGCATGGAACCCCGAGAAAGGTCTACCAATGAAACATTATGGCACGAATGAATGGTCTATAGATCTGGATGCTGCTCAACTGACAAATAACCGAGTGGAACTGAAGTTCTTTATAAAAAATGACGAGAATAGCGCTTCTCCTGTTTGGGAATATAGCGATAATCGTATCGTGGAACTTCCACAAATGGACGAAGGCGATGTGGTTGTCTATGAACTTGACGAGGCCTTCTTTCCCATTCCACCCGTGCGCATTGCAGGTTCACTCGTTCCGGTGTTCTCGTTGCGTTCGGAGAGTAGCTTCGGAATCGGTGATTTCGGTGACCTCCGTAAAATGATCGATTGGGTGAGTCTCACTAAGCAGCGTCTGTTGCAAATTCTCCCAATTAACGACACTACCACAACACACACCTGGACGGATTCATATCCTTACAGCTGCATCTCCATTTTTGCCCTGCATCCGCAATATGTAGACCTTAGTGCGTTGCCCAAACTTAACGATAAGAAGCAGCGCGACGCTTTTGAAAAGCTGCGTAAAGAACTTAATGTGTTACCGCAAATAGACTACGAGCAGGTGAACAATGCGAAGAATGAATATCTCCATCTACTGTTCGAGCAAGAGGGCAAGGCCTCTATAGAGAGCCCGGAGTTTAAAACATTCTTCGTAGAAACCGAACATTGGCTTGTGCCCTATGCGCAGTATTGCCATCTGCGCGACAAGAACGGAACGGCCGACTTCTCCAAATGGCCAGACCACAACCGATGGAACGAGGCCGACCGCAAGGCCCTGTCGTCGCCACGAAACAAGGCATATAAGGATGTGGCTTACTACTACTACGTGCAGTTTGTGCTTGCTACTCAACTCAAGGCAGCCCATAGTTATGCGCAATCTAAGAAAGTTATCCTAAAGGGTGATATCCCAATTGGAGTGAACCGCTACGGATGCGATGTGTGGAGTGAACCGCGATATTTCAACCTCAACGGGCAGGCCGGCGCACCGCCCGACGATTTTTCTGTAAACGGACAGAACTGGGGATTCCCAACTTACAACTGGGATGAGATGATTAAGGATAATTGCACCTGGTGGGTTAACCGATTCCGTAACATGGCCAAATATTTCGACGCCTATCGAATAGACCACGTGTTGGGCTTCTTCCGCATTTGGGAGATTCCCGTAAACTCGGTACACGGCTTGCTCGGCCAGTTTGCCCCATCGCTCGGTATGAGTCGCGAAGAAATCGAGGGCTACGGATTGCATTGGCAGGAGGAGCTGTTCACCGAACCATTCATTGCCGACTGGGTTGTTGACAGAATATTCCGCGAGCATGCCGACGAAGTACGAGGAAAATATCTTGAGCACACCTGGGGAGACCGCTATAGAATGCGCTCCGAATACTGTACACAACGCAAGATTGAGGAAGCTTTCACGGGTGAACTCTCCGAAAAAGATATATGGATTCGCGACGGACTCTATTCACTTGTAAGTGACGTGCTTTTCGTGCGCGACCATCGTGACCCGAACCTATTCCACCCACGCATCAGCGTCCAATTTGACTTTATATACGAAAGTCTATACGACAGCGACAAGGCCATATTCAACAAGCTCTACAACGATTATTATTATCGCCGCAATAACCAGTTCTGGTATCAGGAAGCAATGAAAAAGCTACCCAAGCTGGTTAATGCAACTCGGATGCTTGTTTGTGCTGAAGACCTTGGTATGGTACCCGATTGCGTGGCTTGGGTAATGAACGAGCTGCGTATTCTTAGTCTTGAAATTCAGAGCATGCCCAAAGACCCGCACCTGCGTTTCGGTCATCTCGGTACTAATCCGTATTCTAGCGTAAGCACCATATCCACGCACGATATGCCCACCCTACGCCTTTGGTGGGACGAAGATTGGCCCCGCACGCAAGATTATTTCAACAACGTGTTGCACCGCGAAGGCCCCGCCCCGCATCCGCTGCCCGGATGGTTGGCTCGCGATATTGTTAGCAGGCACCTCTCTTCGCCCAGCATGCTATGCGTTCTCAGCATCCAGGATTGGATGAGTATCGACGAAACCCTTCGCCTCGCCCAACCGGATGCCGAACGAATCAATATTCCAGCTAATCCTAAACACTATTGGAGATACCGGATGCACGTATCGCTGGAAGACTTGATGAAGAGGAATGATTTCAACTATGATATTACAGACTTGATTGCACAGTCTGGAAGATAAAAACAAATAGGTAATGGGACACAGAGGATTGTGTCCCACTGCTCGTATATATTAAGGATAAACAAAAACGGACATGAACAGAATAAAATTACTGACACTCACATGGCTCTTCTCTATCACTTCGATGGCTCAAGTGATGGTAGATGAGGGTACGAAGATGTTATATTCTCCCAATGAAAGTGTTTTCTTATGGTTTAGTATCGACGGAGGACGTCCTTGCTATAGCGTGTCCTACAAGCAGCAGCCTGTGGTGAAAAAGTCATATTTAGGATTGGAGCTCGCCAAAGATAAGCACGCCAGTAAGGGGTTGGAGGAAACCGACCTTATGGAGGGCTTCCAGCTTGTAGATACCAAGAAATCGACTTTCGACGAGACATGGCAACCTGTATGGGGAGAGACGCATGAGATACGCAACCACTATAACGAGTTGGCAGTTACGCTGAAACAGCGTGAGACGAACCGTATCATGATTCTCCGCTTCCGTGTCTATGACGACGGCGTGGGCTTTCGCTACGAATTTCCACAGCAACCCGATCTCAATTATTTCATTATAAAGGAGGAGCGCACGCAGTTTGCTATGGCTGGCGACCATACCGCGTGGTGGATTCCCGGCGATTACGACACGCAGGAGCAGGAAACCCAGGAGTCGAAGCTCTCCGAGATTCGATCGCGATTCCACGATGCAGTGAATTGGAGCAACTCGTCGGTAAGCGTATTCTCTGAAACCGGTGTGCAAACATCGCTGCAAATGAAATCGGCCGACAGTCTTTACATCAACATCCACGAGGCCGCCTGCATAGACTACGCCACCATGCACCTCAACCTCGATGATAAAAACATGGTGTTTGAATCGTGGCTCACACCCGACGCAACGGGCCTGAAGGGTTTTATGCAAACGCCGTGTAAGTCGCCCTGGCGCACGGTAATGGTGAGCGACGACGCGCGGCAGATACTCGCCTCGAACCTCATTCTCAACCTCAACGAACCATGTGAAATCAGCAACGTATCGTGGATTAAACCCATTAAATACTGCGGCGTTTGGTGGGAAATGATTGTCGGCAAAAGCACCTGGAACTACACCGACGATTTCCAGTCAGTAGACATCGACCGTCCCCGTTATCGCACCGCCAAACCCAACGGCCGACACGGAGCCAACACCGAGAACGTGAAGCGCTACATAGACTTTGCAGCCGCTAACGGGCTCGACCAAGTGCTTGTTGAGGCTGGAACATCGGCTGGGAAGATTGGTTCGGCCATTGGAAAGAGAATGTGTTCGACTTCGTTACACCCTATCCCGACTTCGACCTCTTTGGACTTCTCAAATACGCCAAGGAAAAAGGCGTCCGGCTCATGATGCACCACGAAACATCATCGAGCGTAGCCAACTACGAGCGGCGCCTCGATAATGCCTTCATATATATGAAAGCCTGGGGTTACAACGCTGTGAAAACCGGTTATGTGGGCGACATCATTCCCCGTGGCGACCACCACTACTCGCAATCAATGAACCGCCACTATATGCACGTGGTGAAAGAGGCTGCCAAGTATCACATAATGGTTAACGGCCACGAAACCGTTCGCCCCACCGGCCTGTGCCGCACCTATCCCAACCTTATAGGCAACGAATCCGCGCGCGGAACCGAGTACGAAGCCTTCGGCGGCAATCGTCCCGACCACACCGTTATCCTTCCCTTTACCCGATTGCAAGGCGGCCCGATGGACTACACGCCCGGCATACTCGAAACGCAGCTCAACACGTGGAGCGACAACAAGAATCAGGTAAACACAACGCTCGTCGGTCAGCTCGCGCTCTACGTAACCATGTACAGTCCGCTGCAAATGGTGGCCGACCTTCCCGAAAACTACGCCAAATACGCCGACGCCTTCCAGTTCATTCGCGATGTGCCCGTAGATTGGAGCGAGTCGATTTATATCGAAGCCGAGCCCGCTCGATATGTAACCGTAGCCCGACGCGAGAAGGGAGGAATGAACTGGTTCATCGGCGGCAAGTGCAACGAGGATGGGCACACATCTAACATCAAACTCGATTTCCTCTTTCAAGGATACATCTACACATGCACAATATACGCCGATGGCAAAAAGGCACATTACAAAACCAATCCCAAGGCCTACACCATCAGCAAGAAAAAAGTTAAGCGCGGCGACGTACTTAACCTTAAGATGGCTCCTGGTGGAGGATTCGCCATCTCACTCGAAGGACATGAAGACCCCAACGTGAAAGCAGTAGGCGTAGAAGCCAGAGACCGATAGAACACAAATTCCAAGCAACATGAACATAAAACAACTGATGGCAACTGCCACACTCGCGCTAATCATAGCGCACAACGCCATGGCGCAAGAAACGTTCAACGAGGTTTCGTATTCGCCCAAGTCGACAACCTTTAAGCTAAACGCGCCCGAGAAACCCACGCTTCGGTTATACGATGCCGGACTGGGCGGCAAGGCCTACAAAAAGGTGAAGCTCTCTCAGACAGCGCCCAACGTGTGGACGACAACCGTAAAGGGCGACTTGAAAGGCAAATTCTACACCTTCGACATCGGCCGCGGCGAAACACCCGGCACGTTCGCCAAAGCCGTAGGCGTGAACGGCAAAAGAGGAGCAATAATCGACCTTGCCGAAACCAACCCCGCCGGATGGGATTCCGACAAGCGAGTGCCCACCCGAAGCGCGGCCGACTTAGTAATATACGAGCTGCACCACCGCGATTTCTCCATGTCGCCAACCTCTGGCCTCGTGCACAAAGGCAAATACCTTGCTCTAACCGAGCAGAAAGCCATAGACCATCTGCGCGCGCTCGGCATTAATGCCGTGCACATTCTGCCGTCGTTCGACTTCGCCTCCATCGACGAACTTCGCCCCGATAAGCCCCAATACAACTGGGGCTACGACCCGCAGAACTACAACGTGCCCGAGGGCAGCTACAGTTACGACGCCGCCCTGCCCACACGCCGCATAACCGAGTTCAAGCAAATGGTACAAGCACTCCATAAGGCCGGCATTCGCGTCATCTTAGATGTAGTGTACAATCATACCTTCGACATCGACGGCAGCAATTTTCAACGTACATTCCCGAAAGAATACTATCGCTACACCTCTTCGGGCAAACCATCCAATGGCTCCGGATGCGGCAACGAGACAGCTTCAGAACGCACGCTTATGCGCCAGTTCATGCTCGAGTCGATTAAATACTGGGTAGAAGAGTATCACATCGACGGCTTCCGTTTCGACCTGATGGGAATACACGACATAGAAACCATGAACCTTATTCGCAGCGAACTCAATGCCATCGACCCCGGAATATTCGTTTACGGCGAGGGCTGGAGCGCCGGCAAATGCGCCTATCCCGAAGACAAGCTGGCCATGAAAGCCAACACCGCCCAGATACCCGGAATAGCCGCCTTCAGCGATGAGCTGCGCGACGCCATCCGCGGTCCCTTCTCTGACGACACGAAGCCCGCATTCCTGGCCGGCCTTCCGGGAATGGAAGAAAGCGTGAAAGCCGGAATTGCAGGCATGATTGCCCATCCGCAAATAGATTACTCGAAGGTTAACTACACCAAGAAACCATGGGCCGACGAGCCCACGCAGATGATTGCCTACGTGAGTTGCCACGACGATATGTGCCTTGTAGACAGGTTGCGGGCGTCGATTCCCGAAACGCAGTACGACGAGGAAACGCTCATCCGGCTCGACCTGCTCGCCCAAACCGCCGTGTTTACCTCGCAGGGCGTGCCATTCATGCTCTCCGGTGAGGAGATGTTGCGCAACAAAAAAGGCGTGCACAATTCGTACAATTCGCCCGACTCCATCAATGAAATAAACTGGCAGAACCTCAAGGAATATCCACAGGTGTTGAGCTACTATAGTGGTCTCATCAAGCTCCGTAAGCTCCATCCGGCGTTCCGTCTCGGACGGGCCGACCTTGTTCGCAAGCATCTCGAATTCCTGCCCGTTCAAGAGGCGCTCGTTGCCTTCCGATTAAAGGACAACGCCGGGGGCGACAAATGGAAAAATATTTATGTTATTCTTAATGGCAGCACCGAGCTTCGCACCGTCACAATTCCCCGCGGCAAGTACACCATCGTTTGCGCCAACGGAGAGGTAAACGAATCGGGCCTCGGAGAAATGGAGGGTGGCGATGTGATGGTCGATTCGCAATCAGCCTTATTCTTCACGATTAATCGTTGGATTTGTCTCGTCGCCTTTTGGCGAAACGCTGCCGCCGTTGGATTTAGCTCGTCGCCCTTTGGCGAAGCGCTCCCGCCGTTGGATTCTGCTCTTCGCCCTTTGGCGAAACGTTCCTGCCGTTGGATTCAGCTCGTCGCCCTTTGGCGAAACGCTCCTGCCGTTGGATTTAGCTCTTCGCCCTTTGGCGAAACGTTCATCGTATCGATAACTATAAAATAACAACAACAATGAAAGCAAAACACCTCATCGCCATCGTGCTGCTCGCAACATCGCTTGCCGGCATGGCCAAAGGCGGAAAGCCGAGCGCGAATCCTGTAAAAAGGATAGACCCGACATATTGGTATGCCGGTATGAAGAACCCGTCGTTACAGCTTATGGTTTATGGCCCGGGGATAAAAACCGCCGACGTAACCACCGATTATCCCGGCGTGAAGATAGACTCCATCGTGCGGCTCGATTCGCCCAACTACCTGCTCGTTTATCTCGACCTCGGAGGTGCTCGGGCAGGCTACGTAACCCTCAATTTCAACAACCGAGGCCGGAAGTTCAGCATGAAATATCAACTGCGCGAGCGCGATATGCCCGGCTCCGAGAGGATGGGATTCACCAACGCCGACGTGCTTTATATGCTGATGCCCGACAGGTTTGCAAATGGCAATCCGGCAAACGATGTTGTCAAAGGAATGAACGACCAGCTCTGCAACCGAAACGAACCGAGCCTCAGGCACGGAGGCGACCTGGCCGGCATAATGCAACACCTTGACTACTTCGATAACCTCGGCGTAACCGCCCTTTGGCTAACACCCGTGCTCGAAAACAATAGTCCGGCCGAAAACGCAAAGCATAGCACATACCATGGATATGCCACAACCGACTACTACAGAGTTGACCCCAGATTAGGAACAAACGAAGAATATAAAACACTCGTAGAATCCTGTCATAAACGCGGTTTGAAGGTGGTGATGGACATGATTTTCAACCACTGCGGCGAGCAGCATCCATGGAACAAGGACGTACCGTCGGCCAACTGGTTCAACAATCCGGGCTACGGTCTACAAACAAGCTATAAACTCACGCCGGTAACCGACCCGTATGCCAGTAAGATAGACCTCTCGGAAACAGTCGACGGATGGTTCGTGTCGTCGATGCCCGACCTCAACCAACGCAATCCGCACGTAATGAAATATCTCATCCAGAACTCCCAGTGGTGGATTGAAACCGTTGGCATAGACGGTATTCGCATGGATACATACCCCTATGCCGACCGCGAAGCAATGGCACAGTGGATGGAAACACTCGAAAAAGAATACCCTAACTTCAACACCGTGGGCGAAACCTGGGTGACCGAACCCGCCTATACCGCCGCATGGCAAAGAGGAAGCCGACTCTCAAACCGAAACAGTCACCTCAAAAGCGTGATGGATTTCGCTACCTTCGACCGCCTCTCGCAGGCCAAGAACGAGGATACCGACCTCTGGTGGAAAGGACTCAATAGAATCTACAACGTATTGTGCTACGACTATCTATACACCGACCCATCAAGTGTTATGGCCTTCATCGAAAACCACGACACCGACCGCTTCCTTGAAAACGGTAGCGATACGGCCGCCCTGAAACAAGCCTATGCACTGCTGCTCACAATGAATCGTACGCCACAACTCTACTATGGCACCGAGATTCTCATGAACGGAACTAAAGAAATAACCGACGGTAATGTGAGGCGCGACTTCCCCGGCGGATTCCCGGGCGACGGCGTCGATAAATTCACTCGCAAGGGGCGCACGCCAGCCGAGAACACCTTCTTCGACTGGACGAGCAAGCTGCTTCACTGGCGACAGAACAACCAAACCATAATCCGTGGCAAACAAATCCACTTCATTCCCCATAACGGCATCTATGTCCTGGCCCGTCAGCTCGACGGTCGCACGGTGCTTACGATTCTCAACGGCAAACGTTCATCAGCCGTCTTCAGCGTGCAGCGTTATGCCGAAGTTATCGGTCATCACACCATCGCCCGAAACGTAATTACCGGCGACTCTGTTAGTCTTGCAGACAATCTTACGCTCGCTCCCCGCGCCGCCCTGATACTCGAGTTCTAGAATTTAAGTTTTAAGTTTGCAGCCGTCAAATTTCAAGGTAAGGAATGAATAAGAAACTATTGTTTACGGCAGTCCTGGCGCTTCTTTCCGTCGGTGCCATCGCCCAACAAACAGTGCGACAGGGCATGCGCTCTAAGGAATACGTTCGGGAGAACGAATCGCTTGTAAGAAACTACATTGACTCGCTCGAGACAGTTCGCGATAGCCTGAAAACCCAAAGAACCGTCAGTGCGGAAAGTGATTTGAGAATAAAACGACTGTTCATGCCGCTAACTTATTACAACGATGTGATAAGCGGAGCGTTTCAACTCGATACGACGAACACGATTGGAAAAACTCTTCTGCATATGTATCTGCGGCATCCAGAATGGGTTGAAACCACGGAGGCCGACTTGCGTAAACAGCAGTCGAATAGGGTCGATGTTCGGCGCCCCATACGTCACGAAGTTGAATTGGTCGACCGTTTAGCCCCAGTCCCGTTGGAATCCGAGGTCGCCCCCATAGCTGTGATGATTATGAAGCCCAATTTCTGGAGCTATCGAGGCGACTATTCATTGCAGATATTCCAAAACTACGTGTCGGGCAACTGGTATAAAGGCGGTGAAAGTAATTATTCGGCCCTGGCCGCGCTCCTCATGGAAGCCAACTACAACAACAAGCAGAAACTCAAGTGGGAGAACAGGCTGGAAATGAAATACGGTCTCCAAAGCAGCCGTTCAGACTCGCTGCACAGCTATAAAAGCACGGAAGACCTGCTGCGACTAACCTCGAAATTTGGTTTGCAGGCCGATAAGAAATGGTACTACACGGTGCAATTCATTGGCTACACGCAATTCACACATTCTTATAAATCGAACGACCCGACGCTATACGCCCACTTCCTGGCCCCGCTAAACATAAACGTTTCGCTCGGTATGGACTATGCCGTCGACTGGATATCACACAAGCTCAAAGGGAATTTCCACATAGCCCCGTTGGCCTATAACATGAAATACAGTCAATTTCGCGACATCGCCAAGCGAATCGGAATCAGCGAAGGCCATTTCAAGCACGATTTCGGTTCGGAGTTTACCGTCGACCTTGAATGGAAATTCAGCGACGCCGTAAAATGGAAAACCCGTCTATACGGTTACACCACTTTCCGTCGCTCCGAACTGGAGTGGGAGAATACCTTTGTTCTCACCTTTAATAAATACATCAGCGCACAGCTTTTCATCTATCCACGATTCGACGACGGTGTAGCTCGCGACCTGCATCACGCCTATTGGCAGTTCAAGGAACTATCGTCAATCGGTTTTCAATACAGTTTCTAATTGAACGGCCTTGCAATGAGAAAAAATCTATATCCATCAGACAGCGACAGATATAAACATCTCGAGGTGACCGAGAACGCTCCGTTGCTCGAATGGCTCATCCGTAACTCGCAAGAAAGCCGTAACAAGATTAAATCAATCCTAAGAAACCGAGGCATTAAGGTGAACAAACGAGTGGTGACACAGTTTGATTACCAACTCAATGTGGGCGACAAAGTTTCGATTAGCAAAAGCAAGCAAAACGATCAGTTCAGAAGTCGGTACATCAGATTGGTCTATGAGGACAGCTTCCTGGTGGTTATTGAAAAACAGTCAGGAGTGCTTTCGATGGCCGCCGGACATTCGTCGCTCAACGTGAAAAGCGTGCTCGACGACTACTTCCGACGAACCCGCCAGCGCTGCACGGCTCACGTGGTGCACCGCCTCGATCGCGATACCTCCGGGCTCATGATTTATGCAAAGGATATTCAAACCGAACAAATCCTAGAGCATGATTGGCACAACATTGTCTACGATCGTAGATATATTGCCGTGTTGAGTGGCGAAATGGAAACCTCGGACGGAACGATAGCCAATTGGCTCAAAGACACTAAATCATATTTCACCTTCAGCTCGCCTGTTGATAATGGAGGTAAATACGCCGTCACGCATTATCGTGTGCTCAACCGCACCATCGACCAGTCGCTTGTAGAGTTCTGTCTTGAAACCGGTCGTAAGAACCAAATAAGAGTCCACGCAGCCGACATGGGACATCCTGTTTGCGGCGACATGAAATATGGCAACGGTCACGACCCTATCGGTAGGCTCTGTTTGCACGCTTATGTGCTCTGTTTCAATCATCCTATAAACCATAGTCGAATGGAGTTCGAGACTCCCATTCCGGCACAGTTCAGAAGATTATTCAAGTAGAAAAAACAGTATTATGGAATACATCATTCCCCTCATCATTGTCGTCCTCACCGGCATAGTCATTATGAAGAAAGTAACGAGCTGCATTGTTCGCATAATTGTGTCGATAGTCATCGTTGCTCTGTTCATCTGGTCGCTGTATGCCCTTCATGTAATATGAAACTAGGCGAACCTGAGACAAAAGCCGAATAACATTCTGTATGTAATGGTCGAAACGCTGCGTTCCGGGAACTCCAGCCTTATTTTAAACGCCGGAACACAGCCGTACTAAGCCTTTTATCCTGAACTTATGTATGAAACTGAGAATTTTGCAAGGGAAGAAAAAAGAATTTACCTTTGCGACCTATCTAACAAACCAAACCAAGATTATGAGAAAAACATTTTTAAGCCTCATGGTTATGCTCTTCGGAGTTGTGCTGACTGCGAACGCTCAGCTGCCATCAGTTACGTTGAAAGACATGAACGGTAAAACCGTGCGTACAGACACACTCTCGAATAACGGAAAACCATTCATCATCGACTTCTTTGCAACTTGGTGCAAGCCTTGTAATCGCGAACTCAAAGCCATAAACGAAGTCTACGCCGACTGGCAGGAAGAAACAGGCGTAAAAATCTATGCCGTGTCCATCGACCAGGCACAAAACATCAACAAAGTTAAGCCGATGGTCGACGAATACGGATGGACATACGATGTGCTACTCGACCCGAATAGCGACTTCAAACGTGCACTCGGAATTCAGATGATTCCCTATGTAATCATTGTGGACGGCTCTGGAAATATCGTCTATAAACACAACGGCTACACAGAGGGAGCGGAGAACGAACTGATTGAAAAGGTTCGGGAACTCGTGAAGAAGTAAACCAAGCTTGAACCTTCTATGAATAAAAAACTTTTTAGTTTGATGGCGGTGCTCACGTTAAGTACCGCCATCTATGCACAAGAAGAAACCGACAACAATAAAGTCACCCTAAGCGGAAGCATTCAAAGCGACGTGCTCATTCCCCAGGAAGACACAAAGATTGGGTCGCCCAAATACGACGACTGGGCACTAACCAATACTTACGCCGACCTGAACCTGATGAGCAAGAATATCGACGCCGGATTGCGATTCGAATTCCTGAAACATCCACTCCCCGGATTTGAAAAAGATTTCAAAGGATGGGGAGTACCCTATTTCTACATAAAAGGAAAGTTCGAAAAATTGGAAATCACGGCCGGTAACTTCTACGATCAGTTCGGCTCCGGATTTATCCTCCGCAACTACGAAGAACGTAGCCTCGGAATAGATAACTCGCTCCTCGGAGTTCGCTTTGTCTATAAACCCTACAAGGTATCCGATTCAAAGCCCTCACCGGTGAACAACGACGCTATTGGGGACACAGTCCGTCGTGGATTTCGGGAACCGACCTGGAACTGAATCTGGACGAATGGTTTAAACGTCTCCAAGAATCTGACACACGAATAATGCTAGGTGGCTCGTTCGTAAATAAATACGAAGACGATGAAAACGACCAAATATTCGCCGATGCAACTCATAAGCTCAACTTGCCCCAGAACGTGAATGCTTTCGACGCACGTTTGCAGATTCAAAAAGGTGGGTTCAACGTCTTAGCCGAATATGCACATAAAACGCAAGACCCGTCATTCGACAACGGCTACATATATCGTAACGGAAACGTAGCAATGCTTTCAGCCTCCTATTCAAAGAAGGGGCTAAGTTTCCTTGTGCAAGCCAAGCGCTCTGACAATTTCTCGTTCCGCAGTCGCCGCACAATGACCGGTACTTCTTCGTTCATCAACCATCTGCCCGCGTTTACAGAAGACCAAACCTATGCACTTGCAGCCCTCTATCCCTACGCAACACATCCAGATGGCGAGTGGGCCTATCAGGCACAGTTTGGCTACAACTTCAAACGTCGTACAGCCATAGGTGGACGCTACGGAATGAATCTCAAAGTGAACTTCTCGCATGTGCACGCAATCGACCGCACACCGAATCTTACCGGTTCCGTAAATGGTACAACCGCCCTCGGAACAAAGGGCTACGGCTCGGCTTTCTTTAAATGGGGCGACCAAACCTACTATCAGGATATAAACATTCAGCTGGAGCGCCGCCTCACCAAAAGCTTCAAGCTATCCCTGATGTATATGAATCAGTTCTATAATAAAACCATTGTCGAAGGACATGGAGGAATGGTGCATTCCGACATATTCATAGCCGACGGACGCTACACTATCTCACCGAAGATGACCCTACGCGGAGAAGCTCAATATCTTGCAACAAAAGGCGACCAGGGTAACTGGATGTTCGGTTTGCTTGAGCTTTCGATAGTTCCACATTGGATGTTTACCGTCTCTGATGAATACAACTCGGGCGATACCAAGTTGCACTACTACCAAGGCTTCGTTACATTCAACGCCGGAGCTCATCGCCTTCAGTTGGGCTATGGTCGTACACGCGCCGGATTCAACTGCTCAGGCGGAGTTTGCCGCTATGTGCCGGCAAGCAAAGGCTTCACACTGTCTTACAACTATAATTTCTAGACGATGAAAAAAATATTTCCCTTAATATTAGTCCTTGTCGCTATTGTGTTCGCTTCGTGCGATATGGTGAACGAGGACAACAGATACATCTACGTTAAACCGAAACCCATTGGACGCGCCGTACTTATCGAAGACTTCACCGGACAGAAGTGTCCCAACTGTCCTAAGGCACACGAAGAAATCGAAAAGCTACAAGCACAATACGGAGCCAATAACGTAATTGCCGTTGCCATACATTCAGGACCGCTTGCAATATTCCCGATACGCAACATTATAGGTCTGCGAACCAAGTTGGGCGACGAGTATTACAAAGCATTCGGCGTATCTGTCGAACCAACCGGTATGGTCGACCGTCGCGGTGGAATCCTCAACTATCCCTCATGGGCAGGAGCTGTTAATACCGAACTCCAGCGTACGGCCCCGGTCGGAATAAAGCTCTCCATCAGTTATGACAACACTACTCGCAAAGCAACTGTCGACGTAGATGCTTCAGGCGTGGAAAATGTAGCAGGAAAGCTTCAACTTTGGATTGTTGAAGATGGAATCAAATGTCGCCAAGACATGCCCGACGGAACCGTCAAACCAGACTACGTTCAGAACAATGTTCTCCGAGCAGCAGTTAACGGCACATGGGGAACAGACATCTCCGTAAAAGAAGGAGAAACCGTTAAGCAGTCGTTCACAACTGATATATCTGAGAAATGGAACGCAGACAAAGTGGCCATAGTGGCATTTATATATAACGATGGTGGCGGCGTACTCCAAGTAGTTCGCAAGTCAATCATTTAAAACATTAACATTAACAAAAGGATAATACAACAATGAAGAGAACATTTACTATTGCTTTAGCCCTCATCGCAGGACTAGGAGCTTTCGCACAAGACAATCGTCTTCGATTTGAAGATGCTTCGGGAAATATCGTTGCCGACGGAACAACCATAGTAGTAGATAAGGTGAAAATTGTAGACGAAGATACCAAAGAAGAAGAGATGTCAACAGGACTCTTCGTACGAAACACCACAACAAGCGCTATAAAGGCTTGTCTAAATGTAGACGTAACTTCGCTACCATCAGGCAGCTCATTCAAAGCCTGCTTTCCAAGCAACTGCTCCATAGCCGAAAGCCCCAAAACTTTCACAACCGAATCCGGATTATTTAAAGGTTCAATAGTTGCCAGTTCACAGACAGAATGGATTCCCGGCTATATGGATTACGATGAGGGAGTGTTCAAACAGGCATACGGCGACTGGACAGCTACGATTCAGATTCGAGTAGAGAAAGATGGAGCCATGGTTGACGGTCCTAAAGTGCATGTACACTTTATTCGTAAAGCCTCCAACGGCATCAACGACATCAACGCCGGTAACGAAACAGTTGTGGCTCGTTACACAGCAGGCGGACAGCTATTAACTGCTCCCGTGAGAGGCTTGAACATTGTGAAGCTCTCGAACGGAAAGACGATAAAAGAGATTGTTAGATAAGAATAGTTATTGATATTATGAACGGCAGCTTCATCACGAAGCTGCCGTTTTTTAGTATCCACATGGATACATAAAAATCCCTCTCCATTACTGCTCAATGGAGAGGGATTTTTATGTTAGTTGCACCGGTTGGCCGGCCGCATTTAAACAGATTTATAGCCTTTTGTATAATTTCTTTCCAGAAGGTCGTGTAAGCTGAGTTCCTTCGAGCCATTCTCCTCATAAGCTTCTTGCATTTCTTTTTCGCCTTCAGCTTCATCTTCGGAGTGAACAAAGGTTATGGTTCTGTTTTTCATTTCAGCCACGCCCCATCCAATCAGGGCTATAACTATAAGTGCGATGAATCCGATAATTGGAGTTGTCATAAATGTGAATATTTTGATGTTGCTGCAAAAGTACTCCAAGTTTAACTAGTAGCCAAGTGTTTGTCATGTCATGTCGGGACGGTGCAATCGCCTATATCGATACTATTACTTAAAATAAAATATAGGTTGAGGCATTGTCAATGCGGATGCTTAAAATCAAATTATAGTTAAGATATTGTCAATGCGTACGCTTAAAATCAAATTATAGTTAAGGCATTATTAATGCCGGCATTTAATATAAAATATAAGTTAAGGCATTGTCAATGTGGATGCTTAAAATCAAATTATAGTTAAGGCATTATTAATGCCGGCGTTTAATATAAAATATAAGTTAAGGCATTGTCAATGCGGACGCTTAAAATAGAATTATAGTTTAGGCATTGTCAATGCCAGTAATATAAATATATTATTAGTTATAGCATTATTAATGCTTATGCTAGAATTTTATTTTAAGTATTAGCATGATATATGTTTATAGTAATAATATTTTTTTAGTATGCGCATTGATAGTTTCGTTAGTTTAAAACGATTTTTACTGATGCCGACGCCAATCCTGGTACAGAATTGGGGGATTCATTCGAGAGCGTCAGTGTAAGATGGGATGGGAATGAAGCAGGCGGTTATAATCTACCTTCTTCGAGATAGGAATAGTATTCGCCATCGGTTACGATGACGTGGTCGGCTAAGTGGAGATTCATGTAATTGCATGCTTTCTTGACGTCTTGGGTTAGTTTGTCGTCGGACGCGCTCGGAAAAGGATTGCCGCTTGGGTGGTTGTGACATATTGCCACGACGGTTGCATTTTTCAATAGGGCTTCTTTCACTACGAGGCGGATGTCGACGGCAGTGCCAGATATTCCTCCACGCGATAGGGGGATAGCGTCGATGAGGCGGTGGCGTTGATTCATGAGTAGAGCCAGGCTTCTTCGACGTCGAGGTCTTGCATGATGGGGTGCATGTGGTTGTATATTCGGGTGGCCGAGTTGAGTTCGGGGCGTTCTTGGGGCTGGGTTGCTTGGCGCCGCTTGCCAATTTCGCAGGCAGCAAGGATGGTTATTGCTTTGGCTGGGCCGATGCCTTTGTAGGTGGTTAGTTGCTGAATGGTGAGTTTACCGAGTGTGTTGAGGTTGTTGTTGCAGTCATTCAAGACTCGTTGCATTAGGGCAACTGCGCTTTCGTCGGTTGTTCCGGAGCCAATGAGTATGGCCAGGAGTTCGGCGTTGCTTAGGGCTGTTGGACCTAGGCGGTGTAGCTTTTCACGCGGGCGGTCGTCTTCAGCCCATTGGTTGATGGTTAGTTTGTTAGTTTGCGGGTTCATAAGTGGAGGCTATTTATAGAATGTTTTTTCATAGGCTGCGAATTCTTCTTTTCCGGCA
Organism: Prevotella micans DSM 21469 = JCM 16134; assembly: GCF_000614105.1. GTDB lineage: Bacteria > Bacteroidota > Bacteroidia > Bacteroidales > Bacteroidaceae > Prevotella > Prevotella micans. The sequence goes on from NZ_BAKH01000019.1 coordinate 27,699, forward strand.
AGAATTCTTTTGCACCATGCGTTTATGAATCCGCATCCGTAACCTAGAAGTTGGGTGAAAGCGGCCAGAATGCTGAGCGCACCTATTCGGAGACTGCGATTTTGGATGGTGGAGTCAATGAGAATCAGGGTGGAGTAGATTAGGGCGGGCGATAGTGCGGAGAGGGTTATGATAAGGCCGGTTGAGGGGCTTAGGGGTATCTGAATTAAGCCGGCTATAAGGGTTAGGGCGAGCATGGATAGGCCGATGGTGAATGCGGCGGGGAGGAGGTGGACGAGTTTGAGGCTCTCGGGATATTTTTTGTAGAGATTCACACGGGCAATTCCGGAGTTGTAGACTTGTCGCCAGAATTTCCGGAAGTCAGTGCGTCGCTTGTGCCAAACCCATGCTTTGGGGAAGAGCCGGCATCGTTTCTCGGCTTTGAATATGCGTATTGAGAAGTCTATGTCTTCGCCGAATCGCATTTTTGAGAATCCTCCGAGTTGTGCGTATAGGTCGGCCTTGATTCCCATGTTGAATGAGCGCGGATAGAATTTGTCGAGCTTTTTCTTTCCGCCTCTTATGCCGCCTGTGGTGAAGAAGGACGTCATGGAGTAGGATATGGCTTTCTGGGTTGGGGTGAACGACTCGTGGGCGCTGTCGGGACCTCCGAATGCGTCGGCCGGTTCACGGGCTAGTTCTTCGTCGACAGCTGTAAGATAGCCTTTTGGAAGCACTACGTCGGAGTCTAGTACGATGAGATATTCGCCTTTTGCTCGCTCGGCACCGTAGTTTCGACTTTGTCCGGGTCCGGAGTTTTCTTTGAAAAAATATTGGAGTGGAAGGCGGTCGGCATATTTGTCGCAAACGTCTTTGCAGGGAATCTTCGAGCCGTCTTCCACGATTATCACTTCGAAATCGTTCTTCTCTTGGTGAAGAAGACTTTCGAGGAGTTCGTCGACCTCGTCGGGCCGATTGAATACCGGAACGATGAAGCTGTATTTCATTTTATAATGAGTTGAAAATAGAGGAAGGGTAAAAAGAATAAGCCATGACAGCTCTCTTTTTACCCTTCCTTGAAACCTTATTGATGATAATTATGCATTCACGCGACCGAGATAGCTACCGTCGCGTGTGTCGATTTGAATTGTTTCGCCCTCGTTGATGAACAGCGGGACTCTAACAACTGCACCCGACTCGAGGGTTGCAGCTTTGTGGCATTTGTTGCAGTATTGCCTTTCACGCCTGGTTCGCTGTGGGTTATTTTGAGTGTTGTTTTCACGGGCATTTCGGCTGAAAGAATCGTGCCGTCTGAAGTGTCGGTTACAACTTCAACCACATCGCCTTCTTTCATGTATTCGAACCCTGTTACCTGATGTTCGGGAATAGGAATCTGCTCGAATGTTTCCTGATTCATGAAGATGTAACCGGTTGCGTCCTGGTATAGATATTGGTAGGGACGGCGCTCAACGCGAACATCTTCCAACTTAAATCCAACCTGAAAAGTACGTTCCAAAACTCGTCCGTCTGCAACGTTCTTCAGTTTGGTATTCATTACGGTGTTTCCTTTTCCAGGCTTTCTGTGCTGAAAATCTATACAAGTCCAAATCTTTCCGTCAAGACGTATGCATGTACCAATCTTGATTTCTTGCGAATTAATCATATTCTGCTATAATAATAGGTTTGTTATTTTCTGTTCGTTTCACAGTTCTCTTTGTGCGGCAAAGGTAACTAAATTCCAAGGATGGCATTGGTACAGGTGCAAAAATCATTGAACCTTTGGCAGGTTTAAAAAGAATGGGTACTTTTGCAAACGGCGATTAGATGGGTCTTTAATCATCTAATCGCCGCAATTCTTGAAAGAAAAATAATAACAAAATAATCGTTTAAATAAAAATGAAAAGAACATTTCAGCCGCACAATCGTCGTCGCGTGAACAAGCACGGTTTTCGTGAAAGAATGGCTACTAAGAACGGTCGCAGAGTATTGGCTGCGCGTCGTGCCAAAGGTCGTAAAAAGTTAACTGTGTCCGACGAGCATCACGGAAAATAATTACTCCTATCGGCTAGGAACATAAACGGGAAGAGGTAGAGTTGCACTTTGCTGCTTTCCGTTTTTTTTATCTACTTTTGCGAGCACACGAAACAGCGTTGTTAATCAGATGACCTCAAAAGAATTCTTACCTAAATTTTTTAGCACATACATATGGGGAAATGTCCTGGCAGGGAGCATTCTAATTATTTTATTGTCGCTCGGAGTGAGATACGGCATTGATATCTACACTCATCATGGCGAATCCATTGTCGTGCCTAATGTTATTCATAAGTCGTTCGGTGAAGCAACGAAAATAATGAATAGAGTGGGGTTAACAATTCAAGTGACCGATACGGGATATGTGAAGAATTTACCACCCGATTGTATTCTTGAACAATCGCCTGCTGGAGAAAAACGTGTGAAATCTACGCATGTCATCTACGTGACGATAAACTCTGCCAGTCCACCAACTCTGCCAATGCCTGATTTGATTGATAATAGCTCGCTCCGTGAGGCGCAGGCACGTCTTTCGTCTATGGGCTTTAAGGTTGGTGAACCCGAATATATTCCAGGCGAGAAAGATTGGATATATGGAATAATCGTGAATGGTAAACATGTACAGGCTGGTGACCGGATTTCCACCGAAGCAGTGGTTGTTCTCCAGGTGGGCGACGGAACACGCTCTGTAAGCGACCCGGCTATGACAAATACCTCCAAGGGATTAGAATATGAAGAGGAGGAAGTAGAAGAACCCATTTATGAAGACGAATATGAAATGGTGGAAGTTCCTGTCGATGAAAACGGTAATGAAATAACGCCTAATAAACCGTCTTCACAGGACGGTCCTTCAACTCCGAAGTCGCAAAACGCACTTCCCCCCGACCCATCGAGTAATAAACCAACAGAATGATGAGGCCGGAGGAAGACGAACTTCTGGAAGAGAATGTTCCTTACGATTCTTTTTTATTCGAGGAGGATTCCGCAGACAATAAACTTTACGAACACTTTCGCGTCTTGGTTGATAAAGGCCAAGACGCAACGCGTATAGATAAGTATCTTTTCGAGCGGATGCAGCATTCCAGTCGCAACCGTATTCAGAAGGCTGCCGAGCTGGGGCGATTCACGTGAACGGGGTGCCAGTTAAGAGCAATTATAAGGTCAGGCCGAACGATATAATAACCCTCATGCTCAATCGTCCACAGTACGATAGCACAATTGAAGCCGAAGAAATACCTCTTGAAATCGTATATGAAGACGCCGATTTGCTCGTTGTGAATAAGCACGCTGGTATGGTAGTGCATCCCGGTGCCGGGAATTTCCATGGAACGCTAATCAACGCGATTGCATGGCATCTGAAAGATCTGGAATCATTTAACCCCAACGACCCGGATGTAGGGCTGGTGCACCGCATCGACAAGAATACAACTGGACTGCTCGTTATAGCCAAAACGCCCGACGCCAAAACTTCTTTGGGCAAGCAATTTTTCAATAAAACTACCAGTCGCAAGTATAAGGCACTCGTGTGGGGAAATTTCACAGAAGACGATGGACGAATTGAGGGAAACATAGCTCGCGACCCAACAGACCGACTTCGTATGAAAGTTTATCCAGCGGGTGACGAGCAGGGTAAACCAGCTGTGACTCACTATCGAGTCGTTGAGCGATTCGGATATACTACCCTATTGGAATGCGTTCTCGAAACCGGCCGAACCCATCAAATCAGAGCTCACATGAAGCACATAGGGCATCCTCTCTTTGGTGACGAACGATATGGTGGAACAGCCATTCTTCGCGGAATACGGTCTAATTCCTATAGAACTTTCATTTTCAACTGCTTTAGCATTTGTAACCGCCAGGCTTTACACGCTCAAACCCTGGGTTTCAGACATCCGCGAACCGGCGAACAGATGAATTTTACAAGCGAACTGCCGGAAGATCTGGCCACAATAGTCCAGAAATGGCGTACCTACATCTACGGTTCAGCACAAAAAGAAAAATAACAAACAAATGGAAAATATGAAACGAACAATTGCCATCGTATGTGGTGGCGACTCATCAGAGCACGATGTGTCTCTACGTTCTGCCCAAGGCCTATACTCGTTCTTCGACAAAGAACGTTACGACGTTTACATTGTCGACGTGAAAGGAACCGATTGGCATGTGAACTTTGATAATGGAGATACGGCTCCGATAGACCGGAAAGATTTCTCATTCATGAAAAACGGTAAGGCTGTAATTTTCGACTACGCCTATATTACAATTCACGGACAGCCCGGTGAGAATGGAGTCCTTCAAGGCTATTTCGAGCTGATCCATCTACCATATTCTACCAGCGGCGTGCTTGTAGAAGCCATGACGTTCGATAAATATGTGCTCAATAACTACCTTCGCGGATTCGGCGTTAATGTGGCTGATAGTATTCTTTTGCGACGCGGTGAAACCTACGATGAAAAGGCTATAGCTGAACGCATAGGAATGCCGTGTTTCGTCAAACCATCGGCCGATGGTAGTAGTTTCGGAGTGTCGAAGGTGAAGAACGCCGACCAGCTTGCTCCTGCTCTCCGAGTAGCCTTCATGGAAAGCAACGAGGCGATGATTGAAAGCTTCATCGATGGCGTTGAAATATCGCAGGGAGTTTATAAAACAAAGGATAAATCAGTTGTCTTCCCAGCCACCGAAGTAGTTACATCCAACGAGTTTTTCGACTATAACGCCAAGTACAACGGTCAGGTTCAAGAAATAACCCCTGCCAGAATATCCTCGGAAACTGCAGCCCGCGTGGCCGAAGAAACAAGCAGGATATACGATATTCTCCACGCCAACGGAATAATTCGAATCGACTACATCATATCGAAAAACCGACAAGGAGACGATGTTATCAACATGCTTGAAATAAACACTACCCCGGGAATGACCCTCACCAGTTTCATTCCGCAGCAGGTGCGAGCCGCAGGACTCGAAATAAAAGATGTGCTTACCGATATTGTTGAAAATCAATTTTGACCAATGACAATTCCTGAAAAATTCAACGCCATCAGGCCATTCAACCCAGAAGAACTTCCGCAGGCTTACGATAGACTCCTTGCCGACCCTCAATTCCAGCAAGTGCTGGCCTATCTCTATCCCGGTATCCCACTCGAAACCCTGCGTGAACAGATGCACCTATGTCCCACGCTACTCGACTTCCAAAAGGCTTTCGCCTACAAGTTCATCAAGAAAATAATGGCTGAAATAAGCGATGGATTTACTCTTGACGCCGGTCATCTTGACATTGAAAAAAGATATACTTTCATTAGTAACCACCGTGATATTGTTCTCGACCCCGGGCTATTGGACGTGCTCCTCATTGATGCCGGATTCCAAACAACATGCGAAATTGCAATCGGAGACAATCTCCTCACCCGCCCGTGGGTGAAAGACCTTGTGAGACTAAACAAAAGTTTCATCGTACAACGTTCACTCCCCATGCGCCAACTCCTTGAAGCAAGTCGCATACTTTCGGAATACATGCATTTCGCCATCGCCCAGAAGAACGAAAATATATGGATTGCACAGCGCGAAGGGAGAGCTAAGGATTCCGACGACCGGACTGCCGAAGGCGTGCTTAAAATGATGGCTATGGCAGGCGACGGAACCCCAACCCAGCGGCTTATGCAACTACACCTAGTGCCTGTGGCCATATCATACGAATACGACCCTTGCGACTTTCTCAAAGCAAAAGAATTTCAGCAGCGACGCGATAATCCACAGTTCAAAAAGAGCGCCGAGGACGACATTCTCAGTATGCGAACCGGAATGATGGGACGTAAAGGGCATGTGCACTATCAAGCAGCCCCCTGCATCGACAACTATCTTGCCAGTTTGCCAGTTACCATGTCCAAAACCGAGCTCTACAAGCATATTGCCGTCCATATTGACCGTGAGATTCATGCCCGCTACAGGCTATATCCCAACAACTATGCTGCCCTCGACCTTCTTAACGGAACTTCCGAACACGCCTCGTGCTACACCACACAACAGCTCGAAGCCTTTGAGCAATACATCGACAGGCAAATCGCACGAATAGACCTTTCCAACAAGGACGAACCCTATCTGCGCGAACGAATCCTCACCATGTATGCCAACATAGCCATAAACTACCTCAAAGCGCATGAATAAAATCCTCGCTATTGTTTTTGTGCTTTTGCTTTCGGCCTGCACAACCGATTTCTACGAAACAGGTGACTCACCTCTTTCTTATCTTCGAACCGATTTCGTAGAAATCCGAACCGCAGCCCCAACCATATTCACTAAAGCCATAACCGATGATAGTGATACCCTTCTTCTCGACCCTTCAATTAAAGCCAATTGGGCTCAAACAGCTGATTCAACCTATCGTGCACTGCTTTATTACCGAAAAACCGCCTTACGCACTGTTACGCCGCTGGCTATAAATTATATCCCAGTTGTTCGCCCCACCATGAAAACCGATTTAGCCCGCTTTGCCGACCCCGTGACCTTACAAAGCGCATGGATAAGCAAGAATCGAAAATATCTCAATCTCGCATTGCCCTCAAGACAGGAGCTAAAGCCAATGAAAAGCAAAAGCACATCCTTGGTATTGCCATTGATACCACCATTCACCATTCCGGCAATATTTCGACCCACAAACTACGCTTTTTCCACAACCGTAACGGTATACCCGCTCACTACACCTCACGCATCTATTTAAGTCTGCCTCTCAGCAACTACCACTCGGGCGACACCATTATCCTCAACATCCCAACTTCCGTTGGACCTCTTGTTCGTAGCTTTCCTATTCTCTGACCATTGGGAAAGTGTTTCTCTCTATCTCATCTCTCAAAACATACTTCGTCCTGTCGTCCGGGTGCCGACAGACACTGGGGCTGTCCCTACATGCGTGCTAATGCCCGAGCGAGAGTCTCTATTAAACCGAATTCACGTTAAAAAAGGGGAGCAAATGCTTCTTCCTTTTTGCATTTGCTCCCCCCTAAATTGGAAACGGATTGACCGTTGGTGTGTAACAACTTAATTATACCAAAATTCACCGCTAATGATGTTCTGGCGAGAATCGGATTGTTCGTTCTCCTTTTTGTTTGGGCTTAGATCTTGATAGATCTCGTGTTGATTAGATTCTTTCATTTTACAGGTTCCTTTCTTTGTTGATTGTATTTTGGTTTTGCTCCAATTCTCTAATGAATCGGAGTAACGCAAAAGTAAATTATTTTGACTTATAAGACAAGTCGTGAAACGAGGATTTCTGTTTTTTTAGATTTTTCTAAAGGTAGATTACTCAATCAACTAACCTCCTCTGGCTCATACTTGCCCCGTGATTTCTTTCTATCCGTATTTTCGCTTTTTCTAGTACGTCGATTCAGTATGAATTTACGTAATACCTATTTGAATCAATCAAGAATCAGAGTTCATCCGTATGTTAATCGGAGGAAATAAGCCGTATTTTTATACTGAATATTAATTTCTATATTTAAGCTATAGAGCCGTATATTATACTATTGTTATTCCAAAAATAAATACATTAACCGCGATTTCGGCAAATGTAAATCTGTGAAGAAATACATCTGCCGAAGTTTCGGATGATTTAATTATTTTGGGAAATACAATTGCCGGAGTTTCGGCAGATGTATTTCTTCACAGATTTACATTTGCCGAAATCGCGGTTGACGTATTTCTATAATGAAATTAAAATACCGAAATAATCTATTGTGAGTCTATTGAAGAGATAAGCGCACATTTCGTCATCGAAGGCTCCTAGGAACTTGAAATACTGATTAAGTATTAGTTCAATGCTCGGATTTAGGTTGTAGATATGGGAAAGAAGCAGAGAATGACCGAAAAAATATCCGGAAAGCAGTCGGAGCAGGAATTCGACGAAGCGGAAAAAACTGAAATCGAAGAATTGGTGGATGTTTCGTAGACCAGTTCATTGTGACAGACAGGGAATCAGGATGTATATAATAAAAGACGAGTTTCAACCTGTCGACAGAGTGAAAAAAATGGCTCATCCGGAAGTGTTGGGAGGCGCCGGCCGAGAAAAAACCGTAACTTCGCAGCGAAATAATCATTTAAAAACATGAATCTGAAATTCAGACTAGCTTTAATGAACTTCTTGGAGTTCGCAGTTTGGGGGGCTTATCTAACCTCCATGGGAAGATACCTGGGAAATCTGGGTATGGGTGACAAAATTGCCTTGTTCTATTCTATGCAAGGTGTAGTCTCTATCTTCATGCCGGCGTTGATTGGCATCGTGGCCGACAGATGGGTGCAAGCACAACGAATGCTTGGACTTTGCCATCTGGCCGCCGGAGCGTTTATGATTGCAACCGCTTTTTATGGCGCAAACGCAACGGATGGGGTTGATTTCACTACGCTTTTCGCACTGTATTCTATGTCGGTGGCCTTTTACATGCCAACTTTGGCGCTATCTAACTCGGTGGCCTATTCTGCACTCACACAAGCCGGAATGGACACGGTTAAAACATTCCCGTCGATACGCGTATTCGGTACTATCGGCTTTATAGCAACCATGTGGCTGGTTGACATTATGGGTTTTCAGAGCAATCAGAATCAGTTCATCACGTCGGGCGTTGTTAGTTTGCTGCTGTTTCTCTATACTTTCAAGCTCCCCGGTTGCCCCGTTTCGAGCGGAGGCGACAGGAAGAGCTTCGTCGATGCTTTCGGATTACGGGCCTTTGCGCTTTTCAAGCAAAAGAAGATGGCCATATTCTTTGTGTTCTCGATGTTGCTGGGCGTGAGCTTGCAGATTACAAACAGTTTTGCAAATCCGTTTTTGTTCAGCTTCGGCGCACAGGATGTATTTAAGGAAGCGTTCGGAGTTCAGCACGCCAACATTCTCATTAGTTTGTCGCAGGTGAGCTAGACGTGCTGCATTCTGCTCATTCCATTTTTTATGAAACGCTACGGTATCAAGAATGTAATGCTCATTGCAATGTTCGCCTGGGTGCTGCGTTTTGGACTGTTCGGTCTTGGCAATCCCGGTTTCCCGGGTGTTCTGCTCTTCATCCTGTCGATGATTGTCTATGGTGTGGCATTCGATTTCTTCAATATCTCCGGCTCGCTCTTTGTCGACCAAAGCACCGACCCTTCGCTGCGCTCATCGGCCCAGGGATTATTCATGCTTATGACCAACGGAATTGGCGCAACGGTTGGAACACTCGCTGCCCAAACCGTAATCAATAATTACACCAAACCGCTCACCATCGGAGCCGATACGTTTACAGTCGGCAACTGGAGTGCATGCTGGTACATCTTCGCCGCCTATGCCCTCGTGATTGCAGTTTGTTTCTCAATTGTGTTCCGCCCAAAGAAAATCTAAAAGATGAACAAAGTCCAACTCATATTCAAAGGGATGACCGAAATCGTCGGCAGTGAAAAATTGCTGCTCCTTGTTCTAACCGATATCGACAAGAAACGGCAGATAGCCATCGTTAGCACTCATCATTTTGGATATGAAATTGGCCTGCGAATAACTCAAACCCCAATAACCGAAAAGCTATTGCCAGAGGTGTTGTGCCGCGTGAATCCGGAAATGACTGCACAGTATTACGAAATTCTGCTAGACCATGTCTTCGACGGACAATACAATGCCCTACTCGTTCGTAAATACGATTTGTCGACAACATCTCTGCGTGCTTCCGACGCTATTCTCCTTGCACACATAGCTCATCTGAATGTGTTCATGGAAGAAGAACTTTTCAACCGACAAAGCACTCCTGTCATCGCCGATGAAGAGCGAATGCCGCTGCCTCTTAACACTCTAAGCGCCGAGATGCTACGTAATGCACTCAAACGTGCAATTGCCGAGGAAAACTATGAGCTTGCCTCACTCCTTCGCGACGAAATGAATAAACGCGAAAAAAAAGAATGAAAGAAACTCGATTTTTCTACGCTCCCAATGCCGCATCGCAAAATCAACTGCCGCCCGAAGAGGCTACACATGCCATCAGAGTTCTGCGAATCAAACCCGGCGATGAAATCTTTCTCATGGACGGACAAGGCTCATTCCATCGTGCCGAAGTCGAGAGCGTAACATCAAAGCACTGTTTCTATCGGCTCACAGAAACCCTTCCGCAACAACCCGCCTGGCACGGTAGAATCCATCTGGCAATAGCACCCACAAAGGATGCCGGACGAATGGAATGGCTCGCCGAAAAAGCCGTCGAAATCGGTATTGATGAAATCAGCTTCCTCGAATGCCGGTTCTCCGAACGCCGCACCATGCGCACAGAGCGTATCGAGCGTATAGTTGTTTCGGCGATGAAGCAAAGTCGCAAACCATGGAAACCCCAGGTTAATCCGATGATTCCTTTCAACGACTTTATTGCCCGAGCTCATCCCTCGTTGAGTTTCATTTGCCATTGCTACAATGAAATTCCACGTGCAGATTTATTCGCTGAGATAACCAAACCACAAGAAAGCCAATCCGACATAACAATTCTCGTCGGACCTGAAGGCGATTTCTCAATCGACGAAGTAAACCAAGCTATGGATTGCGGATTCATCAGTGCAACCCTCGGCCAAAGTCGTTTGCGCACCGAAACCGCCGGCTTGTCGGCTGTAGTCTACTCCCAGCTGGCTCGCCGAATCTTAGATTGAATTACAAGCTTTTGATAATACTTGCGTCGAGCTTGTGCGGAAGAAAAGGCAAACATGTATATGCTTAATTGTGAACATCTAACTACATTTGCAACCGCAACTTAGAACAAAAAACAATAATGAAAACGATGAAAAAGCTACTATTGATGACGATGATGCTCGTGTTCGGATTGACATCGGTAATGGCACAGAACCAAGCTGAAATCAAGTTCGACAAAACGAATCATAACTTCGGCACATTCGCCGAAAAAGACGGGGTACAGAAAACAACATTCACCTTCACAAATGTCGGCAAGGCTCCCCTAGTGATAAATCAAGTTGTGGCAAGCTGCGGATGCACAGTCGCAAACTACGACAAGCGTCCCATCCCGCCCGGACAAAAAGGAACTATAGAAATAAGCTATAACGGAGCCGGAAAATTTCCAGGACACTTCAAGAAAAGCATAACTGTGAGGACCAATGCGGTAACCGAAATGACAAGGCTCTACGTTGAAGGAGTGATGCAATAGAAAAGAATCATCCCCAACGGAAATATTAACGAAAACGCGCCATCAACGGGATGACGCGTTTTTTCATGTCTACACGGAAAAAAGAAATGATTGTTTGCATAGCAGAGAAACCAAGCGTAGCACGCGACATAGCACGAATAATAGGTGCAACCTCATCGCACGACGGATATATGGAAGGAAATGGATACCAGGTGACATGGACTTTCGGACATCTTTGCGAACTCAAAGAACCCAGCGATTACTCCGATAATTGGAAACACTGGAGCCTGGCCGCATTGCCGATGATTCCGCCACGATTCGGAATAAAACTGATTGACAATGACGGCATACGCCGACAATTCGCCATTGTGGAGAAATTATATAAGGAGGCCGACCAAATAATAAACTGTGGCGACGCCGGACAGGAAGGCGAACTCATCCAACGATGGGTTATGCAAAAGGCCGGAGTGACATGTCCCGTAAAACGACTCTGGATTTCGTCGATGACTGACGAAGCAATACGCGAAGGATTCGCCACGCTCAAAGAGCAAAAACACTACGAACCACTCTATCTCGCCGGACTCTCGCGAGCCATTGGCGACTGGCTACTAGGCATGAATGCCACCCGTCTTTATACTCTAAAATATGCCACCAACAAACAAGTGCTCTCCATAGGTAGAGTGCAAACGCCTACATTAGCACTCATCGTTCAACGACAGAAAGAGATAGACAATTTCAAACCTGAACCCTATTGGATGCTGGCAACCATCTATCGCAATACGCAATTCACAGCAACCAAAGGGCGCTTCGCTACAGAAGAAGAAGGTAAGCAGGCATTTACACAAATCGAAGGAAAAACATTTCAAATCAGCAGCGTGACAAAGAAAAAAGCAACCGAACAACCCAAACCTCTCTACGACTTGACTTCGCTGCAAGTAGACTGCAACCGGAAATTCGGCTACTCGGCCGAGATGGCCCTAAACCTCGTTCAATCGCTCTACGAAAAGAAAATAACCACCTACCCCGTGTCGATACGCAATTCCTCACCGACGACATCCACCCAAATGCCCGCAGATAATGAACGCACTCTATAAAACCACCTTCTCCGGCGTGAGCCCATATGCCGAGCATGTTAAAGCCATCGGCGGAAAACCGCTGCCCAAACCGAAGCGAATCTTCAACAACCAAAAGGTAACCGATCATCACGCCATCATACCCACCGGAGTGATACCCCGTGCACTATCCGATGCCGAACAACATGTATTCGATCTTATTGCCCGACGCTTCATCGCCGCCTTCCATCCCGACTGTCAATACTCCACAACCACCGTACTGGGCCAAGCTGGCGAAATAGAATTCAAAGCCACCGGAAAAGAAATCCTCCAACCGGGTTGGCGCAAAGTTTTCGCTCAAGAGCCAGTAGACACCCAAGCCGATGCTACCCCGACCTCTGCCGTGATGCCAGCCTTCACCAAAGGAGAAAGCGGTCTTCACCAGCCCACTCTAACCGAAAAACAAACCACCCCGCCAAAACACTACACCGAAGCCACCCTTTTACGCGCCATGGAAACTGCCGGTAAACTTGTCGACGACGAAACCCTTCGCGCCGCCCTGAAAGAAAACGGTATCGGTCGACCCTCGTCGCGTGCCGGCATAATAGAAACCCTCTTCAAACGCCAATACATCCGCCGCAAGAAGAAAAACCTCGAAGCCACTCCCACGGGTATAGCTCTCATCGACACCATTCACGAGAAGCTCCTCACCTCAGCCGAACTAACCGGCCAATGGGAAAAGAAACTCCGCGATATAGAGCATCGCAAATACGACGCCTCCCAGTTCATCAACGAACTCAAAGCCCAAATAACCGCCATCGTGAACGATGTTCTCGCCGACACCTCTATTCGTCGGATAGGCGAATAAACAGTTTGCGCCCTTTTCATATAAATGGTCGAAACTACTCCGACCACTCCCTTTCAAAAAAGGCTCATGTGAGCGCATAAATTGGCATCCGTTGTTTATTACCCATTTGCTCCCCGGAGGCTTAAACCGAACTCGCGTATCTCTTGTTCTAAATCAAGAAAGCAGTCTTGTATTTTGCTGAAATGAATTGATTAATATACCTTTGCCGCCGTGAGACACATAGCTACATATTCCATCGCCCCCACGACGCAGAGAAATTTCGATTTCTCTGTGATTTTTTCGTCTGAATATTTGGTGGGTTCGGAGAAAGTGCTAACACACACACACACACACACACACACACACACACACACACACACACACACACAGGCCAGACCTATTAATTAGCTTTTTCATACGCGCGCGCGAAGCGTGTCGCAAATCCAGTATACACGGGGATTCCGAGAGGTTTCTCCGTGCCTTTTTTCGTGCCCTTTTGCGAGCCGTGTAAGAACAAAATAAAGAAGAATATTCACTCAAAAAATAATCGAAATATGAATCTAAAAAGAAATTATGTACACCCTGCTATCGAGGTTGTCCACTCAGCCCTCGACAGCCAATTAATGCAGACATCATTCCCAAACAATGGCGGACACAAAAAGTCGGATGACGATGGACAAGACATTAATGATGCCAAACAAGGATTTTTCTACGAAAACGATGAAGAAAACTCCTCATACTTATGGGAACTTTAGAAACAAAGAGTTTAATAACTAAACAGAACGAAAGATGAAAATAAACACATTATTCTCGATATCTCTTACGATGCTGTTATTCTTTACCGGATGTGCGAGCGATACCCCCAACAACGAACCTATAAAACCTCAGGAACCCGATACAAAGGGCCTCACTGCATTCGTAGAAGAAGATAATAATTCGAAGACTCGCACAACGGGCGATTATGACGGGTCAGGCATAAATTTTTATTGGACAGAAGGTGATCGACTTTGGGTAAACAACGTTACACTGATACAAGACAAGAAGAATACCATCAGTAAAGATCTCGTAAATCACCCAACAATACCCACAGCCGTAAAAAGGGCTGCAACAGCAATGTTCTATTTCGAGGGCTCCTTCACCGCTCCCTCCTATCCCGTTCGCTATACTGGTAAGGGCAGCACTGTAGGCGACAAGGTAACCTTCAAGCTACGCAGAGGCAACTCGTAGCCAATGACGCCAGCCATATTGGCGAATGCGGCGACTGCGGCGTAGCCACAGCTACCAAGTCGGCAGGAAGCGGCAAATACAATTTCACTATCGAACACAAAGCATCGTATCTCACCCTGTTACCCTATTCGACAATTTACTTTGCTACTACTGTAAAGATAACGCAGATAAAGATTACTACCGACGAGGCTCTGTCAGGTCAATTCGATTTTGATGACAACGGCATCGACCTTGGCTCGCGTCCCACACCCACGCCTGCCAACCGCAGTATCACACTCACGTTGGCCGGAGGTGGCACAAATGGCTTTACTCTCCCCGTGACAGTAACCCCTAAAACGAATGCTGCTGTTATGGTGCTGCCTCCCGGAACCTATCACAACGTAAAGATAGAATACACCATATACGATCAAAATACTGGTGTTGGCACTACTCTCAAAAAAGAATACGCAATGCTTACTTTCCACCCAGGGCAGAACAAAAAGGTATCTACCGATTTAAAACAAATGAAAGTCTTTGTCACACCGATGGGGGGATATAATGGGCAAGGGCCTAACACAAATGAAACTATGTGGTATATGCATAGGGGCAATCCGCACATGGATATTACCATGGTTTATGCAGCTCGGCGCTATAATGGTTACCCGGCAAATATTTGTTTAGGAGGTATATGGATAAAAAAGAAAGCCTATATCGCAGGATTTAGAGGTGATGTAGCTCCTGATGGAACTAATTATATTACATCCGGAGGTTGGGCTAGTCCAGATTATAGCGACGTAAACGATTACGAAATCACTATTCCTTTTGGAAATCCGCAAGATGATTCTTACCTCTTCCTTCCATCTGTATACGCTGATGGTGGTACAGCGCTAAAGAGTGGAAATGGCAGTATCCGCTATTGGATGTCAACCTCCTTTCAGAGGGGAGGATTTAAGGGGCAGGTCTTTGCTTCCGACCGAGCCCCTCATAATTTAGGAATAGGCAACAATTATAGTGATGTTGTAATGGCATATTGGCCATGGCCCCGTTAACAAAGATTTGCTCTAACACGAAAGAAGAAAAATCGTGTTAGCAGTGTTTCCCCTTAGGGGGAAGAGCAGAAAATTGAAAAATCTGTGCTTCCCCCACGAGGGAAATCTAAAAAATAGCCTTGGCAGCGTTTCCCCCTAGAGCGAAATACAGAAAATCAAAAAAACAGAGCTTCGCTCTGGCGCGAAACAGTGAAAAACAAAAAATATAGTCTTCGCGCTAGCGCGAAAGCTCGAAAATCAGAAAAATAGAGCTTCGCTCCGGAGCGAAGCACCGAAAATTGAAAAAACATCTCTTCGCTCCGGAGCGAAAACTCAAAAATCAAAAAAGTAACATTTCGCGCCAGAGCGAAGCATCGAAATACATTTCATCTTTAACATTTAAGTATTATGGAAATAAAACAGCTTCACAAAGGACACCTCCAAAACATGGAGCACCTCAACTTCGCCGAACACGTGTTGATAATGAACAAGGAGGCGAATATCGACAAAATCAAACCACTTCTTCCACCACTCGAAAAGGCTATCAAAGACGAGGAAGAAGCACTAAATCAGCCCACAAAACTCGAGGGAACACGAGAACTTATCGCGCTCGACGAGGAACGCGACCGCGCTTATCGAGCCATGCAATTCATGCTCAATTCGAAACTGCTCGACGCCGATAAAGAC
>NZ_BAKH01000018.1 GCF_000614105.1 Prevotella micans DSM 21469 = JCM 16134
TGACCGTTTTTAACTCCCCAAGTTCAAGAGAGAGCAACCCGATGACCGTTTTGCTTTCCACAAAATAAAAACGAGATGAAAAGACTTTGGTAAAAATCCTAAATTCAATATCTTTGCATTCGCCAAAACGAAGAAATGAGCACCCTTAGCTCAGTTGGTAGAGCAACTGACTCTTAATCAGTGGGTCTAGGGTTCGAGTCCCTAAGGGTGTACTAAAAATCCCCATATACACATAACTTTGTCTAAGCAAGCACCCTTAGCTCAGTTGGTAGAGCAACTGACTCTTAATCAGTGGGTCTAGGGTTCGAATCCCTAAGGGTGTACAAATGTTGTCTTAGCATAATCAAAGTTCGATTTCATTTTATATAATTAAATGTTAGAGTTAGGAAGCACGTTTGAGTAATCATTCGGCGCTTCTTTCTTTAATATAGGGTCAGAGATTTTTTCACTTTCTGAATATAACTAATGGGAATCGAACTGTGGTTAAAAAGAGCGGAATACGGGAGTCGAACCCGCCTCCCAGGCTTGGGAAGCCCGTGCACTACCGATGTGCTAATTCCGCGAAGACTCTGCAATATCAACAGTATGTGTGAAAGAAAAAGGGTCGATATTAACAGCATTGTTATGGGGTGAGCCGATACCCGGACTCGAACCGGGGACCTACGCATTACGAATGCGTTGCTCTACCAACTGAGCCATATCGGCGATGTGCGTGCAAAGGTAAAGACAAAGGGAAGACAGACCAAAACAAACATACAAATTTTATGCATCAGCAGATTATAAAGCATTTAACTGATAACGATGCCTACACATTCAGTTGTCAGTACTACGTGTTGCAAACTTATCCTCGTGCGGAAGTGGAATATACTTTCTTCGACAGGAATCGTACGGTTTATCCTCCGGGGTTCGACGAGTTGCTTGTTGAGCAACTGAACTACATGCTGCGTGTGACGATTAGCGAGGAAGAAATAGCTTTTATGCATCGGCGTATGTATTATTTGCCAGAATGGTATTTCACCTTTCTGCGCGGTTATCGGTTCAATCCGGGCGAGGTGTCGGTGTCGCAAGATGAGGAAGGGCATTTAGACATTAAGATACGCGGCAAATGGTATTCAACCATAATGTGGGAGATGCCCATTTTGAGTATCATCTCAGAGTTGATGCACATGTTGAATGGCGACATCGCTGGTTATAATTCCGAACGTGAACGCGAACGTGCTGCTGAGAAAACGCGTCGTATATTGCAAAACGGAATCGTCCTGGGAGATATGGGAACGCGCCGACGGTTGTCGTTCGAACACCAGAATATGGTTATCGAAACTATGAAACAGGTGAGTGAGCAAGGGGGATGCGAGGACGAATCGGGAGCGTTTCGTCCCTGGACAGGTCGATTCACTGGTACGAGCAATGTTTATTTTGCCATGAAACATAATCTCATAGCTATCGGCACAATGAGTCATCAGCTGATTGAGTTCGAGGAGAACGTCAGCGGAATTTTCGAATGCAATTTCAATGTTATGCGTAAGTTCAGCGATGTTTACGACGGCGATAACGGAATATATCTATACGATTGTTTTGGCGACAAGGTGTTTTTTAGTAACCTGTCGAAACGAATGGCGATGATGTTCTCCGGGTTACGCGTTGACAGCGGTAATGAGGAAGACCAAACAGAGAAAATCATAGCCAAATATCAAAGTCTGGGAATCGACCCTGCAACTAAACAGGTTGTCTACAGTAACGGACTTAACATCGACCGAGCGATAGAGATTCATAAATATGTTGCAGGCAGAATGAATGACAGCTACGGAATGGGAACCTTCCTCACATGCGACGTCGAGAACTGCCAACCAATGAATATAGTTATCAAACTCACCAGAATGCGAATAACCGAAAAACGTGAGTGGCACGATTGCGTAAAGCTATCGTGCGACAGCGGGAAGACTCTCGGTAATCCCGAGAAATGCGCATATCTTCTAAAACAAATCGGATAATGAAAACAACTTTACTCCTCCTCACCGTCCTCTTCCTTGGTTCTTCGCTACAGGCGCAAAACAAGCAAATGGAAAGTCAGGGACTGGTCAACATAAAGAGCGTAGACCCAAGTATAAAAGTAGCCCTGATGTATGCCAGAAGCGACAACTTCTGTGGACGAACGCTATACGCCGACCTCCACGATGCATACATGCTTCCACGCTGTGCCAAAGCCCTCAAGAAAGCTCAAGCCGAATTGAAACGTCGTCGACCAGACTTAGTCTTTGCATATTCGATGCCACCCGCCCCATGAGCATCCAGCAAACAATGTGGGATGTCGTGAAAAACACCCCGCACTATTTTTATGTATCCAATCCGGCCCGAGGTGGCGGAATGCACAACTACGGAATGGCTCTTGACATAAGCCTATGCAAAGCATCGTGGAGCGAAGCCCTATGGCGCCCCGGCTCGGCACCATGCAGGATTGATACCATCCCGATGGGAACGAAAGTAGACCACATGGGCTCTCGAAGTCACATCGACCGCGAAGAAACTATCCTTACACCTGCCGTAATAGCCAATCGCCTACTACTTCGCGAAGTGATGCAAGCAGCCGGATTCATGCCCATCCGAACCGAGTGGTGGCACTTCAACCTATGCACACGTGCATGGGCGAAAGCCAATCTGCGGGTGATTAAATAGAATGGGATGGAAGAGAAACTCCGGCAGTTCATTTCGCAGCATAAAAACGACAATGTTCAGCAGTTGGCCCTGCAAGCTCATAAGTTTGCAGACATCGACCTGCCTTTCGCGCTCAATCAGATTGCCGGGTGCAAAAGGCCAGAACAAAGCTGCCCACATGGGCTGGCGTTTCCAACATAATCTATCCGCAGCATCTTTCCCTAGAGCAATGTTCGTCGGAGTTCACCGCGTTGTATAAAGCCCGACTGGCATGCCGACTCATGCCAAACGAGTTCAAGACTATGGTCGACCTCACTGGCGGATTCGGCGTCGATTTCTCTTTCATGGCTCCACATTTTGCCGAGGCAGTGTATGTGGAGCAGCAAGAATATCTCTGCACGATAGCCCGAACGAATTTTGAACTCCTGAAGCTCTCCAATGCGATAATTATAAACGATAAAGCCGAACATTATCTTCGCACCATGCCTCCAGTCGGGATAATATACATCGACCCGGCACGCCGGAGTTCGGAAGGTCAAAAAACCATATTGATAACCGACTGCACACCTAATCTGCTCGACTTGAAAACGCAACTTATCGATAAATCCCATGCAACCATAATCAAGCTTTCGCCCATGCTTGACTGGCATCGTGCCCTCGAAGAACTAACCGATGAGAACACCCATGTGAACGAAGTGCACATCCTTTCGCGCAACAACGAATGCAAGGAACTTCTGCTTGTCATGTCGGCCTCGCCGGCTCCGACGCGAATAGTCTGCATCAACAACTCCACACAATTCGCCTACACACCAAGTCAACTTAAACAACGCATAATTGCCCATCCTCTACAGGCCGGCATGCACCTTTACGAACCTAACGCATCGATAATGAAAGCAGGAGGCTATGCCCAGCTCACCCACGAAATGCCCCTCGAAGCAATTGCGCCGAACTCTCATCTGTTCGTGTCGTCCACCTCGCTGCCCAACTTCCCAGGTCGACATTTCATAATTCAATCAATCTCATCGTTCGGCAAGAAAGACCTCCGTAACAATCTCCGCGGTATCGCCTCGGCAAACATAGCCGTGAGAAACTTCCCACAAACTGCTGTCGAACTATGCAGAAAACTAAAGCTCTCCGACGGCGGCGCACATTATATATTTGCTACCACCGACGCTCTTGGAACTCATCTCCTCCTCCTTTGCACGAAGTTCAACAGAAAAGAACCATAGTTCGACTTCTCCCTCTCTGTGTGGGGATGAATATCTTTCCCTTGTGCATGGTTCCATCCGTGGCTGACGAGCAGATTTTTATTTCTCCCTGATTCGAACCACATAAACTCCAATTGGTCATTAGATATTTTGCAAGCAAAGAGTTACAAATGAATACTCTTCGCCAGGGGTGTACTACACTCTTCACTGAAGGTGTACTACACCCTTCGCTAAAGGTGTACTACACTCTTATACAATGGTATTATACTCGCTTTGTTAACCCCCAGATTGTTCATTAGGTCTTAAAGACTACAATTCCCTTTGATTTTCTAATAACCAATTTGGGATAAAGCAAATCGAACATTACATGCGGGCATATTTCTAGTTCACGTTAACTTTGCGCGTTGAAAACAATAAAGTACAATCAATCATGACTCTACAACAATTAGAATATGTGATGGCCGTTTATCGTTGTCAGCATTTTGCTAAGGCGGCCGATTCGTGCCATGTTACACAGCCCACGCTGAGCGCTATGATTCAGAAATTGGAATCAGAACTGAACGTGAAGATTTTCGACCGTAGTAGCAGCCCATCTTACCTACTCCACTAGGGAAAATCATAATCGACCAGGCCGAGAAAGTGCTCGCCGACGCAAAGGAACTAAGTGAAATGGTCGAAGAATATAAACATTCCCTAGAAGGCTCATTCAGGATGGGCGTTTTGCCGACCATTGCACCTTATCTTATACCAAGATTCTTCCCGCAACTCATGGACGAATTCCCGAAACTCGACATTCGAATCTCCGAACTTAAAACCGATGAGATGAAACTAGCCATCGCCCGGGGAGACATTGATGCCGGCATATTGGCACAAATCGACGGACTGGAAGAATTCGAAAGCAGGCACCTCTTCTATGAAAAGTTCTTTGTTTATGTTGCCGAAAACGACGCGCTTTTCAACAACAAAGCCATCCGCACAGTCGATTTGAACGGCGAATTCCTATGGCTTCTCGATGAGGGACATTGTTTCCGCGACCAACTCGTGAAATTCTGCCAGCTCAAATCGGCCAAACGCAGTAAGGAAGCCTACAATTTGGGCAGCATCGAAACATTCATGCGCATAGTCGAAGGCGGTAAAGGCGTCACCTTCATTCCCGAGCTGTCCATGTTGCAGCTCACCGACGAGCAACGCCGATTGGTTAAGCCATTCGCTTTCCCGATTCCTTCGCGCCAGGTTGTTTTGCTCACGGCTAAGAACTTCGTTCGGAATACGCTACTCAATCTTATCACAGAACGCATTCAAGCATCTGTTCCAAAGGAGATGATAAGCCTAGGAAAGAAACAACAGGCAGTGTTCTAGATTGTCGTTTTGTAAGCTATGCATTGTGATAAGATGGTTATTTGCCCCCGATAGCAGGTTATTCTGCACAGATACTTGCCCTGTTCGATAACTTTTTTATAATTTTGGCGCATGAATAAAGGTTGTATCCCCTAGTTGTCTAGGGAGCTTATAAGTAAGGATAAAAACAAAATCATTTATTTTTTAAATCATAAACAACATGAAGATTGAAAAAGTACATGCCCGCGAGATTCTCGATTCGCGTGGCAACCCCACGGTTGAAGTAGAAATTACACTGGACAACGGCGTAAAGGGCCGCGCAAGCGTTCCATCAGGCGCATCGACAGGTGAGAACGAAGCTCTCGAACTTCGTGATGGCGACAAGGACCGCTTCCTCGGAAAAGGGGTTCTCAAAGCCGTTAGAAACGTGAACGAAATTATCGCACCCGCCATTAAAGGCTTTTGCGTTTGTGAGCAACGCGCAATAGATTATAGAATGCTCGAAATTGATGGTACTCCTACGAAGAGTAATCTAGGTGCTAACGCCATCCTAGGCGTATCGCTGGCAGTTGCTCAAACAGCAGCCAAAGCGCTTGGCATGCCGCTTTATCGCTACATTGGCGGGGCCAACACCTATGTTCTTCCCGTTCCAATGATGAACATCATCAATGGTGGCGCACATTCCGATGCCCCAATCGCCTTCCAAGAGTTCATGATTCGCCCTGTTGGCGCATGCTGCGAACGCGAAGCCATCCGTATGGGGGCCGAAGTATTCCATGCTCTAGCCAAGAACCTCAAAAAGCGTGGCTTGTCTACAGCTGTAGGCGACGAAGGCGGATTCGCCCCAAACTTCGATGGAATCGAAGATGCTCTCGACACCATTATCGCTTCAATCAAAGATGCTGGCTACGAACCCGGTAAAGACGTTAAAATAGCCATGGACTGTGCCGCCAGTGAATTTGCAGTGTGCGAAAACGGTAACTGGTTCTACGACTATCGCCAGCTCAAAAGCGGAATGCCTAAAGATCCCAATGGAAAGAAACTCACTGCCGACGAGCAAATTGAATATCTTGAGCACCTCATAACGAAATACCCAATCGACTCCATTGAAGATGGTCTCGACGAAAATGACTGGGAAAACTGGGCTAAACTCACCGCTCGCATCGGTGACCGCTGTCAGCTTGTTGGTGATGACCTCTTCGTGACCAATGTGAAATTCCTCGAAAAAGGTATCAAGATGGGCGTTGCAAACTCCATCCTCATCAAAGTGAACCAAATCGGCTCGCTAACTGAAACCCTCGAGGCTATCGAGATGGCTCATCGTCATGGTTACACTACGGTTACATCTCATCGTTCGGGTGAAACCGAAGACACAACGATTGCAGATATAGCAGTTGCAACCAATTCCGGCCAAATCAAAACCGGTTCAATGAGTCGCACCGACCGTATGGCCAAATACAACCAGCTCATCCGCATAGAAGAAGAGCTGGGAGGAGTTGCAAAATATGGCTATGCCAAACTGAAATAGGATACAATTTTAAAAATGTCATAATCAAGGAGAGTTACTCGTGAGAGTCGCTCTCCTTTATTTTTACAAAACAGCATCATCTCAACAATGCGCAAAAAAGCCAATGAAGCTTGTTTCGTTAAAATCAATTTTCCTTAACTTTGCTACCACAATGATAAACAATCGCTTCACGAAAGCATTCTGGGTTCGGTGGGAGAGCCGAAACAAATATTTTCGAGAGGCATCAACAAACAAATCAATTTATTATGAACAACAAGAGTTTTACTACAAGAAAGTTCGCGGCGATAGCTGCGATGCTCCTATCCTCTTTTGCTTTCTCTGCGCAGGCACAAACCTGGGAGATTAGTCCTAAGTTCGAGGGAGCTGACGATGCACCGGTAGCAATAAAAGCACCAGTTGCAAAAATCGACCCGGCCGCAAATCAAAAATGGTGGGGCTATTTCACCACCGACATGAAACGTATTGCAGTTGGAACACAAAAGGCAGGAACATTCAATCAGGCCTTCCACATCAAACCGGGTAATGAGGTTGCAATAGGCAATAAGATTAAAGCGATTCGTTTCTATCTTCGCGACAAATCAGTAATAAAAGACTTGAAGATTTGGATTTCGAAGACTCTGCCCGGAGATGTTACCAAAGCAGAATACTACAAAGCTCTTGACCTTTCTACATTGGCTTCTGGCGACGAAACTAACGGATATGCAGGGAAGGTTAACGATATTCTTTTGGACAACGCTTACAATGTAGGTACTGAAGGGGCTTATGTTGGACTAATCTTCACGGTACCCAGCGCCTCTTCAGAAACCGCAAAATACCCTATAGTTCTAGGCTCGACTCCCGATGTTAAAGAAGCTTTGTTGCTAGGAGCTCCAGGCCAGCAGTGGGAAGATTTGTATGGCCAAGGCCTAGGAGTATTGGCTGCACAAGTTCTGGTTGAAGGCACTTTCCATCAGAATGCTATAGTTCCGCTAGACTTCTCAACGGCTTATGCTGGTCTAGGCAAAACAACAACTTTCGAACTTAACGTAACCAACTGTGGTACCGAAGGAATATCCAACTTCGATTACACCGTAACAACTGACGGCGTTGCTAGCGCTGAAAAGCATGTAAACCTCGCAACTCCATTTAAAGTTTTCGGTGGAGTTACAACCGTAGAAGTTACTCTTGATGCCGACGCACAATCAGGAACAAAAGAGAAGACTATCACTATCACTAAAGTGAATGGGGTTCCAAACCAGGCAAACTCATCTAGCTGCAAAGGCAATTTGACAACTGTTGATAAATTGTTCAAACGTGTGATTGTTATGGAAGAATTTACCGGAACCGGTTGCCCATGGTGTCCGCGCGGAATAGTTGGAATGAAGAATGCGAACGAAGCCTATCCGGACAACTTCGCGGGTATAGCTTTGCACAATTACAATTCGGACGACCCGATGAGCATGTCGGCCTACGCTCGCCTGGGCTTTGATGGTGCGCCTCAATGCCAATTAAACCGTGATGTAAAATGTGACCCTTACTACGGTTCTGACAAGAAAACGATTCTGAACGATATAAAGAGACTCCTTATCGCTCCACCGGCTGTTGGAGTTGAGGTGAAAGGCGAACTGACAAACAACAACACAGAAGTGAAAGTAAAAGTAAACCTCGACCCGCTTACTTCCGGAAAATACAGTTTAGCTTATGTCTTGGTTGCCGATAGTTTGTATAACTCCAAATGGAAGCAGGGTAATAACTATGCACAATTCAGTCCAGCCCAAGCACCGGAAGACATGAAGGATTTCTGCAAGGGTGGAAAATACGGTAAAAGCTATTGCTCACCGGTGTTCGACGACGTAGCAGTTTCAAGTTCTTATAATACAGCAGGAATTAACCAAGCTACATCGTTCAACATGCAGAAAGATGTTGCCGTAACTCAAGAGTACACCTTGAAGATGCCGACAAAGAAATCGGTTAAGGAGGTGCTAAAGCTCAACAAACTCAATGTTGTAGTAATTCTTCTCGACTCTAAAGGCAAAGTTGTCAACGCCGGTAAAGCCGCTGTGACACTCGACCCGACCGGAATCGAAGAGGTTAACAATAACGCAGCCGAAGTCAAGGAAGTGGCTCGATACACTGTTGACGGTCGCAGAATCAATGCTCCACAACGTGGTGTGAATATCGTTAAATACTCTGACGGCAGATCTGTAAAGGAGATTGTTCGATAAACAATGAAATACTCAGGTAGTGAAGCGGACTCTCCCCCGACCTCCACATCCCTGATTCTTTTGATTTTCTTAATTTCTCCCGGCGACATATAAATGTCGCCGGGAGTTTTTATTCTATATCTTGTTCTGGAGTGCCGCCTACGGAGTAGAAATACATGAGTCTGGTTTAAGATAACGGTCGGCCGGCAAGCCCCGGGTGAGGAGGGGGGGGCGACAGATCACAGGTAGGTTGCCTTCCACAAGTGCAAATGGGAGAGGTGTTGAAGGTTTTATCGATTTTGCAATGTTACAAAGCCTTCCCACCGTTGGTTTTTTCCTTTCTGCAGCTTACAAAACGTTCCCGCCGATGGTAATATCGATTTTGTAATGTTACAAAGTCTTCCCACCGCCGGTTTTTTCCTTTCTGCAGCTTACAAAACGTTCCCGCCGATGGTAATATCGATTTTGTAATGTTACAAAGTCTTCCCACCGTTGGTTTTTCCTTTCTGCATCTTACAAAACGTTCCCGCCGATGGTAATATCGATTTTGTAAGGTTACAAAGGCTTCTCGCCAACCCCATCTTGAGTATGCTAATTCAAACGATAGGGTACGACTCTACGAATGCTAATTCGAGCTGTGAAAATAGGATGTTGTAATCCGTGGTTTGCAATCTTATTGAAATACATTACTTTTGCAAGCAACAAAGCAGACTCTTTTCGTTGAATTCAGGATGGCTATAAGAGAAAAGGGCTCTGGCAACACAAATGAACAAGATGGATGCATTTTTCCGCACTCACAACTATCTCGTAGAGCATATAGACGCTCCGGTTAGACGACGATTGATGGACGAAATCGACTGGAATCATCGTATGATTGGTATTAAAGGCACTCGCGGAATAGGAAAAACCACTTTCCTGTTGCAATATGCAAAGGAAAAATTTGGGTCACGTGACAGGCAATGTCTCTATGTGAACATGAACAACTTCTACTTTCATGGACGAGGAATTGCCGACTTTGCCGGAGAATTCTATCATGGCGGAGGTAGAGTGTTGCTCATCGACCAGGTATTCAAACAACCCAATTGGAGTAGTGAACTCAGAAGATGTCACGACTTGTTCCCGGA
The DNA here is from genome assembly GCF_000614105.1 of Prevotella micans DSM 21469 = JCM 16134. GTDB lineage: Bacteria > Bacteroidota > Bacteroidia > Bacteroidales > Bacteroidaceae > Prevotella > Prevotella micans. The sequence goes on from NZ_BAKH01000018.1 coordinate 10,034, forward strand.
GCTGAAGATAGTTTTCACGGGGTCGAGCGTTATGCGACTTAAAGAGGAGAACCCGGAACTCAACGGAATAGTGAAAGGATATAATCTCACGGGTTTTTCGTTCAGGGAGTTCTTGAATCTAGAAACCGGCGAACAGTTTGAACCTTATTCGCTTGATGATATTCTGATGAATCACGAACAGATTGTGAAGAAGATTCTCCCGAAGGTTAGACCGATTGAGCATTTCCAAAACTATATTCATCACGGATTCTATCCCTTCTTTCTGGAAAATCGCAATTTCTCGGAGAATCTTCTGAAGACAATGAATATGATGACCGAGGTCGACATTTTGCTCATAAAACAAATTGAGCTGAAATATCTTACCAAAATCAAGAAGCTCTTCTATCACCTCTCGCTTGAAATGCCACAAACACCTAACATCAGTAATCTTGCGAAGGAAATAAACACGAGTAGGGCAACGGTGATGAACTACATAAAATACCTCTCCGACGCCCGTTTGCTAAATATCCTCTATCCTATAGGAGAGGATTTTCCAAAGAAGCCAGCCCGGGTGATGATGAATAACTCGAACCTGATTTACGCCATCTATCCTATCCTTGCCGAACAGTCGAACGTGATGGAAACATTCATGGTGAATGCTCTTTGGAAAGACCATAAGGTGAATCAGGACAAGAAGCGAGGAACCTATCTCATAGATGGCGAGAAGAGATTTAGAGTGTACGACGCCGAGAAGCATAAAATACGATTCGAAGAAGGAATGTTCTACTTCCGATACAACACCGAAGTAGGGATAGGCAATAAAATTCCGCTCTGGCTTCTAGGATTTCTCTACTGACGATGACAAAGCGATTCCAAGATAACGATACACATAAACATTATAAAATAATTATTCATTTAATAGGTTAAGAAAATGGCTAAAGAAAAGAAGTTTATCACTTGCGACGGCAACGAGGCCGCCGCTCACGTGAGTTACATGTTCTCCGAAGTAGCAGCAATCTATCCTATCACGCCGTCGTCACCGATGGCCGAGCATGTCGACGAATGGTCGGCCCGCGGTAGGAAGAATCTTTGGGGACAAACCGTTAGCGTTCAAGAAATGCAATCAGAGGGCGGAGCAGCCGGAGCAGTACACGGTTCGTTACAGGCAGGCGCCCTCACAACAACGTTCACCGCATCGCAGGGACTGTTGCTGATGATTCCGAACATGTATAAAATTGCGGGCGAACAACTACCGTGCGTTTTCAACGTGTCGGCCCGCACACTGGCAAGCCATGCACTCTGCATTTTCGGCGACCATCAGGATGTGATGGCCTGTCGTCAAACCGGTTTTGCAATGTTCTGTTCGGGTTCTGTTCAGGAGGTTATGGACCTTTCAGCCGTCCCCCATTTGGCATCGCTGAAAACATCGATTCCGTTCATCAATTTCTTCGACGGATTCCGCACGTCGCATGAATATCATAAAATTGAAAGCCTGAGCGATGACGATATTCGTCCGCTAGTTGATGAAACTGATATCAAACGCTTCCGCGACCGCGCAATGACTCCCGAACGTCCTGTTGTTCGAGGCACAGCCGAGAATCCCGAAACGTTCTTTGCCCATCGCGAAGCCAGTAACTCGGCTTATGAAAACGTGCCCGAAATCGTTGAGCACTACATGGGCGAGCTTTCGAAGATAACCGGTCGGGAGTACCATTTGTTTGACTACTACGGTGCCGCTGATGCCGAAAACATTATCATTCTTATGGGCTCGGCAACTGAAGCTGCTCGCGAAGCCATCGACTATCTAACTAGTCAAGGCCGGAAAGTAGGTATGGTAGCCGTGCATCTCTATCGTCCGTTCTCGGTGAAGCATCTTCTTGCTGCCGTTCCGAAAAGCGTGAAGCGTATAGCCGTGCTCGACCGTACCAAAGAACCCGGAGCAGAAGGTGAACCGCTCTATCTTGACGTGAAGAGTGCGTTCTACGATGTTGAAAACAAACCCCTCATTGTTGGCGGACGATATGGATTAGGTTCGGCCGACACCACACCGGCCAAGATAATCGCCGTATATGATAACCTTGAACTTCCTGAACCCAAGAACCACTTTACTGTAGGAATCGTGGATGACATAACCTTCACATCCCTGCCCGAGGTCGAGGAAATTCCGCTTGGTGGCGAAGGCATGTTCGAGGCTAAATTTTATGGACTCGGGGCCGACGGAACCGTGGGAGCAAACAAAAATTCCGTTAAGATTATAGCGACAACACTGATAAGCATTGTCAGGCCTATTTCTCCTACGACTCCAAGAAGTCGGGCGGATTCACCTGTTCGCATTTACGTTTCGGTGATTCGCCAATCCACTCAACCTATCAGGTAAACACGCCTAACTTCGTTGCATGTCATGTTCAAGCATATCTCAACATGTATGATGTGACTCGCGGGCTTCGTAAGAATGGAACATTCCTGCTCAACACCGTGTTCGACGGTGAAGAACTAATCAGTTTCATACCAAATAAGGTGAAGAAGTATTTTGCACAGAATAATATCACCGTCTACTATATCAACGCAACCAAGATTGCTCAGGAAATAGGTCTTGGTAATCGCACCAACACCATCTTGCAGTCGGCTTTCTTCCGTATCACGGAAGTTATTCCGCTCGATCTTGCCGTCGACCAGATGAAGAAGTTTATCGAGAAGAGCTACAGTAAGAAAGGTCAAGATGTAGTCGATAAGAACTATGCAGCCGTCGACCGCGGCAATGAATATAAAAGGTTAGCCGTTGACCCGGCATGGGCTAATCTGCCTGAAGATGCCGCCAAGACCGACGACGCTCCGGCATTCGTAAAAGAACTGGTTCGACCGATGAACGCTCAGGCAGGCGATCTTCTAAAAGTATCCGACTTCGTAAACCACGGCACAGCCGACGGAACATGGAGCGTAGGCACGGCAGCTTTCGACAAGCGAGGTGTAGCAGCCTTCGTTCCTGAATGGACAGCCGATAACTGCATACAGTGCAACAAATGCTCGTACGTTTGTCCACACGGTTGCATACGCCCATTCGTACTCGACGAAACCGAGAAGGCCGGTTTCAACGAAACTACGCTAGACATTCTCGCGCCGAAACAGCTCAAAGGAATGCAATTCCGAATCGAAGTTTCAGTACTCGACTGTACCGGATGCAGCAATTGTGCCGACGTTTGCCCTGGTAAGAAAGGCAATAAAGCCCTCGCAATGGTGCCATTCGTAGCCGGCGAGGAAGAAGCCGAACATAGAGCAGCCAACTGGAATTATCTTGTAAAGAACGTTACCAGCAAGCAGTACCTCGTAGACATCAGCGCAAACGCTAAAAACTCACAGTTCGCTCAACCGCTCTTCGAGTTTTCGGGCGCATGTGCCGGATGCGGCGAAACGCCCTATGTCAAGTTAATTTCTCAGCTCTTTGGCGACCGCGAAATGATTTCCAATGCCACCGGATGCTCATCTATCTACTCGGCCTCCGTGCCATCCACTCCCTACACCACAAACGCACAGGGACAAGGCCCGGCATTCAACAACTCGCTATTTGAGGATTTCTGCGAGTTCGGCCTAGGTATGGAGTTGGGAAATAAGAAGATGCGCGAACGTATCGTGAATCTTTTCAATCAGGCAATCGAAAATGAGCACACGCCTGCTAACGCCAAGGAATTGATGCAAGAATGGATTGACAACATGTTCGACGCCGATAAGACAAAAGAGCTGGCTCCGAAGCTTAGACAAGTAATTAACGACGGCGCTACCATTGCAAATTGCCCTGTTTGCAAAGAACTTCAAACGCTCGATCATTATTTGGTTAAACGTAGCCAGTGGATAATCGGCGGTGACGGTGCATCCTACGATATTGGCTACGGCGGTCTTGACCACGTCATCGCATCGGGCGAAGATGTAAATATCCTCGTACTCGATACTGAGGTTTATTCCAATACTGGCGGACAGAGTTCCAAATCTACTCCGCTAGGTGCCATCGCACAGTTTGCTGCAAAAGGAAAACGTGTTCGCAAGAAAGACCTCGGTCTCATGGCAACTACTTACGCTATGTCTACGTTGCCCAAATAGCCATGGGTGCAGACAACGCCCAAACTCTCAAAGCCATCCGCGAAGCTGAAGCCTATCCCGGTCCATCGCTCGTCATCGCCTATTCTCCTTGTATCAATCACGGTCTGAAGGTCAAGGGAGGTATGGGTCGCAGTCAGGCTCAGGAGGCACGTGCTGTTGAATGCGGCTACTGGCAGCTGTGGCGCTACAATCCACAGCTGGCCAATGAAGGTAAGAATCCCTTCTCGCTCGATTCGAAAGCTCCCGATTGGTCGAAGTTCCAAGACTTCCTCATGAGCGAAGTTCGTTTCCTCTCCGTGAAGAAAGCCTATCCTAACGAAGGTGACGAGCTTTTCAAAGCAGCCGAAGATATGGCCAAGTTACGCTATCAAAGCTACGTTCGAAAAACGCAAGAAGATTGGAGTCAACCGGCCTAACCCTTTTCTTCTAGCTCTTCAATAAGTGGGAGGAAAACAACTTACGTCGTTTTCCTCCCACTATCATTCTACGCGAGTTCCATATAAAAGAAGGTGAATGCTTTTCAGTATGTTATTCTCCAGAACTCGACGTTTCGCCCAAGGTACAGTACACCCTTCACTAAAGGTGTACTGTACCCTTCACCAAAGGTGTACTACACCCTTATACAAGGGTATTGTACTCTATTTATTACTCCCAATCGGTCATTAGGTCTGAAGACAACTATTCCCTATATACGAAAAAAGTGCACAACTTGAGGCTTTTATCCTCTGTTGTGCACTCTTGACTGTCAACAGACAGCCTGAAAGTGTCTCTCCTGTAAACTTTAATCAATTAAACCTTAAAAACAACGTATCATGTAAGTGGCTTTATTATCTCTGAACAATCTTAATTACCTAAATTAATCCTATTTGAAATCCTGAAAAACAATCTATTCTCTTACCTACAGAACTAATACCTATTGAGACTTTCTTTGAACGTAACTTTAACTACCAAGTATAGTGTCCGTTTGAACAATGCAAAGGTAGGTAAGCAATGCTTGTAGTTGAAAATATTATGGCATGAAAAGCTTTATATCGTCATCATTGTTGACATACGTCAAAAGGTTAGTAGTTTTCCAGCTTGCGAGTTTGTAGTTCTATAGGGCTATGAGTTTTGTTGAGTTGATGTTCACGATTAATTATGGGTATCTGTTTAATTTTGCAAACCTTCGGGCTGAAATGTGGTCAGGAGGAGGATTAAAGAATGGTAAGAAATGATTTATCCGGATAATTTTGAAGATAAGATTGGTTTCAACGAAATCAGGTTGCTTTTAAAAGAGCGTTGTTTGTCAACGCTCGGTAAGGAGGAAGTGGACGAAATGAGTTTCACAACCGATTGCAACTATATAAATAGTAGATTGGAAGAGCTTCGCGAGTTTCGACGCATCGGGGAGGAAGCCGATGATTTTCCGCTGGATAACTTCTTCGACGTGAGGCAGAGCATTACACGTATTCGTTTAGAGGGAACGCATTTGGAGATTGACGAGTTGTTCGATTTGAAGCGTTCCATGGAAACGATTATCAACATCATTGCATTTTTGAGTCGGGGCGAAGAAATAATTCACGACGAGGTGAAGCCTGCTTATCCGGCGCTCTACGCGTTGGCAGATGGCATTGCTACTTTCCCGGAATTGGTGCAACGAATAGCGCAGATAATCGACAAACTTGGCAATATGCGTGACAATGCCTCCCCCGAGCTGCTACAGATTCGTAACGAGCTCTCCCGAACAGAACACAGTATTTCACGCACATTGCACGCCATATTGCGGTCGGCCCAGAGTGATGGAGTTGTCGAGCACGATGTTGCTCCGACGTTACGTGACGGGCGTCTGGTTATTCCTGTTGCCCAAGGACTGAAGCGTAAGATTTCGGGCATTGTTCACGACGAGAGCGCATCTGGTCGCACGGTGTATGTTGAGCCCACTGAAGTGGTAGAGGCCAACAACCGGATTCGCGAACTCGAGAATGAGGAGCGGCGAGAGATTATAAGGATTCTTCGCGAACTCACTAAGAAGATTCGCCCGCATACAGCCGAACTCCTAGACTCTTATCGTTTCTTGGCGAAGATTGATTTCATCCGAGCCAAGGCCGAGCTCGCCAAACTGTTCAAGGCTTTTGAGCCGGAGGTGCATAGCGAGCCGTTTATCGACTGGATTCGTGCTGTCCATCCGCTTCTGCAACGCTCACTCGAACGGAAAGGGACGGGTATAATTCCGCTCGACATTCAACTAGTTCCCGAGAAAAGAATCCTTATTATCTCCGGTCCTAATGCAGGTGGCAAGTCGGTTTGTTTGAAAACCGTGGGCTTACTTCAATACATGTTGCAATGCGGACTGGCTATTCCCGTGGCCGACCGTTCCAGGGTGGGAATCTTCGACAACATAATGATTGATATCGGCGACGAGCAGAGCATCGAGAATGACCTCAGCACATATTCATCGCACCTCACTAACATGAAGCAAATGATTCGGCAGGCCAACGACAGTACGCTCATTCTTATCGACGAGTTCGGTACTGGCACCGAACCGCAGATTGGCGGAGCCATAGCCGAGTCTGTTCTCAGACAGTTCTGGCAGCGGCAAGCTTGGGCTGTGATAACTACTCACTATCAGAATTTGAAGCACTTTGCTGAAGGGCATCCTGGCGTTGTCAACGGTGCCATGCTCTACGACCGCCACGAAATGCGGCCTTTATTCCAGTTGGCAATCGGCAGACCCGGAAGTTCGTTCGCAATCGAAATTGCTCGCAAAACCGGACTGCCCAGAGCTGTCATCGACGAGGCTTCTGAAATCGTCGGAACCGACTATATTCAAAGTGACAAGTATCTGCAAGACATCGTGCGTGACAAACGATATTGGGAAGCCAAGCGGCAAACCATTCACAGTCGTGAAAAGGAACTTGAGAGGAAGATTCAACAGTACGAAGAGCGGATTTCGCAGCTGGAAAACAGTAGGAAAGAGATTTTAAACCGCACTAAAGAACAGGTGCAGGAGATGTTTCGCGAAAGCAATAAGCGAATCGAGAATGCCATACGCGAGATTCGCGAAAAGCAGGCCGAGAAGGAAGAAACTAAGCGTATCCGTCAGCAGTTGACCGATTATGAATCGGCAGTTATCACTGTCAACGAACCACATTCTGCCACCCAAACATCGCTCGACAGCGGTTTGATGAATCCCGATGACTTCAAAAAGGAACTTCAAAGAATTAAAAACCGTCGCGACCGACACGAACAGCACAAACAACGTAAGGCCGAACAGCACAAAGCCGCCGCAACCTCTCGTCACCTTACCAAATCGACGATTGTTCCCGGCGCGACAGTAAAGATGAAGGGGCTCGACTCCATTGGAAGGGTGGAACACATCGATGGCAATCAGGCCACGGTTATATTCGGCAGCGTTCGAACAAGAGTGCAGCTTGCACGACTCGAAAACGCCGATACATCTACCGTTGAAAAACAAAAGAAGCAATTCCAAGCCTTCAACTACAGTCGCGAAACGCGCGAAACAATCGACCAGCATCGCAAACACTTCAAATCCGAGCTCGATGTTCGCGGCGAACGTACGGAGGAGGCTCTCACGCAGGTACAATATTTCATTGACGACGCCATTTTAGTTGGCGTTTCACAGGTTCGAATCCTCCACGGCAAGGGCAATGGAATCCTTAGACAAATGATTCGTCAATATCTCTCAACCCTCTCCAACGTTCGTTCCTTCCACGACGAACACGTGCAGTTCGGCGGGAGCGGCATTACTATTGTGGAGCTTTAAAAAACAAAACACCTCTTCCGCCGACGGAAGAGGTGTTTATGAATGATAGACATGGGTGCTAACTCGGGCGGAATGCCCGCCTGTAGGGACAGCCCCCGTGTCTGTCCGCCCATCTGCCAGCCTGTTCGTCCGTCCGTCAATGTTATACGGTCGGTAGACCGAATTGGAATGGGGCTCGGACAGACACGGGGTCTGTCCCTACAGGCGGTCGATAGCTTAATGGGAACTTCTCCTAAACAGAACTCGCGTATTCTATTAATATTTTAGAGTTCTGAACGCAATGGTATAGAACATATTTATATGACACGGAACGTGAACTTAATCGGCCGGCTAGATTAAAGTGTTTAGTTGACGGATATTTTAGCTCCGATAGTATGAATCATTTTATCCATATAGAAATATTATCGGTATATGTAAAATATTATTTATACTATAGGCATTATCAATGCGGGTACTTAAAATAAAATATTAGTTAAGGCATTATCAATGCGAGTGCTTAAAATAAAATATTAGTTAAGGCATTATCAATGCGAGTGCTTAAAATAAAATATTAGTTAAGGCATTGATAATGCGTATTGCTAAAATAAAATTCTAGTTAGAGCATTATTAATGCGAGTAGTTGAAATAAAATTATAATAAGAGCATTATCAATGCCTATTCTAAAAATAAAATACTAATCAAGGCATTGTCAATGCGAGAAATTATAATTAATAATAACCAGTAGAATGGTTAGAGAAATAGTATAATCAGAGAAAATAAAAGGAGGATATTCCGATTCACTGGAACATCCTCCTTTTGAGTTTTTGTTTTAATCTTGTTCTGCCTTTCGGAAACTTAAATCCGTTTTGTTTTCGGGTCTAAAGCTTTGCGACGGGCATTCTGAATTTGCATGTAGCGAATATCAGCCGTTGTATCGAACTTTTTGTTCATTGTTACTAATCTATCCATAATTTAAACAATCCTTTCTGTTAAAATCGTGTGGCAAAGATAGGCTGACGAATATCTTGTTGAATGCCTGAACGGATGGTTTTTATATAGTCGAGGCATTCTTTTTGACTGGTATCAACGAGCTTGATTTGCATCAACACACACCGGCCTGGCAGGATTTCCTCTTGATGATTAATTGTAGACCTGCGTGGAGCTAAACGAACGGCTCGGGGCTGTAGTACTACCGGATGAGCTGGATGGCTGAGATTGCGTACTGCTGTTGATATTCTGGCGAGAGCCGCCGAAACTGCCGGAGCTGGTGCTACGTGAGGGTGCCGATGAGCTGTTTCCGAATGAGCGAGTGGGAGCTGATGAACTCGACGACGATGTAGAGCTCGATGATGACGACCGTTGCTGGTCATAGTTCTGACGCGAACCGCCGAAGCTGCCAGAGTTTGTATTGGTGCTGCGTGATGGTGTTGACGAACTGCTTTCGAATGACCTAGTGGGAGCTGTTGTTGTCGATGAACTGTTACTGTAGGACCTAGTTGTTGTTGTCGACGAACTGTTTCCGAACGAACGACTGGGAGTTGTTGTCGACGATGATGATGACCGTTGCTGGTCATAGTTCTGACGTGAACCGCCGAAGCTGTCAGAGTTTGTATTGGTGCTGCGTGATGGTGTTGATGAACTGTTTCCGAACGAACGACTGGGAGTTGTGGTTGTCGACGATGATGACGATGACCGTTGCTGGTCATAAGTCTGTCTTGAACCACCGAAGCTATTTGAAGTCACGCTACGTGATGGGGCTGTTTGACCACCTCCGAACGAACGTTGATTGTTGCTGCCAGAGAAAGAGCGAGTGTCGCGCGATCTGTAATCGTTATTCTGTACATTTCCGAACGAACGACTAGGAGTCGAACCGCTTCGTTCAACGGCTCCGCCTCTGTAGTCTTTGTAACCGCGACTGCCTTGATAGTTGTTGTCAGACGGATTTATTATAATAGGACTTCCAGTACGCTCTCCGAATCGGCCGGCATAGTAGCTGTTGGAAAGCTGGTTCCGTCCGCCGCGATAGGAGTCGTAATAAACCGGCTGATTATAATAATAAACCGAGTTGTCGTAGTAATTGTAGATGTTGTACGAGTAGTAATTATTCGTCCACGACACCGGCCGATAGAAATAATCATAATTTACAAACACGTTGTATTGCGTCGGGTTGAGCACATAGAACATGTCACTGTTTCTTCTTACCCAATAGTCTCCGTATATGCTTCGTTCGCCGCGCATGTTGAGCAGATAGTCGAGATTGATTTCATATACAGCCTCGAATTGTGCCTCGTTCAGAGCCAGCTCGTATGCCATCTTGTCTGAAAGAAACAGAGCCTGCCTCCGGGCCTCATCGTAGCCCAGACGATATGAACCGTAGCCGTAGCCAGGGTTGTAGTCGGTTGTGCGAACTGCCACTCCGCCACTTGTGTCGAGCGCTAAAAGAGCGCCGCATGAACTCAGTCCTAACACTCCCGCTAGGGCTGTTGCCATAAGGATGAATTGACTTCTCATGATTCAGTTACATTAAAGAGTTATACATTTTGTTATTCGATTGCTTGCAAAATTATCTTTGGCGTATTCCGAGCCAAGGCTGTGCTCACCTACCTGTGCCCGGGATTGTCCTAAGTGTAGCTAGGTGATTCCCGTGGTAAGCCTATTTAACCACGGGACGTTGCTCCTTTGTCCAGGCGATTATTCCGCCGAGCAAATTGGTTGTACGATAACCCTCTCCGGCGAGGCGTGAACAAGCCATGGCCGAACGTTTACCTGAGCGGCAATAAATGGCAATCATTCTGCCTTTATCTAGTTTCTGCCGGGCCACATTCATGAATGAAGAGTCGAGCACGTTGATGTTGATAGCACCTTTGATATGACCATCGCTGAACTCGGCGGGTGTTCGTACATCGAGCACCTGAATGGAATCGGAGGTAATCAATGCTTCAAAATCTTTCACATTCATATTGTCGAATGCGTTTTGGGCAGTGGCGCCCATGGAACAGCCTAAGGCTGCGCAAATTGCTAGAAAAAGTTTTTTCATAATCATTGTTGTTAAATAATGAGCTTTCCCGAATGCGAGCAGACGAATGCGACTCTTTTATCGTGAGGAGTAGAGGTTGTGGGAAACGATGTCCATTATACGTTCAAGATAGTGAGCATCGGTTTCATCGAATGTGTTGAGGTCGCGACTGTCGATGTCAAGCACTCCGATTGGTGTTCCTTTAGGACTAATGATGGGTACAACTATCTCCGAGCGCGAGAGAGAACTGCAAGCAATATGCCCATCAAATTTCTCGACGTCGGGCACAACCAAAGTGCGATTCTCAGCGAAAGCTGTTCCGCAAACTCCGCGGCCAGAAGGAATTCTGTAGCAGGCCGGAGTACCTTGGAATGGAGCCAGAGAAAGTTCGCCTTGATTTGTCTCAAGATAGAATCCGGTCCAAAAGAAGTTGTCGAAAGCATGGTGGATGGCTGATGAGACGTTTGCGAGTACGCTGATTTCGTTGTGTTCGCCCTCGATGAGCGATTCAATCTGCTTTAGAAGCATTTCATAGGTTTCGGCTTTGTTCATTGTGTTTTCAATTGTTGTTCAACTATATTGGTGAGCTCTACAAATTGTTGAATTGAGAGCTGTTCTGGTCGTAGAATCATAAATGGATGCTGATAAAAATCGTCGTTGGGAGGTGAGGGGAATATTTGACGTAGGCTTACACGTAACATTTTCCTTCGCTGACCGAAAACGGTTTTCACCAGCCGCCGAAATAGCAGCCAATCGCATCCTAAGTTTATTGTTGCGTTTCGAGTTAGCCTGATGACAGCGCTTTTAACCTTGGGTGGTGGGTTGAACACGTGCTCGCCTACCGTGAATAGATATTCAACCTCATACCACGCTTGCATTAATACAGACAATATGCCGTAGGCTTTGCTTCCCGGTTGTGCGGCCATGCGCTGGGCCACTTCACGCTGAATCATACCGGTGCAACAGGGGATGAGTTCTTTATTATCGAGCATCTTGAAGAAAATTTGCGACGAAATGTCGTAGGGATAATTGCCCGTGAGCACGAATGGTTGGCCTTGGAAAACGTTGGCGAGATTCATTTTGAGGAAGTCGGCACCGATGATGTTATCGCTGAGCCGAGGAAACCGTTCGTTTAGATAGGCGACACTTTCTGAATCGATTTCTACAACCTTGAGTTGTCGTTGCTTTTCGACAAGAAACTGGGTGAGCACTCCCATGCCCGGTCCGATTTCGAGAATGGGTAGGTCGGGGCAGGTGTCGACGGTATTGGCAATTCGGCGTGCGATATCGAGATCTGTGAGGAAGTGTTGTCCGAGTTTTTTCTTGGGTTTTACGGCCTTCATGAATAATCTGTGTTTACACGGGCAAAGGTATTCTTTTTTTGTCCTTTTTTTCAAATTCCATATCTTTGCCCGTGCAATGAAAACCAGAAAAATAGCCGATAATTTCACACGAATAATGCTACCGCTCATACTTGGCGGTGGCATTCTTTATTGGATGTATCGGGGGTTCGATTTCTCGAAGATGATGGATGTTTTGCTTCATCAGATGAATTGGACTTGGATGCTGCTTTCGTTGCCTTTCGGAATCTTGGCACAGGCGTTTCGCGGATGGCGATGGAAGCAAATGCTCGAGCCGATGAACGAGCATGCCCGCAAGACTAATTGTGTGAATGCTGTGTTTCTGTCGTATGCTTTGAGTCTGGTGATTCCTCGTGTCGGCGAGTTTGCGCGTTGTGGCGTTCTGCATCGCTACGACCACGTTTCGTTTCCGAAAGCATTGGGAACGGTGGTCACCGAAAGAGTTGTCGACACTATTCTGGTGCTACTTATTACCGCCATATCGTTCATTATGCAGATTCGCGTGTTCGGAACATTCTTCTCAAAAACCGGAACTAGAATAAACGATGTTCTAGGAATGTTCTCTGCGACGGGATGGTTTATCACAGGAATTTGCGCCCTGGCCGTAGGAGTATTACTTTATTTTGTTCTTCGCCAGCTGACGGTCTACGACAAGGTGCGCGAAACGTTCAAATCTATCTGGCAAGGAATCATATCCTTGCGCGAAGTTCACAACATTCCGCTCTTTCTATTCTATAGCTTGGCTATTTGGGGAAGTTATTTTCTGCACTTCTATCTCACGTTCTTTTGCTTCGACGCTACATCTAACCTCGGAATAATCTGCGCACTGGTTTGCTTTGTCGTTGGTTCGGTGGCAGTAATTGTTCCTACGCCCAATGGAGCCGGCTCGTGGCATTTCGCAGTGAAAACAATGTTGTTGCTCTATGGAGTGGTAGAAGTGCGAGCCCTCTATTTTGTGCTGATAGTGCACACGATTCAAACCCTTCTCGTTGTTTTTCTTGGAATATACGCATGGATGTCGCTCAACTTCACAAGTCGGGTGGCGGTGCAATAATCAAAACAGAACTCTATTTATTTATATAACCTTTTAAAAGATACAATTATGAGTGAAATCAGAAATCTAAAACCCGAAGGCCTTTGGCGCAATTTCGATGACCTCACAAAGGTTCCTCGCCCGTCAGGACATTTGGAAAAGGTGCAGAAGTTCTTACTCGACTTCGCACAAAAAGCAGGTGTAGAAGCATTCCTCGACCCTGCCGGAAACATTTTGATGCGCAAAGCAGCAACACCCGGTTACGAGAACCGCAAAACCGTGACCATGCAAGCACACATGGATATGGTTCCGCAAAAAAGTCCCGATAGTAAACACAACTTCGAGACCGACCCAATCGAAACGCATATCACCGACGGATGGGTTTACGGAAACAATACAACTCTCGGAGCCGACAACGGAATAGGCGTGGCAGCCATCATGGCCGTCATGGAAAGCAACACCCTTAAACACGGCCCTATCGAAGGCCTTATCACCAAGGATGAAGAAACCGGAATGTTCGGGGCAAACGACTTGCCCAAAGGTGAACTCCGGGGCGACATACTAATGAACCTCGACTCAGAAACATGGGGAAAATTCGTGATTGGATCAGCAGGAGGAATAGATGTTACCTCGACGCTCGAATACAAAGAGGTTGAAAACGACCAGGAATGTGCCGTTAAAATCACCCTCAAAGGTTTGCGCGGAGGTCACTCCGGCCTGGAGATTAACGAAGGGCGAGCCAATGCCAACAAAGAAATGGTTCGATTGGTTCGTAAGGCAATCGCCGAGCTTGATGCCCGGTTGGTTGCATGGCACGGCGGAAACATGCGCAATGCCATCCCCTTCAAAGCTGAAACAACTCTGGCCTTGCCAAAAGCAAATCTGGAGTCCCTAAAGAAACTCGTTGAAAACCAACGCGCGGCTGTTGCCGACGAATTTAAAACCATTGAAGTCGAAAAGAACATCGAGTTCTTCGCCGAAGAAGTAGAGAACCCAAAAACTCTTCTTCCGGTTGAAATACAAGATAATCTCATCGACGCTATCTATGCATGCCACAATGGTGTGTTGAGAATGATTCCCGTTTATCCGAGCGTAGTCGAAACATCGTCGAACCTAGCGATAATCGACATCGAAGGCGGAAAAGCCTCGATAAAGATTCTTGCACGTTCGTCGCGCGAGGATATGAAGGAATATCTCAGCACACAAATAGAAAGCTGCTTCAACATGGCCGGAATGAAAACCGAATTTAGTGCAAGCTATAACGGTTGGGATCCGAACCCCGACAGCGAAATCCTGGATCTGCTTAAGAAAATCTACAAAGAGCAAAACGGCGAAGACGCCATTGTTCAGGTAGACCACGCAGGTTTGGAATGCTCCATAATCCTGGGCAAATATCCCGGTATGGACGTTGTTAGCCTAGGGCCCACCATTCGCAGTCCGCACACAACCACCGAGCGTTTTGAAATTTCCTCTGCAGAACCTTTCTGGAACCTGCTTGTTCAAACTCTCGAAGAAATCCCAAGTAAATAAGTACAAGTTGTTTTTCATTAGTTAGTCTGGGTCCGGCATTTTTGTCGGGCCCTTTCTTTGTTTAGGTCACATCCCGATATTGAAGGATATGTGAGTTCGGTTTAAAAGAATCTTCCACTCGGCCGACAGGCGCATGTAGGGACAGACCCCGAGGGGCGATTTGCTTTCCGCCCTCCGCCCGACAAATACCAGACCACATAGCAGGTGCGAAATATGTTATACGGTCGGTAGACCGAATTGGCAGAGAGGCGGACAGACACGGGGTCTGTCCCTACATGCGGACGTTCCGCCCGAATTGGTGTAAAAAACAGACGGATAGGTAGGAGAAATGTTATGGGACTCGGCCGATAGGCCGCATGTAGGGACAGACCCCGTGTCTGTCCGCCCTCCCGTCCGACAAGGACGGCATAATATTATCCGGGAGAGCATTGCATGACCCTCACTCTGTGTCGATTTTATCCGGGGGAGCGTTGCGTGACCCTCACTCTGCATCAATTTTCTCCGGGAGAGCATTGCGTGACCCTCACTCTGCATCAATTTCCTCCGGGAGAGCATTGCATGACCCTCACTCTGCATCGATTTTCTCCGGGAGAGCGTTGTGTGACCCTCACTCTGCATCGATTTTATCTGCGAGAGCGTTGTGTGACCCTCACTCTGCATCAATTTTCTCCGGGGGAGCGTTGCGTGACCCTCATTTTGCGTCGATTTTATCCGGGAGAACATTGCATGACCCTCACTCTGCATCAATTTCCTCCGAGAGATGGTTTTGACAGTTCAGAATAACATATATCCTTTTCAGCTAGGTAATGCTAAAAGTGAACGAACGGGTGGATATAACCGCTTTGTTCATATATACCATGGCCATTTACTTAGACTAATCCGGTTGTGCCATCGCTAAAAAGATACTTGGACTTATAAGAAAAAATCCTCGGTGCTGAATAAATGGGCACCGAGGATTGGAAAATTAGGGGAGGGGGGTGTGTTTCGATTTCAAAGGAGCGGGCTGATGATTCTAAAGCTTGATACGACGCCATATGCAGCGCGGAATAAGGGCCCAAAGGCGGGTGAATATATTCCAGCGCCAATCTATTATGGCAACATGACGCTTCCGGCGAATGGCTTTCCAAATGCAGCGGGTGGCATGAGGAATGGTCATCAGCATTGGATAGTCGTCGCCAACCAAAATCTCGGTACTCACGAAACCGGGACGAATGTCGGTGAACGAAATTCGGAGTCCGCGTTTGTTAGCCAGTTGCTCAAGAGCTTCGATGTAGGTTTTTTGCAGAGCCTTACTGGCCGAATAGGCCGGGACGGTGCCGAGGCCTTTCGTTCCGGCAACCGATGAGATGCTAACAATGTGTCCGCTTCCTTGGGCGGCAAAATAGCGATAGGCCTCGCCGATGGTGCGTGTGAATCCCATAACGTTTGTAGTCATGGTTGCCATTTCGGTTTCTTCTTCCAGGTCGGGGTTGCGTTTACCTATTCCGACGGAGTAGATGAAGAGGTCCATACCGCCTAATTTCTCGATGAGTTGCCTGAGTTGTTGTGTCGCCTCGGGCTTTGTAACGTCTAGTTTCTGGGCGATAACCTGCTGTGGCGATTTGTTTTGAATTTCTTCTAGCCGTTCTGTTCGTCGGGCGGCAATTCCGAGCATCCAACCGTCGCTGAGCAACAGTTCTGCGAGTCCTCTTCCCAATCCGGAAGATGCTCCGATGATTATACACCTTTTCATAATACGTTATAATTAGGGATGTGTTTTTATTCGGCGTTGCGCATCTGCAAGAGCAGTTCCTTTTGTCGTTCGGAAAGATGCGTGGGCAGTTTCACGTTGTATGTTATTATGAGGTCGCCAAATGTTCCGTCGCCCCTGTCGTAACCCTTTCCGCGTAATCGTACTTTGGAGCCGCCCTGCGTGAGGGGTTTCACTTTGAGTTTCACTTTCTGTCCGCTTGCGAGTTGGATAATCACTTCTCCTCCTAGCATTGCGGTGTAGATGTCTATACCGACGTTCGCCTCCATTTGTCCGGTGTTTTGCCGTTTAAAACCGCCGTAGTCGTCGGTCTGGGCTGTGTGCCGTTTCGTTCCGCCTCCGAACAGGTCGCGGAAGAAGCTGCTGAATCCGCCTCCTCCCGAGCCGAATCCGCTAAAGTCGAATCCTTCGAAAGGATTGGCTCCTCCGCCGTTCCATTGATATGTTCCGCCTGAACCAAATCCTTGTGCCGCGCCCCCGAAAGCATCGGCGCTTTGCCATTTCTCACCATACTTATCGTATTTGGCTCGCTTTGCCGGGTCGGAAATCACTTCATAGGCTTCGTTGAGCGCCTGGAATTTGGCTTTTGCCTTGGGGTCACTCGGGTTGAGGTCGGGATGGAATTGTTTTGCCCGCTTGCGATATGCGGCTCGTACATCTTTCTGGGGTATGTTTTTGTCTACACCCAATATCTTGTAATAATCTATGAATGCCATTGTTTTATTCTCCTTTTCTTTTCAGAACATTTTACAAACTACATGCCATCAGTCCATTCGCGAGCGATAATCTTCATAGGTGAATCGCCGTAGCGTTTCGAGTTCTCCGTCGGCATGCAGCAGAGCTATGTCGGGATGTGGTATGCCATTGAACATATTTGTTTTCACGGTGGTGTAGTGCAGCATATCTTCGAAGATGATGTTTTCGCCCACCTGTAAATCGTGGTCGAATTGCCAATAGCCCATCCAGTCGCCGCTTAGACAACTGTTTCCGCCGAGTCGATAAACCCGCGGAGAGCGAGCGTTGGTATCGTCGACGATTTTGGCACGACGAACCTCGGGCTGATAAGGCATCTCAAGGCAGTCGGGCATATGACAGGTGAAACTCACGTTGAGAATTGCCGTTTTTATTCCGTCGTGCTCCACGATATCGACAATCTGGCTCACTAACTCGCCAGTTTGCCAGGCGAAAGCGCTCCCGGGTTCCATTATTATTTTGAGGTGCGGGTATCGTTGGCGGAAACCTGTCAGAATGTCTATCAGATTCTGAATGTCATAATCTTTTCGGGTCATGAGATGCCCGCCGCCGAAGTTCATCCATTCAACTTGCTCGAGCCACGGGCTGAATCGCGCCTCGAAATGCTTGAGAGTTCTGGCAAACACGTCGCTCCCGCTCTCGCAATGACAATGAATGTGGAAGCCTTTCACATCGTCGGGAAGTTTTTTCGGAAGCTTATCGGAAGCAATTCCGAATCGCGTTCCTGGAGCGCATGGATTATACAGCAGCGTGGCCACTTCAGAATATTCCGGGTTCAACCGTAGCCCGATGCTTATATCTCTGTTTGCCTGCCGAACCTGTTCGCGAAAACGCTCGTATTGGCTCATCGAATTAAATACTATGTGCGACGAGCAACGCGCAATCTCCTCGATTTCGCTATCCTCGTAGGCCGGCGAAAACGTATGCGTGGGCGCCCCGAATTCCTCGAAGCCCAATCGCGCTTCGTTCAACGACGACGCTGTAGTTGCACCGATATATTCGCGAAAAATCGGAAAGGTTCTCCAAAGCGCATAAGCCTTGAAAGCGAGGATTATTTCAACGTCAGCCAAACGGCTCACGCGACTAATTATTTCGAGATTCCGACGCAGTTTTGTTTCGTTCAAGATATAGGTCGGACACGCTAGCTCTGAATAAGTTTCGGGATTAATCTTCATGTTTGCAAATGTAATTATAACTCTATGCAGATGAAGTATATTCCACCTTTAATTGTCAACATATAATACAGAATCTATACCTTTGCCGGCACAAAAACAAGCATAAAATTTTTAAGAAAAAATGAGCGACAGCAACTCCTTTCTAGTGTTTTCCGGCACAAAAACAAGATATCTTGCAGAGAAAATCTGTGCCAGTTTGGAATGCCCTCTTGGCAATCTTGCAGTGACACGATTTTCAGACGGCGAATTCGTAGTATCCTACGAACAAAGCATCCGAGGCAAAGACGTATTCCTTGTTCAAAGCACATTCCCAAATTCCGACAATCTCATGGAACTCCTACTCATGATTGACGCGGCTAAAAGAGCATCGGCACGAAACATAATAGCCGTTATGCCTTATTTTGGATGGGCCAGACAAGACAGAAAAGACAAACCGCGCGTTAGCATAGGAGCTAAACTAGTGGCCGACCTGCTAAGCGTGGCTGGAGTGAACCGAATTATGGCGATGGATTTACACGCCGACCAGATTCAAGGATTCTTCGACGTGCCCGTTGACCATCTTTATGCAAGCGGAGTGCTGCTGCCATATCTGCAAAGCCTTAGACTGAAAGATTTGGTAATTGCAAGTCCTGACGTAGGCGGCTCGAAACGCGCCAACACATACGCGAAATACCTCGGATGTCCCCTAGTTCTCTGCAACAAAACACGCGTAAGGGCCAACGTTGTCGACAGCATGCAAATCATTGGTGATGTGAAAGACAAGAACGTCGTGATAGTAGACGACATGGTCGACACCGCCGGAACCATAACCAAAGCTGCCGACATCATGAAGGCCGCCGGAGCTAAAAGCATTCGCGCCTGTGCATCGCACTGCGTGATGAGCGGTCCAGCAACCGAACGCGTTGAAGCCTCATCGTTAGAAGAGATAGTATTCACCGATTCTATTCCCTACACCGACAGATGTTCTAAGGTTAAACAAATTTCGGTAGCCGACATGTTCGCCGAAACGATAAATCGAGTTGTTCGCAACGAGAGCATCTCGAGTCAGTATTTAATCTAGCGCTATGACACACAAATAAAGAAAGTTCATAGGGCCACTTACATAATTTTACTCTTCTATCAAAAAGGCCTGACGCTATACTCGGTGTCGGGCTTTTTTATTTTTACGCGAGTTCGGTTTAGTAGAGACTCCCACTCGAGCGTTCCGCTGTTTACTATACATTGGTGGGTCCTCGTAGGCTGAAGCAGATTCTTAAATCGAACTCACGTATTTTTAGTCGTAAAACTATGTGTCCATATGGATAAAGACCTGCGCGCATCTATTCTTTGAGCGTGCAGGTCTTTAATTATTAATTTAAAACAAGAGATTTGGAATTAAGAATCGTCTTGATGGCAATGCTTATCGACGCCATGGGTCGTCGCGCCGGTTGGGAAGGCGGTCGAACTCTACATTGAGTGATATTACGTTTTGCTTATCCTCTCCCCATTGATAGGTTACACCGCCGCCGATGCGATCCATGAAACGGGTATCAACTCGGTTGCCTAAACCGTAAGCGTTATATGGCGAGTAAGGAGTATAGGCGTATATGCCGTAGCCGCCGAACCATGGGGCAACATTATTTGAGTTGAATGCTTTCTGTACGAAAGCATATGCGCTCCAGTTTTCGTTGAATCGGTAGGCAAATAGGGCATTTACTCCGGCTACGGTGTAGTTCTCGCCGCCGAAGGTCGTATTGTTTAGATATCCGCCCACAGCTAGGGTTGCTTTGGACGAAAGGTTGCTTACGTACATTAAGGATACGTCCTGTGCGAATCCAGCTCCGGAAACAGGGCTATCGCCTAGATTGGCAAAAACCGAAGCCGATATATTTACGTTGAGTCCCTGATGGAGAGACCACCATGAATAAGGATAATAATATGGATTGGCAAATCGTGAAATGGTGGGAGTAACGGTTTGCGAGTTGATGTCGACCGGTGGCAAGTTGTTTGCAATTTGTGCCTGTTGCTCGCGGTCTTCAGCCAATCGTTTGGCATATTCTTTTTCAGCTTCGGTGGCCTCGCGTGGTCCTTGTAGGGTTCGCGATTCGATGGGCTTTATTACAGTGTCGGTTGTGTTTTGCGAATAAACCGAAGCGCTGAAAACGAGGAATAATATGGAGGGAAGTATTCTTTTCATAATGTTGCAAAATTAGTTTGCGACATTTCCATCGGCGAAAAAATTAGAACTAATTAGAGTTTATTGAGTTGGCTGTGAGTTCTCCTGCGCTGGCTTCATGATAACGGGTGGGTCGGTTGTGAATAAGAATACGGTTGCACTGTGGAAAACCAGTCCGGGCAAGAGGGTTGTTTCGACGGGTGTATCTCCGGCTTTATAGCCGCAGGAAAGTGGTTGAAAGGATATTCCGGTGCTGGCTGGGCCGTGAGAGTTTATGCGCAATGTGGGCTCACTGGTATAGACGGTCATGGCGCGGCCGCTCTGGGCGTCGAAGAGGATTGCGGCGGGGCGACGTATGTCGTCGGGATGTTTGAGCTGGAAGGCGTGATGATATCCGTTGTCGAGCCATCCGATTCGTTCGCCTAGTTCGTGTGGGTGGATGAAATTCATCGCGGTGTGTTTGACGCTTTCTAGCTTACCGGTAGGGCGGCCGGATGGGTCGGAGGTGTTTATGTGTCGCGAGTCGAGCCAGAGATGTTCTTTAAGAATCGAACGATTGCAGTCGCCTGTTAGGTTGAAAACGATTCCGTTGGTTATTCTGAGTTCGGTGGGGTGTTTGCATGTTATCCGGTAATCGATATCAAGGGCGTTTTGGTCGGTTAGCGTATAAACCACGGTGACGGTTGTTTCGCCTTTGTCGATGCTGCATCTCATCGAAATTGTTTGGTTATCGGCTGCTGTTACTTCCCATATTTTTCGGGCCAGTTCATGGTTTTTCGTTTCGCCAAAACCAAAGATGGTTGCTCCGAGAGTAGGATTTTGTTCGTAGTCTTCGGGTTGTGCATAGCCTTTTACTATAGGTTCGAGGCGCCCGTTCCAATTGTGGGCAGTGAGGCGCATAAGTCGCGCACCGTAGTTGGTTATTACGGCTTCCATACCGTTGCTGTTGACAAGTTTCATTGTTTTCTTCTCTTGTGCTGCAGATGCGATGGTTGCTAGGCAAAGTAAGAGGGTTAGAATAGAGTGCTTCATTGTATTTTTTCAAATTGAATAGTTCGTATTTATGCGCTATTTCACAGTACCTGAAATCTGTATCCTATCGTTACTTGGAACATGTTGTTTCTGGCTGCTCCGAGCGACGGTTCAGAGTTAGTATCGCCCTTTCGGAGTCGCAGCATGGAGATGCAGTAGCGCATGTCAATCTGCCATTTCTGCCATTCATAGCTCATACCGAGCGGAATGAAGAAGTCGCCGTTTCTGGTTTTATCTTTCATGTTAGTTTTTGCTTCATCTTTCAGTCGGACGTTCGAGCTGAGTAGTTGCGAGGTTTTAAGTCCGGTGTATAGACTCCATCTGCTGAACCGCCGGGGATACCATCTCACAAGATAGCTAGTGTTGAAATATTGCAGGCTGTAGGAATACGGGCCTTTACCCGAACCACCATAAACTCCACTTGTTCCTTGCTGGGTGTATTCTACCTCCACGCCCATGGCTAAATTCTTTGTGATAAACATCTCGACCAATACTCCGAGAACTGGGCCTAGCTTCGGATCTCCTTTTAGTCCTGGCATATTCGAAACATTCAGTCCTACTTTAGGTACAACATATGTATCCCACTGCTCGTGCTCGTCGGGCAAGCTGTTGTTTTGTTTTATGGCTTCTTTGACGTCTTCGAATCCTTCTTTAATGGTTTGTTTTATACGCTCTTTGTTACGCTCATTCACAATCTGCGCCTGGCTGTTCATGGTGCATAGCAAGATGATGGCGAGCAAAAAATATTTTTTCATTTTATCCTTGTTTTACTGCAAAGATACGGACTACTGTCCTTAAATTTGCATAAATTTCTATCGGACAAGAGACGAAATCTTAATTGAATAACTAAAGAATGAAAGCATTAGAAAAGATTTTCAATTGGTATTTCTCAAGAAATGCTTTGCCATATTGGGCAGTTCTAGCGGTTGATTGTTTAATTTGCTATCTCTCCGGAATATTCGTGTTTTGGCTCTACTATCATGGAGCTGTCACGTTGGGCAACTTGGGCATCCTTTCGAAAACCATATTGGTTTACATGATATTCAATTTTATCGGCTTTAAGGTTTTCCACACTTATGCCGGCATAATCCGTTACTCATCGTTTATCGATCTGCAGAGAGTGAGCTTCGCAATGCTGCTCTCGCTTATCATAGCTGAAGTGATGCACTATCTCATCTACGACTGGGACTTTAGATTCGTTAGACTTGAAGGCCGACAAATTGTTCTGATGTATCTCATTGCAACCATTGGAATGATTGCATTTAGAGTAGTAGTGAAATCGATTTATGACATGATGTTCAACGTCAACAAAGGTATGCGGACTCTCGTTTACGGCGTCAAAGAGGGCGGAATAGGCCTGGCCAAGAATATACGAAACGAAAAGCCTAGCCGATTTCGCCTTAAAGGATTCATCGCCCACGACGCTTCACTGCAAGGACGTATTCTTATGGGCGAAAGAGTGTATATCGTCGACGATAAGTTCGAAGAAAATCTACGACATCTTGGCATACAGGCTGTACTCGTGTCACCATTGCAAAACGAACGATTCCGTGCTGATAATCGTTTGCAGGATATACTAATTAACGCTGGCATACACATATTCATGACAGCCCAAACAAAAGAATGGAAAGCCGACGACGATATGCTTGTTCAACTAAAAGAAATAAGTATTGAAGACCTCCTGCCGCGCGACGAAATAAAGGTAGACCTCGAATCTATTGGCCGACTTCTATCTGGCCGACAAATCATGATAACCGGCTCGGCCGGCTCCATAGGTTCTGAAATGGTTCGGCAAATAGCTATTTACAAACCGGCTCAACTTATTCTTATAGACCAAGCCGAAACACCACAGCATGATATACGCCTGATGATGCACTTTCGCTGGCCCGATATCAAGGTGGAAACTATTGTAGCCAATATAGCGAATCAGGAACGAATGGAAAAAATTTTTAAAAACTATAGGCCAGAATACGTCTTCCACGCTGCAGCTTACAAGCACGTGCCGATGATGGAAGATAACCCATCAGAAAGTATACAGAACAATATTGGCGGAACAAAGATTATAGCTGACTTGAGTGTGAAATATGGTGTCAAGAAATTCGTCATGATTTCAACCGATAAAGCTGTCAATCCTACTAATGTTATGGGTTGCTCCAAACGTATATGCGAAATCTATTGCCAGAGCCTCAACCGAAAACTCCAGACTCAATCACCAGACTATACCCAATTTGTCACCACCCGATTCGGAAACGTTCTGGGTTCGAACGGCTCAGTCATTCCTCTCTTTGAACGGCAAATACGTGCTGGCGGTCCAGTCACCGTAACCGATCCACATATAATTCGCTTTTTCATGCTTATACCCGAAGCCTGCAAACTAGTTCTTGAAGCAGGAACACACGGCAAAGGCGGAGAAATATTCGTTTTCGATATGGGAAAACCGGTCAAAATTGCCGACCTCGCCAAACGAATGATAAAACTCTCGGGCGCCGAACATGTTAAGATAGAATATACCGGACTACGAGCTGGTGAAAAGCTCTACGAAGAAGTTCTAAGCACAACCGAAAATACACTACCTAGTTTTCACGATAAAATAAGGATAGCCCAGGTGCGCGAGTACGACTATGAAACTGTGAATCGCCAAATCAAAGATCTCATCTTTCTTAGTAAGCAATATGATGATATGGCCATCGTTCGCATGATGAAAAATATTGTCCCCGAGTATGTGAGCAATAATAGTAAATATTCCATTCTCGATTCTCCTTCCACAAAATGACTTCTCTACGACATGCAAACAAAGCTCCCCATTAATAGTTTTGTAGAGCCTTTTGTGACAGTGGGGAATAGAGTTTACCGAGATCATCTAAAAAATATAACCTTATATATACGAATAAAATTAAACGACTATCATTCTGGAAATTAAAAGCATATCGCTATCAGTATTATGGAATATCAGAAGAAAAACATTTTGTCGATAGAATTTGGCAGTACAAGTTATTTTCCCTTACTTTGCAGCCGTAAATAGATTGTAAAATTATATCTTTTAAATATTAATTCTTAATTCAGAGAGACATGAAAAAGTTAGTTTTAATGTTGGCTGTCGCTTCTATGACAGCTTCTGTTTCAGCCCAGACTGTTTCAGAGAGCAAGACTTTTGATAACTTCTACGTTGGTATAAACGGCGGAGTTGCAACAAAAACAACCGGTCATAAATGGATGAGCGACCTTAACCCGAACGCTGGTGTTCGTGTTGGTCGTTACTTCACTCCTGTATTCGGTCTGGCAGTTGAAGGAAATGCTTATTTCTCAAACAAGCCTTGGGCTTCTACCGGTACTTTTGTTCGTGCTGTCAACACTCAATTGTTGGCTACTATAAACTTCAGTAATTGGTTTGGTGGTTACCAAGGAGAACCTCGTATGTTCGAAGTTAGCGCTGTTTACGGCTTAGGTTGGGCTCATACATTCCGTGCTACTGGTAAACATGCGATGAATTCTCGTTATGCAGACCGGTACTTTATGAATAAAGCTTATGAGCCTGCAAATCGCATGACTTCTAAGGTTGGTATTGACTTCCAGTTCAATCTCGGTAAGGAGAAAGAATGGCAGGTTTATGTTGAACCTTCTATCAACTATGCTTTCCTTGGACAAGCTGCTGCTGATGATGGTAACTATATTTTCAGCGCACGTTATGGCTTCAAATCCTACACGAACAATGATCAGCCTGCTTACAACATCCACAATTCTTTTGTTCAGTTGAACGCCGGTATCATTTACAAGTTCAAGAACTCTAATGGTACTCATAACTTTACAATCGTTGTTCCGCGTGATCAAGCTGAAATCGATGCTTTGAATGCACAGATTAATGAGCTTCGTAACCGTAAGCCTGAAGTTATTACTAAGGAAGTTGTCAAGGAAGTTGCAGCTCCAGTTAAGCAAATCAACGTCTCAGACCTAGTATTCGTAACATTTGCTCAAGGTAAATTCGATCTCACCAAAGAAGCTAAAGCAGCTCTTAACGGTGTTAAAGAAGGTAGCCATGTACAGATCGTTGGTACTGCTTCACCTGAAGGTGGTGCTGAAATTAACCAGAGACTGTCTGAGAATCGTGCAAATGTTGTTGCCGACTACCTTAAGACTCGTGGTGTGATTGTTGACGAAGCTGTAGGTAAGGGTGTTCAAGGTAATACTTCGAACCGTCTTGCAGTTGTTTACGTTCGATAAATCAAGTTAGTCAGAAAAAAGTAAATAAGAATTTAAAAGAATAATTGAACGTCCCCGGTGTTTTAACAACACCGGGGATTTTTTAATTACTCTTTTTGAAACATATAGTTACACAAAAAATCAACTAGAAAGAAACAATAGCATAAATGGAGAAGCTATCTAAAATTGGGAGATACAACTTCCTTGCAGAACCTTTTCATTGTGACCTCAATAATAACCTCTTCATTGGACATCTTGGTAATCATCTACTGAACGCAGCCGATTTCCATAGCAGTGATAGAGGTTACGGTATGGCATATTTGAATACTATTCACAGAACATGGGTATTAAGTCGTTTAGTCATTGAACTAAATCAAATTCCCAAAGCGTATGAAAAGTTTATTGTCGAGACATGGATTGATAGCGCTATGCGCTATTTCACTAGTCGGAATTTCAAGATAACCAATAACGACGGAAGAATCTTTGGTTACGGGAAAAGTATTTGGGCTATGATCGACACAGAAACCAGACAGCCGAGCGATATTCTTTCCGTTCGTGAAGGATTAATAAACGAATATGTCGACAAGGACTATCCTTGTCCGATTGTCAAACCATCGCGTGTAAAGATTGATGATAATGCTGAGTTGGTTAGGACCATTGAAACCCACTATAACGACGTAGATATAAATGGGCACATTAATTCAATCAAATACATCGAGCATGTGCTTAATTTGTGGGATGTAGATTGGTACAGAGAACATCAAATAAAACGTTTCGAAATTGCTTATACTAGCGAATCACATCAAGGCGATAGTCTTAGTTTTTACAGAACTTCATCTACAGATGAAGAGAATCAATACAATCTCAAAATAACCCGTTTTAAAAGTGGCCAAGAAGAGCTAGAAACGTGTCGTTGTAAGATCCTTTTCAGCTGAGTAAGAAATCATTTTGAAGATATATTCGGCATTTCTTATTACTTTTGCATACGACAATTCCATCAATAAAAGGATTCGAAATTGTACATATTGATTACAATTAAAAGCAAATAATCAAACTTATGAGTAAACAAACAGAAAAGATTAAGGCACTTGTGGCTAAACGCGAACAGGCACGCCTAGGCGGCGGAGAGAAAGCCATCGAAAAACAGCATGCACGCGGAAAATATACAGCCCGTGAGCGCATAGACATGCTTGTTGATAAAGGAAGTTTCGAGGAATATGATATGTTTAAAATACACCGTTGCCATAATTTCGGAATGGAGAAAAAGCAGTTCTTCGGCGACGGAGTTGTGGCGGGCTCAGCTACGGTCGATGGTCGACTTGTTTATGTATATGCTCAAGATTTCACTGTGAACGGTGGCTCGTTGTCAGAAACTATGGCCGAAAAAATATGTAAGATAATGGATATGGCCATGACAAATGGTGCACCTATCATATGTATGAATGACTCTGGAGGAGCACGTATTCAGGAAGGAATATCGGCTCTGGCTGGATATGGAGAGATTTTCGAGCGTAACATCCTGGCATCAGGTGTTATCCCACAAATATCTGGAATTTTTGGTCCATGCGCGGGTGGTGCAGTCTATTCACCGGCGCTCACCGACTTTATCGTCATGAAGGAGCAAACGAGCTATATGTTCCTAACCGGTCCAAAAGTCGTGAAAACCGTAACGGGTGAAGATATAGATGCCGAACATCTTGGTGGAGCTAGCGTACATGCTTCGAAGAGTGGAGTCACGAGCTTCACCGCTAAAACGGAAGAAGAGGCTATGGAAATGATAAAGGCTCTTCTTGTCTATCTTCCGTCGAACAATCGTGAAGAAGCCCCGAGAGTGGAATGCACCGATCCAATCGACCGTAAGGAAGAACTGCTGAATGAGATTATACCTGACGACCCCAACCAGGCCTATGATATGTATAAGGTGATTTCGGCAGTAACTGATAACGGCAAATTTTTCGAAGTTCAGCCCAAGTTCGCTAAAAATATCATCGTCGGCTTTGCCCATTTCAACGGACAAAGTGTAGGAATCGTAGCCAATCAACCGGCATCCTATGCCGGAGTACTTGATGTGAACGCCAGCCGAAAAGGTGCACGTTTCGTTAGATTCTGCGATGCATTCAATATTCCAATCGTGTCACTTGTCGACGTCCCAGGCTTTCTACCTGGCACAGGTCAGGAATATAATGCAGTCATTCAGCACGGAGCTCAATTGCTCTACGCTTACGGTGAAGCCACTGTTCCCAAGATAACTATAACTCTACGTAAGAGCTACGGTGGTTCGCACATCGTTATGGGATGCAAACAACTCCGTTCTGATTTGAATTTTGCATGGCCAAGTTCTGAAATAGCCGTCATGGGAGCATCGGGTGCTGTGGCTGTTCTGTGTGACCGCGAAGCCAGAAAGGTTAAGGAAGAAGGTGGTGACGTTCGTCAGTTTCTCGCCGAGAAAGAAGAAGAATACACGGAAAAGTTCGCCAATCCCTATCAAGCTGCACAATTCGGTTATATCGACGATGTAATCGAACCGCGTAATACTCGATTCCGTATTTGTCGCGGACTGGCTCAGCTGGCAAATAAAAAACAAAGTTTGCCAGCGAAGAAGCATGGCTGCATGCCCATGTAATAAATAAAAAATAATATTCTATGGACAAAAATATATATGCAGCTATTGCCGCCGCTCTATTCGAATTCGAAGGCAACAACGTGCACGACACCGAACCAGGATTCATCACCATCAAGCCGAAACAAACAATGTGGAGTGCCAAGTTTGAAATAATGACCCAGAAACCATAAAGCAAATGAAAGAGTTTAAATACATAATCGACGGAAAAGAATATAAGGTTGAAATCAACGAAATCGGCGACGATAACATCGCCAAGATAAATGTCAACGGAGAAGATTTCAAAGTGCAGCTCGACAAACCTGCTGAGCAACCAAAGAAAGTTGAATTAGGCAAGCCTGTTTCCGAAACAACCGACAATGCCGCCGATGAAGCAAAATCAGTAGAAATTAATTCATCCGCAGCCATAAAAGCTCCTTTGCCCGGCACGATAACCTCCATCGAAGTGAGCGTTGGTCAAGAGGTGAAAGCTGGCGACACTGTTGTGGTGCTTGAAGCGATGAAAATGCAAAATAACATTGAGGCCGAGAAAGATGGTAAGGTCACCGCGATAGTTGTCAAAGTTGGTCAGGCAGTATTGGAGGACGAACCGTTGGTTGTCATAGAATAATCCGTCCTCGAAGATTTCAAATAAAATCATATTGTTTCTTCTAATTATAAGGGGATGTGACAGTATTCTGTCACATCCCCTTTATTTGTCTCCGGCGAGAACAAGAATAAGTTTTTTTCGATGAATAAATATCGCAAAAGCCCGATTAGCAAGGCGTCCTAAATAAAATATAAATTCTTTGTGACGTCTTTTAAATAGCCTTACCTTTGCCACGCTTCGAAGCAAATACACCTTATATCATAATGACAAGAAATCGAAATAAAGCTCGCAATCGTCATAGTCTTCAATTAGTCACGTTGTGCATAAGCACGGCTATGGTGCTTATTCTTATAGGGATGGTTGTTCTGACCGTTTTCACCAGCAGAAATCTCAGTTCTTATGTTAAGGAAAACCTCACTCTCACGATGAATCTTCAACCAGACGTGACCGATGAGGAGGGAGTACAGCTGTGTGAATATGTCAAGAGATTGCAATACATCAACCATTTGGATTTCGTAAGCAAAGAAGAAGCAAAGAATGAAGTGACTAAAGAGTTAGGAGCCGACCCGACTGAATTTGTCGGTGAAAATCCTTGTACAGCCGAAATTGAGATACGGTTGAAAGCCAACTATGCCAATAATGATTCCATTAAACGCATTGCACTCGAATTGAAAGGACTACGAGGTGTGAGCGATGTAACCTATAGGCAAGACTTGGTTGAAAGTGTGAACCAAACCTTGCGTAAAATCGGTTTCGTGTTGCTAGTCATTGCAGGTTTACTCACTATTATTTCATTTTCGCTCATCAACAATACCATTCGGCTGAGCATTTATGCTCGCCGCTTCTCCATTCACACAATGAAGCTGGTTGGTGCGTCATGGAGTTTCATTCGAATGCCGTTTCTCAAGCAAGCTGTTAGTGAAGGGTTCATATCGGCTATGATTGCAATTGTTTCGCTTGGCATCGGAATGTATTTCCTCTACGACTATGACTCAGAAATCAGCGTTGTACTCAATTGGGAAGTGATGTTCATAACAGCTTTAGTTATGTTGGCTTTCGGCATACTTATCACTGTTTTCTGCGCTTGGCTTTCGGTGAACAGATTTTTGAGAATGAAGGCAGGCGATCTTTATAAGATTTAAGTTTAAACACATACATATCTGCCGGGTCTCGGAGAATCTTGATTCCGAATCCCGGCTAATCATTTTCTTATGGACAAAAAGAACTTAGCATTCGGAAAGACCAACTATATATTGTTGGCAATCGGTATGGCTGTAGTGGTCATTGGGTTTATCCTAATGAGCGGAGCCAGTTCCAACGAAACCACTTTTAATCCAGAAATATTCAGCGCACGCCGAATAAGTGTTGCTCCCGTTGTGACCTTTATCGGATTCATTTCCATAATCGGAGCAATCATTTATCGCCCGAAAAACGAAGAGGGTACAAAGGAATAAATGACACTTATTCAAACTATAATCATTTCAATTGTCGAGGGACTTACCGAGGCACTACCCATTTCGTCGACCGGGCATATGATTATCACGCAGCATTTGCTGGGTGTTCCGCAAAACGATATGTTTGTGCATTCTTTCACGTTCATTATCCAGTTTGCGGCAATTCTTTCGGTAGTACTCCTTTATTGGAAACGTTTTTTCAGACTCAACACGTCACCGGCTCCAGAGGGAAGTAATGCGCTGCAGATTCTGCTTCACAAGTTCCGTTTTTATTGGTTGCTCGTTGTGGGCGTTATTCCGGCGGTAATTATAGGCTTTGCAGCAAAGAAAAGCGGACTACTGGATTGGCTTCTCGATTCCGTTTGGGTAGTGGCTGTGATGCTTGTTGTGGGTGGAGTATTTATGCTTTTCTGCGATAAACTTTTCAACAGTAAGGATAACGAAAAGAATGAGGTTGACGAGCATAGAGCCTTTAAGATAGGTTTGTTTCAATGCCTGTCGGTTATTCCCGGAGTGAGTCGCTCGATGGCGACCATTGTAGGTGGAATGGCAAGCGGATTGAGTCGCAAACGTTCGGCCGAATTTTCATTTTTTCTCGCAGTTCCCACGATGGCAGGTGCAACATTGCTCGACGTGCTCGACCTACTCAAAGGCGACGCTACATGGGCAACCGGCCACAATGTGTTTTTGCTTCTTGTGGGATGCGCCGTTTCGTTTGTTGTTGCCCTTTTTGCGATGAAATGGTTTGTTGCCTTCCTCACAAAATACGGTTTCAAGGCTTTCGGATGGTATCGAATCATCGTGGGCGGCATAATCCTCATAATGCTGCTATCGGGAGCATCCTTAAACATGATAGGATAACCACACTTATATGAACTTCAAGGAAGGAGTCCTTATTCCAATCGATAAGCCTATAGCGTGAGCAGCTTCAAAGCCTTGGCCCACATTAGGTACCTCTGCACTCAGGCCAACAACGGAAAAGTTAAGATGGGCCACGCCGGAACGCTCGACCCTCTTGCAACCGGAGTGCTAGTGCTTGTTACAGGCAAGATGACCAAGCAAATAGAAACTCTCCAGGCACACACCAAGGAATATGTCGCAACTCTGCAACTCGGAGCAACCACCCCCAGTTACGACATGGAGCACGAGGTTAACGAAACATTTCCAACCGAGCACATCACCCGTCAGCTTATTGAAGAAACCATCCCCCAGTTCGTGGGTAACATTCAACAAATTCCCCCAACCTACAGCGCCGTTAAAGTGAACGGAAAGCGCGCATTCGATTATCGCCGCAAAGGAAAAGACGTTCAGCTCAGCGCAAAGAACATTCGCATAGACGAAATAGAAATAATCCAGTTCGACGAAACAACAATGCAGCTCTCATTGCGCGTTGTCTGCGGAAAAGGCACCTACATCCGGGCACTAGCACGCGACATCGGGCGAGCACTCGAAAGCGGAGCCTATCTAACAGCCCTCCGACGCACACGCTCCGGAAACATAAGCATTGAAAACTGCATCAGCTACGAGCGATTCGAAGAATGGCTAAACCAACAAACAATAAAAAAGGAGATATAAGAATACATGAAACTATCGCAATTTAATTTCACCCTGCCCGAAGAACAAGTGGCACTTTACCCACACGTATCCGAAAGAATACACAAACTCGCCGACGGAACCACCAAAACATTCAAAGTGACCCGACGCGACGAA
Source organism: Prevotella micans DSM 21469 = JCM 16134 (assembly GCF_000614105.1). Taxonomy (GTDB): domain Bacteria; phylum Bacteroidota; class Bacteroidia; order Bacteroidales; family Bacteroidaceae; genus Prevotella; species Prevotella micans. The sequence goes on from NZ_BAKH01000018.1 coordinate 42,222, forward strand.
GCACGATTGATGGTGCTGCACCGCAAATCACAGAAAATCGACAAGTTCAAAAGAGACTCCAGAGGAAGAATTAAAAAAGGAGAGTACATCAGATTCAAAGACGCACTCGACTACTTCACCGAAGGCGACACTTTCGTACTCAACGACACAAAAGTATTTCCAGCAAGGCTCTACGGAACAAAAGAAAAAACCGATGCCAAAATCGAAGTGTTCCTTCTTAGAGAACTAAACGCCGACATGCGGCTCTGGGATGTGCTCGTAGAACCCGCACGAAAAATCAGAATCGGAAACAAACTCTTCTTCGACGACACAGGGTCAATGGTGGCCGAAGTGATTGACAACACAACATCGCGCGGACGAACACTCCGATTCCTATACGACTGCTCGCACGAAGAATTCAAACGCGAACTCTTCACACTGGGCGAAGCACCGCTACCGAGATACATCATCGACAAACGGCCCAAAGCCGACGACGAGCAATTCGCACATGCCGATGCCGACGACATCATCAACTTTCAAACCGTATTCGCAGCAAACGAAGGAGCAGTCACAGCACCCGGAACAAACCTGCACTTCTCAGAACAAATGATGAAAATCATGGAACTGCGCGGAATGGGAACAGCATTCGTCACACTCCATTGCGGACTCGGGAACTTCCACGAAATAGAAGTCGAAGACCTCACAAAACACAAAATGGACTCTGAAGAAATGCACATCAACGCAAAAGCCTGCGAAGTGGTAAACCGAGCAAAAAGAGCCGGAAAACACATCTGTGTTGTTGGAGCAAGCATGCTCAAAGCAACCGAAACAGCAGTCGGAACCGACAAAATGTTGAAGGAGTACGATGGATGGACAAACAAATTCATATTCCCCAAATACGAATTTGGTCTTGCCGACACCATGCTCGTCAACTTCTATCAGCCATTCTCAACCGCACTCATGGCAACAGCAGCCTTTGCCGGCTACGACCTCGTCATGGAAGCCTATAACCAGGCAGTCCAAGACGGCTACCGATTCGGATGTTTCGGCGACTCGATTCTCATCTTAGACGATTGACCCACATGCAGAAAGAATCAACAACCGAACAGCACAAAGTCTATCTCGGTCTAGGGTCGAACCTCGGCAACCGCAAAGCAATCATGCGAGAGGCCATCGAAAAAATAAACGAAAAGGTTGGCGCCGTTGTGCGCCAATCATCGTTTTATGAAACCGCCCCCTGGGGCTACGAAAGTCCAAACAAATTCATCAACGCCTGCATCCGCATCGACTCCCCCCTCGCTCCTCACGACCTCCTGGAAACCACGCAAAAAATTGAACACGAACTGGGACGCGTACACAAAACCAGTCTTAATCGCTACGAAGACCGAATAATCGACATCGACATCCTTCTCTACGACAACCTGGAAATAAGCGAGCCCGACCTCCAAATTCCCCACCCACTCATGTACAAGCGCGATTTCGTTATGCGCCCGCTAAAAGAAATCCTCTAAAACCTCATCACACCATTCTATACGCGAGTTCGGTTTGACGGAGAACTCCCACTCGGCCGTTAGCCCGCATGTAGGGACAGACCCCGTGTCTGTCCGCCCCTGACCGGATGAAATATTGCTATGCGGTCGGTCCGGACCGAATTGGCATTGTGTATCGGACAGACACGGGGTCTGTCCCTACATGCGGCCTATCGGCCGAATTGGCTTGGGTGGCAGAAGAGTTTGTGATATCGGGATGTCGGGCTCCTCTTCGGATGTGGTTTCTATCATCTTCTGTTTCCAAGTCTTATCATTTCTCGACGTTTTTCGGGTCAACACGATTAAAAACAAGGTTGATTATACGTGGAAAAAGGTCGGCAGCCGTGATTTTT
>NZ_BAKH01000017.1 GCF_000614105.1 Prevotella micans DSM 21469 = JCM 16134
ATACTATTAATAAATCAGATGCATCATCGTAGTGCTATTTTGATGCGTAAATAAATTAGATGCATCATCGTAGTGCTATTTTGATGCATTAATAAATCAGATACATCATCGTAGTGCTATTTTGATGCATCAAAAATTATTTTACATCAAAATAGTGCTACGATAAATGAAAAATAAAGTTCTCTCGGTTTCCACAAGGTTATGAAGACTCAAAATAAACGGTGGCTCATCATCAACCAAGAGAAAAAGAGACCGGAAAAGAATTTTGTGAACTTCTACTGGGATGAAATATAATAATCTCAATCGGGAGACGTTGTTTGTGCGGTATAATTCTTATGTTACTAACCAATTTAAATATTTAAATCTATGAATATTCCAGAAGTATTTTGGATTGTGCCCATTGCATCGGTAGTGGCGCTGGGCATGGCGTTGTTCTTCTTCTCGGCGATGATGCGCGAAGAAGAGGGAACAAAGAGAATGATTGAAATTGCGACACATGTTCGCAAGGGCGCAATGGCCTATCTTAAGCAACAGTACAAGGTTGTTGGCATCGTGTTCGTAGTGCTTGCGATTGTGTTTGCTTTTATGGCTTATGTGCTGAAGGTTCAAAATCCATGGGTGCCGTTTGCGTTCCTTACGGGCGGATTGTTTTCGGGGCTATCAGGCTTTTTCGGAATGAAAACGGCTACCTATGCTTCGGCACGTACGGCTAATGCGGCTCGAAAGGGACTGGATGCGGGTTTGCGTGTGGCTTTCCGCAGCGGAGCCGTGATGGGTCTGGTAGTCGTTGGACTCGGATTGCTCGACATCGCGCTGTGGTTCTTGGTGCTGAGCGCGGTTTATGGCGACCAGGATATGAGCTTGATTACCATCACGACAACAATGCTCACCTTCGGAATGGGTGCCTCGACACAAGCATTGTTCGCCCGAGTGGGCGGCGGAATCTATACCAAGGCTGCCGATGTGGGCGCTGATTTGGTAGGAAAAGTTGAAGCGAATATTCCGGAAGACGACCCGAGAAATCCAGCGACGATTGCCGATAATGTGGGCGACAATGTGGGCGATGTAGCCGGTATGGGCGCCGATTTGTATGAGAGCTATTGCGGCAGTATTCTTTCTACTGCGGCTCTCGGAGCCACTGCCTTTGCGCTGAATGCCGACATGCAGCTGCGAGCCGTAATTGCACCGATGGTTATTGCAGCCGTAGGAATATTCCTGTCGCTCATTGGCGTCTTCATGGTTCGAACTAAGGAAGGCGCATCGATGCGCGATTTACTCCGGTCGTTAGGTTTGGGTACCAACGTTAGTGCGGTGCTCATCGGTGTGGCTTCGTTCGCTATTCTCTATTTCCTGAAGATGGAAAACTGGCTGGGTCTATCGTTCTCGGTTGTCACCGGACTGGCCGCCGGAGTAATAATCGGACAAGCCACGGAATACTACACCTCGCAAACCTATCGCCCCACGCATGGCATAGCCAAAGCCAGCGAAACGGGTTCGGCCACGGTTATCATCAAAGGCATCGGCACGGGCATGATTTCAACCTGCATACCGGTTCTCACCATTTCGGTGGCCATCATGCTAAGCTATCTATGCGCAAACGGATTCGACATGTCAATGAATGCAAGCTCGATTAGCCACGGACTCTACGGAATCGGTATCGCAGCCGTAGGAATGCTTTCAACCCTGGGCATCACGCTGGCTACCGATGCCTACGGACCAATTGCCGACAACGCCGGTGGTAACGCCGAAATGAGCGAGCTCGGACCTGAAGTAAGACAGCGCACCGACGCACTGGATGCACTGGGCAATACCACCGCGGCCACAGGAAAAGGATTCGCCATCGGAAGCGCAGCATTGACAGCCTTGGCATTGCTGGCATCGTATGTTGAGGAAATCAAGATTGCGATGATTCGGATGGTCGACGGCGGACGGCAGTTTGTCGATGCAGCCGGTAATGTGTTCGACCCATCGAAGGCCACGATGCCCGATTTCATGCAATTCTTCCAGGTAACACTGATGAACCCTAAGGTACTCGTTGGAGCCTTCATCGGCGCCATGGCAGCGTTCCTGTTCTGCGGACTCACGATGGGAGCCGTTGGTCGGGCAGCTCAGTCGATGGTCGAAGAAGTACGTCGGCAATTCCGCGAAATAAAGGGTATTCTCGAAGGCAAAGCAACTCCCGACTATGGCAGATGCGTGGAGATTTCAACCCGTAGCGCACAGCGCGAGATGATTGTTCCAAGCTTGTTGGCCATCGTTATTCCCATCGTTACGGGGCTTGTGCTGGGCGTTGCCGGTGTGTTAGGATTACTTGTTGGCGGACTCGCTGCCGGCTTCACTCTGGCCGTGTTCATGGCTAATGCCGGTGGTGCGTGGGACAATGCGAAGAAGCACGTCGAAGAAGGCAACTTCGGCGGAAAAGGTTCAGACTGTCATCGTGCCACCATCGTGGGCGATACGGTTGGCGACCCATTCAAGGACACCTCCGGGCCGAGTCTGAACATATTGATTAAACTAATGTCTATGGTTAGCATTGTCATGGCCGGGCTAACCGTCGCTTTTCTTTAGGCCATCCTCCATTTCCATCCCGTAGAAACATTTGTCTGCGGGATGGAAACTTTTTCACGTTCATTCATCATAGACCACGTAAGCTCTAAAGCAACGCGAGTTCGGTTTAAGAGGAGTTCCCTATCTGCCGAGCAGAGGGGAGGTAGGCAGGATTAAGCCTCAAAGAAAGCGATGGATAATAAACCGAACTTACATCAAAGTAAGACTAGACAAGTTCTGAAGTAGGACTAGACAAGCTCCGAAGTAGGACTAGACAAGCTCCGAAGTAGGACTATACAAGCTCCGAAGTAGGACTATACAAGCTCCGAAGTAGGACTAGACAAGCTCCGAAGTAGGACTAGACAAGCTCCGAAGTAGGACTAGACAAGCTCTGAAGTAGGACTAGATATACACCTATCCTACATCAGTCCGGGACTGATGTAGGATGACATCGGGACTGATGTAGGATCAGTCCCGATGTCATCCTATTTCGGAACTATTGCCGCCTGATAAAATTAGAAAAGGTGGATATTTAGAAATCGATGGTTAATCGGGCGTTGAGCTGACGGCCGGTGAGATAGTTCGGCACGGCAAACTGTTGACCGGTTACATCGGTTACCCAGTAGTAGGAGTTCACGTTGTTTATTCCGAGCAGGTTGAGGCAGTCGAGACCTAACCACATATTGCGGATGAGCGAGGGCTTTGAACTGTCGGTGTTATCGATGAGCCGATAGCTCATGCCGATGTCGACCCGTCTGTAGACCGGAGCGCGGAACGAGTTATGCTCGAGTTCGCGATGTGGTGCCGAGAAAGGCAAGCCATCGGCATAGGCCACCTTGAGCGACATGCGCCAGCGGGTTGTACCGGGGAAATAATCGGTGAAGAAGAGGTTCACGGCAAATCGCTGGTCGGTTGGTAGCGGAATCGAGCGTCCGTTCAGCTTCATTCGCGTATTCATGATGCTGAACGTAAGCCACGAGTCGGCACCTGGCACAAATTCGCCATAAAGTTTAAGATCCAGTCCGGCAGCATGCCCGGTAGCTTTATTGTCGCCATAGTAGGTTACCTTGACATTGTTCACCGAGTAAGGAATGAGGCGTGCGAGTGCCTTATAATACAGCTCGGCCGAGAATTTGAACGGTCGGTTAACCATTCTGAATCGATAATCCATCGACGCAATGAAGTGCAAAGAACGTTGCGCACGGATGCGTTTGTTGAGCAAGGCATAGGTAACCCCGTTCACAACCGTTGTGTCGCGCAATTCTTTGTAGAAAGGGGCCTGATAATAGAGTCCGGCGGCAAGTCGGAAGGTTAGGTCGCGATTCCATCCGGGGGTTATGGTGAGCGATGCACGTGGCGAGAAGAGTGTTTCGCCGTTGAAGTCCCAATGCGATGCCCGGATACCATAGTTCAGGATGAAGAGCGTAGGAACCGAGTCGCGCGACTGGAATCTCCATGTATCTTGCAGATATGATTCAATTCTTTTAGCGTTGAGCCTGTTCTGCGCCCTAAGCGAGTATATTAGCTCGAGGTTGGATGGCGTGTAGGGAATAGTGTAGCCAGCGGAATCGCGGTGTTCGTATTCGGCTGCGCTCTCCTTAATCCGCTCGAACTTATAGCCCAGCGCGGCCTCGATGTCGTGTTTCGCAGTTCGATGTCTAATCATGAGTTTCAGGTTTCGTACGTTGGCACTAAGGTAGTCGCGCGAGTGCTGCATGTATGTTCCCACGCCAAGATTCTCGGATGTTTCGGTCTGCGTGAGCCAGTATTGCCCCTGTATATCATATCGTTCTTGCTCCTTTGTCGAGAACGCCGACGCGAGGAGCGATAGGTCGGTTTTCGATGTAATATGGCGCGTTATTCCGATTGAGCCGAAATAGGTTCTGAAGAGGTCTTTTTCTTTTCCGTCGAAATAAACCTTGAACGATTTCACGTTGTAGAGTGTTCCGAAATTAGTTTGGCGGTCTTCCGGTTCGAATTCATATCGGTTATCGGATATGTTTCCGATTATGTCGACCTGCCACCGTTTGTTCGGACTCCAGGAAAGATATGTTTGATAGTCGATGAACGACGGTCTGTATTCTCCACGTGTTTGCAGCGAGCCCAGCAAATAGCGGTTTGTTTTATAGCGCAGGCCATTGGTCCACGTGAGCGTTTTTGCTGCCAAGCCTAGATATGCGCTTGCTCCGAGGAGCGATGCCGATATCGACGCCTCGGTACGTTTGGGGCGCTTGTATGTTATGTCGAGTGCCGAGCTCATTTTGTCGCCATATTTCGCTTCGAATCCACCGGTTGAGAATCCCACTTGCTCAACCATGTCGGGGTTTATCACAGATAGTCCCTCTTGCTGTCCGCTTCTCACGAGGAAGGGGCGGAACACTTCGATATTGTTTATATAGACCGAGTTCTCGTCGAATGTTCCGCCACGTACGTTGTATTGCGACGACAGTTCGGAGTGTGTCGACACGCCAGCCTGCGTTTGAATCATTTCTTCGACGGCATTGCCCGATGTAGATGGTGCTTGTTTAGTGGTTTTCAGATCGAGGTTCTCAGTTGTTCCGTGCCGACGTGTTTTCCCTTCGACTACCACTTCCTGGAGTTCGTTGTCGTCGGCAAGCTGTATAAGTAGGGTTTGTTTTCCGCGTGGTTTTCTCAGTACACGTGTTTTGGTTTTGTAGCCAATCATGGAGAATCTCACTACGACAGAGTCGGCACTTTCAAGCTGCATATTAAATTCGCCCTGCAGACTGGTCATAGCCAGCTTGCCCTGCGACACAACCATGACCGATGCCAATTCGATTGGGCTACCGTCTTTGTCGGTCACCTTACCTTGCAGAGTGAACGACTGTGCTCCGGCCTCCTCGACAATAATGAATATGATAGAAAGTAGTATGAATCTTAAAGCATTTCTGTAATCCATGCCCCCTATAACGCCTCTCCGTTTCATTTATTGCGCCATGAGCAGGTTCGGATAGTCACGGAACGGGCGGGACAGCGAATCATTCCTCATTGGGACATCATTACAGGTCGGACAGAGACGGGGTCTGTCCCTACATGTAGCCTACCGAACGAATTTGAACTTTTACAAGTAACGCTGTGGAAACAGGGCGAGCTCCTCCTTGTTCCGAGACCTCGGAAGTATCACCTTTTTCGTTTTTCTCTCCTTCAGAGGATATCTTTCCGTTTTTACATTCTTCCCTCCAGGGGGGGCGCTACTTTCCCGTCTCGGTGTTAGTATAAGGCTCTAGTTGAGTTCTTTTAAGATGCAATTCCACGCTCGCCCCGGCACAATCGGCCCCCATTGGCGGATTCAGTTTTGTTAGTGTCAAGTCGATTGATTCTATCTTCGGATATTGTTCTTCGAGCGCATGGACGATGTTACCCGCTGCATGTTCGAGTAGTCTTGTTGGGCGAGCAATAGTTTGTCTTACGGTTTCAAAAACATCAGCATAGTTGAGCGTGTCTTCAACATCGTCGGTTTCGATAGCGCGAGTAAAGGGATAACCCAGCCGGAGGTCAAGAAGATATTCATTGCCCACCTTGCGCTCTTGTTCGCCCACACCGATAAAGGCATGGAAACGAACCGAACGCAAGTGAATGTATGTTGATTGGAGTTTCATAATCTGTCAGTTTATAAAAATCGACTGCATCGGGGGAAGATGCAATCGATTTGAATTTTATATGAATGGGAATTTCATCCACATTTCGAGGCGCCACAGCTGGTGCAGATGAGGCAACCTTCTTGATAAACGAGCGATTCGTGACCGCAAACAGGACATTGCTGACCGGAAACGCGTGTGCCATCAGAGACATATTTCTTCAGTGCACGCTCCACACCATTTTTCCACGTATTGATGCTTTCGTTTTTGAGCTGTAGCGAACCGACGAGCTTTATTACATGCTCGATGGGCATTCTGTAGCGCAACACGCCAGAGATTAGCTTAGCATAGTTCCAATATTCGGGATTGAACTTTTCGGATAGACCTTCGACTGTGGTTTTATAACCTCGTTTGTTTTCAAACTGGAAATCGTAGCGACGACTGCCATCTAGATTGGTTTGCTTGATTATCTTGCCTTTCACAACGCTCTTGGGAAGAGCTATACCCTCATCGTCGTCTTGAAGACCGGTGAAGATTTCATAGGGCCGTCCGTCGAGCAAGCCAACGAAGGCAACCCATTTCTCTTTATTGTTTTGGAATCTAACCACATCGCAATCCAGCACCTGCGGCCTTTCGTCAATCACCTGCGGAAATGGCGGCGGGGTATGATGTTCTTCGGCTTGGGCAAGGTCTTTCTTTTCTTTCTTCTTTGAAACCGAAATCATGACGCCCGAACGCGAGCCGTCGCGATAGATTGTGCAGCCTTTACATCCACTTCGCCAGGCCTCGATGTAGAGTTTATCCACAAGGGCTTCGTCGACATTGTTGGGCAGATTCACGGTGACGGAGATAGAATGGTCTACCCATTTCTGAATTTCACCCTGCATGCGAACCTTCATGAGCCAGTCTACATCGTTGGCGGTTGCCTTGTAATAGGGTGAGCGTTTCACGAGTTCGTCTATCTCGTCCTGGGTGTATTTACGTTCGGTATCGATGCCATTAATCTTCATCCAGTCGAGGAATTTGCGATGGTAAACGATGTATTCCTCGAACGAATCGCCCACTTCGTCTACAAAGTCCACGCGCACATCGGAGTCGTTCGGATTAACCTTGCGACGCCGCTTGTAAACGGGCATGAACACCGGTTCGATGCCGGAGGTTGTTTGAGTCATGAGCGATGTTGTGCCGGTTGGCGCAATGGTGAGACAAGCAATGTTTCGTCGACCGAACTTCTGCATGTCGGCCGCGAGTTGCGGGTCGGCCGCAAAGAGTCGGTTAATGAACGGATTCTTAGCCTCGCGAGCGGCGTCGTATATCTCGAATGCGCCACGCTCTTTAGCCATCACAACCGACGACCGATAAGCATTCAGCGCAAGTGCCCGATGAACGCTCACGGTAAACTCGGTGGCCTCGGCAGTGCCATATCGCAACCCCATGGCGGCAATCATGTCGCCCTCGGCGGTTATTCCCACGCCCGTTCGTCGGCCCATTCCGCTTTTGCGTTTAATCTTCTCCCAGAGGTGGAACTCGGCACTCTTTACTTCCTCGTTCTGCGGGTCGTGCTTGACTTTGTTCATTATGAGGTCAATTTTTTCCATCTCGAGGTCAACGATATCGTCCATGATACGCTGCGCGAGCGCAACATGCCTTGCAAACTTGTCAAAATCGAATCGGGCCTTATCCGTGAATGGATTTTCGACATACGAGAATAGGTTTATCGAGATGAGCCTACAGCTATCGTAGGGACAGAGTGGAATTTCGCCGCACGGATTTGTCGAAACCGTTTGGAAGCCCAGGTCGGCATAGCAATCGGGAATGCTTTCGCGCAGAATGGTGTCCCAAAACAGCACGCCCGGTTCAGCGCTTTTCCATGCATTGTGAACTATTTTTTCCCACAGACCGCGGGCCGAAATGTCCTTCTCAACTTCGGGCTTATCGCTTCCGATTGGGAACTTTTGCCGATAGCTCTCGTCGGCTATGGCGGCCTGCATGAACCGGTCGGTTATCTTCACCGAAACGTTTGCGCCAGTTACTTTTCCCTCCTCCATCTTTGCGTCGATGAAAGCCTCCGAGTCGGGATGGTCGATGCTCACCGAAAGCATGAGCGCCCCGCGCCTACCATCCTGCGCAACCTCGCGCGTACTGTTGGAATATCGTTCCATGAACGGCACCAGGCCAGTCGACGTAAGTGCCGAATTGTTAACTGGCGAGCCTTTCGGTCGGATGTGACTCAAGTCGTGCCCCACTCCTCCGCGCCGCTTCATGAGCTGCACCTGTTCTTCATCGATTCGCAATATTGCGCCATAAGAATCGGCGTTACCGTCGAGCCCGATAACAAAGCAGTTCGAAAGCGAAGCAACCTGATGATTATTCCCGATACCGGTCATCGGACTGCCGGCCGGTATGATATACCTGAAATGGTCTAGTAGTTCGAACACTTGTTCTTCGCTAAGTGGATTGGGGTATTTATTTTCGATTCGCACAATTTCCTTTGCAATTCGCCTGTGCATATCCTCGGGCGAGCTCTCGTAAATATTACCGAAACTGTCTTTCATGGCATACTTGTTCACCCACACGCGAGCAGCAAGTTCATCGCCGTCGAAATATTTCAACGAAGCCTCGAATGCCTCGTCGAACGAATAAATTTTCTTTTGATTCATGTTATGGAATGGTCTTGTAATTTTTGAACGCGAAGATACAAAGACTTTCCATAACACCGCTCCCCCTACCCCTCACCGTGGAACAACAAGAACACAAATGGGGTGTGTGGATATACATCTACCTCGGAAAATTGACATAAAACAACTGTATATGTATTTCTGCCATGGAAGAAAGACAGAAAATCTTATTTTACGTGAGTTCGGTTTAAGAATCTGCTTAAGCCTCCGAGGAGTCAATGGGTAATAAACAACGGATGCCAATTCGGGCGTTAGCCCGCATGTAGGGACAGACCCAGTGTCTGTCCGCCTCAATGCCAATTCGGTCTACCGACCGCATAACATATTTCGTCCTGCCACGTCAGGGGGCGGACAGACACGGGGTCTGTCCCTACATGCGGGCGGAACGCCCGAGTGGGAGTCTCTATCAAACCGAACTCGCATTTATATTGGATGGTATAACATCCATTCGTATCGATAGGAGGCGAATATTTCTCTCGATTTATTTTTCTCGATTCGCCACTAAACACAATGAACCCCCAAAGTTCGGTTATGAACTTTGGGGGTTCGTGTGATTTTATATCCCGGTGGGGATTATTTCACGAGGACTTTCGAGCCTTTCGTGATATAAATTCCGCGCTTAGGATGGGATACTCTGCGGCCCTGCAGGTCGTAGTAGACTTTCGGGGCAGAAGATTTGGAATCGGTTATACCGGAGATGCCGTTGGTGCCACGGAAGAACTTATTCCAATAATCGGCCGCAACGTAGAGGGCCTTGGATGCCTCGGGAACGTTGAGCTTACATTTCGTGAAGTCAATGTCTGCGAATGGGTCGGCAGTTGCTTTAGCTGGAGTTGCTGCGAGAGCATTTATCACAAGAAGATTAGCTGAACTCAATGAGTTCTTGCCGAGCTTGAGCAGAGCTTCAGACAGCGTTAGGTTGCTCAATTTCGTTGCTTCGAATGCGTATGATGCGATGCGGGTAACCATCTTTGGAACCGTGTAGCTACCGGTCTTGGCTGCGGGATAGCAAATGAGGGCAGGTTCTCCCTTGCTTACGCTTTTCACGGTTACGGTAATTGAGTCGATAACCGTGTTTGAAGTGCAATTGAAGGTTACGTTCTGCGAATTGCCTGTCCATACTTTAGAATCGATGGTTCCTGTGTTTGCAGTCATGTTGAATTGTGTAGCTCCGAAGCTTGCGCGTGTTACCGAACTGCCCTGTGGAACTGAAAGGATGATTGAACCTCCTCTGTATATGCGGAGGGTTATCTTTCCGTTATTCTTCATCAGTTTTGTCTGACTGCGTCCGTCGGTGGTTGTCAGGGTTATGTCGTCCTGTTCAATCGGGGATGTTATGTGTCCTGCCGACGGGTTGGAGGTTTCGGATACAGGGAGCCCCCATTCGTTTTTGTTGAAGTTGAACATCGAGACGTCTGTTTTGCTTGTTTGCCAGTTTGAGCCGTCGTATTCTGCACTGCGAATGAAGAGAGCATCGTCTATCGTCTGATAGTATTGGCTGCCTTCTTCAACGCTGAATTTTGTCATTGCGCTTGTTCCGCGGAAAGCATTGGGTGCTATTTTGCGGATGCTTTTGGGTATCGACACCGAGGTTAATGTCGTGTAGCCTGCAAATGCGCTGTCGGCAATGGCAACTACTTCGTAAACCACATCGTCTATTGTTAGTGTGTTGGGTATATTCACGTCGGCCGAGTATTCGCCGCTTTGTTTGCGTATAACTGTGAACTCGCGGTTGTCTACGTATTTATAGTCTATCCCGCCTTCGGTGATTTTGTCGCCTATTTTGTATGGAACGTGTTTTCCATCTTCAGTGATGAAGTTGAACGTTATTGTTTTGTCGGCGTTCTTTTTGATTTTGAATATAGGCATGGATGTGAGCGTACCTCCTCCGTAGAGCGGCAGGTATTTAATTTCGTTCACTCCGTTGCCGTAGAGATTGGTTTGCGAACCACCGTATTGCAGAGTTTGTTTATCGGCTGTTACGATGTGTGCCCGTTTATTTGTTCTAACGTTATTGAGAATGTTTCCCGACCATGATCCGGCGTTATATGCAATGTGTGTGAGCATGAGTCCGCTTCCATAGTTATTGCCATCTGCGTCTGTTTCGGGATACCATGTTCCGGGCTTACGATTTTCAAGAATATAATATTCGTTTGTCACTCCGGGGCGACGGAACATCACGGCCAGATTGCCTTCGGTTGCATCGTGAGGCGTGAGCGTTACGCTTTGTGCTTTGGTGAGCTCTGGAATATCGAGCCAACCAAGGTATGAGCGCTCATAGGCTGTGTATCCCATCGGGGCGCGTGCTTTGTTCACGTATGGGCCTGTGTCCATTATTGACCAGTTGCTGAATGGGTCGTCGCCTCTGTAGGAATAATTAGTGCAATAGAAGTCGGGCAATCCGAGTGCATGTCCGAATTCGTGGCAGAAAATTCCCATTCCCATCAAGGCTCCGTCGTTATATAGTTCGTTTCCTACGAAGTATGAATTGAAGTGATTGGCCCCGATGTTTTTGTTGAAGTCGCTTTCGCATGGCCAAACATAATTTGCACCTTGTCCGCCTTCGGTTGCTTCGCCCCGACCGGCATATAGTATACTTACTAATTCTACGTTTCCGTCTTCGTCCTTGAATTTGCTGAAGTCAACTCCTTTGGCTTCGGCCGCTCTTACGGCGTCGACCACCATTCCGTCTACGTTTTTATCGTTTCCGTTTCGGTCGTTTGCACCATAGTATTTATAGCTGTTAGCTAGGGTTACTATTCCTACTATTTCGAATGTGGGTTTGAACATTCCGCGGCTTTGCGCAATGAAGAAGTCGCGCGCTGACCCCACGCAATATGTTTCGTCATGATAGCCTTCTTCGTTGTAGTAGCGGGTCATTTTGTCGATGGTGGTTGTTGATTTGAATTTCAAATCGGAGAATTCAACCATAATGACTGGTACTTTTCTTTCACCAAGACTTTTCACGGCACCCATTCCTGATTTGTTATATTTTCCTAGTCCGTCGGGGGTGGAGCCGATGATTGCTTTGTTTGGCGCCCGGCGTGCTACAAGCTCATTGAGTTCGCTCAAGCGCGATTCAACGTTATTGGTGAGAAGGAATGTTTTTTCTGCCTCGGAGCGTTGGTCGGCGTTATGCGCTATGAGTGTAGATGGTACAAGGCGTCCGTTGCTAAACATGGCGTAGCATAGGTCACCTGCGTCGTTTTTCACTAGCACCTTTCCGTCTTCGGTGGTGTAGAAGGCAACGTGTCCGTCGCCATTAATGTAAACCATTACGGTTGTACCGTCGCTCTGGTTCATTGGCCAGAGTTTTGGCAGCGGCCGTATGGCTTGTACTTGCGTTGCTATTGCAAGCGCAAGTAAAACGAGAGTAATTACTTTCTTCATTGATTACGGTTTGTTTGCTGATTTAATTTTTAACTGTGTTTTTGGAAGTTCACAAAAGTAGAGATTATTTTATAGGGCGGTGGGGGGTGCTTTTTACTATTGTGTTTTTTTAATATTCATCTTATCCGTCTGTTTATATTTTGCTTCTGCGATGAGCGTGGGCCAGTCGACGAACAATTTCTCAATAGATGGATAGAGTAGTTGGGGATTTTTTTCGAGCAGAATTTCATTTGAAAGTGGACCGCTGTTCACAGCGATTGTAAAACAGCCTGCATTTGTACCTGCTTGAATACCAAGGGGGGCATTTTCGATGACGATTCCTTCATGCGGAGCGAGATTTCCGGCTTTTCGTAGGCCGGCGAGATATGGGTCGGGGGCCGGTTTGCCATTTTTGACGTCGAAGGCTGTGGTAACTTGCTCGGGGGTGATGAATTCGTGGAAATCGGAGAGTAGTCGGTCAATGAGTTGCCTCTGTGCGCTTCCGGTGACAATTCCTATTTGCAGTCCTTCTGATTTGATTGCGTGCATTAGTTCTTTCACTCCGTTGAATATTTTCGGTTGGGGCATTTGGTGAAAATATTCGGCTTTGAGCTTATACATCTGTGCGGCTTCAGTTTCGGAGAGTTGCTTGCCGAGCAGTTTTTGAGCGTAAATTCGGATTGTATCCACTCCTTTGGCTCCTTCGGTTGCATAGCGTCTTCCTCGGTGAAGGGAAGGCCAAAATGACCCATTGCTTTTGTCCATGCGATTGCATGGTTTGGCATTGAGTCGTATAGCACTCCGTCCATGTCGAAAAGCACAACTCGCGGGTTGAAGGATTCGTGCGAGTGTTGATTGTAGTTCTTGATTATTGTTTGGAACATAATTTTGTTGTGGAATGTGATTTGGGGTGTGTATAGGAGAGATACGGGATGTTATATACTATATAATGTATCGGTTTTCGACATACGCATCTTTACGAGAGCCTATCTCGCATTGAGAATTTAGCCATGCAATACGCAGGAGCAAGACACGCATTGAAAAATCAGCTACGCAATACGTAGGAATCGAAAAAAGGGAGTTGCCGATTAGATGATAAACGATTCTCCCCTCTTTTTCTTGGTGAAAAGAGAGGGGAGAATACCATCCGGATTTTTTATTTGCCTTCCGAAAGGCGCTGCTTGATTGCTTGGCTCTCACTTTCGTAACCAGGCTTGTCAAGTAAAGCAAACATGTTCTTTTTATAGGCTTCGACACCCGGTTGGTTGAAAGGATTAACGTTTTGCACCAATCCGCTGATGCCGCAGGCTTTTTCGAAGAAATATATGAGCTGACCGAGATAATATTCATCAAGTTTCGGAATGATTATCCTGATGTTAGGCACACCGCCGTCGACATGAGCAAGGCGCGTACCGAGTTCGGCCATTTTGTTCACTTGGTCTACTCGTTTCCCTTCGAGAAAGTTCAGTCCATCGAGATTTTCGTCGTCGTGCGGGAAAAGGAGTTCGCGATTGGGAGTTTCAACCGATAGAACTGTTTCAAATATTGAGCGCTCACCCTCTTGAATCCATTGTCCCATAGAGTGCAGGTCGGTTGTGAAATCGCATGCGGCAGGAAATATGCCCTTATATTCCTTGCCCTCGCTTTCGCCGTAGAGCTGTTTCCACCATTCAGCCATGAAATGAAGCTTGGGGTGGAAATTAGCCATGATTTCAATCTTCTTGCCGGTTTGCGTGTAGAGGGCCTGTCGAACGGCAGCATATCGTGCGGCTATATTTTCAGCGAACGGAATGTTGATATCGGTCTCTTTCTCCATTGCGCAGGCGCCTTTCACGAGAGCTTCGATATTGAATCCGGCAACGGCGATGGGTAGAAGTCCAACAGGGGTGAGCACGGAGAATCGGCCGCCTACGTTATCGGGAATTACAAATGTTTTATAGCCTTCTTTGTTGGCAGCTGCACGAGCAGCCCCTTTGTGCGCGTCGGTTATGGCAACTATCATGTTTCGGGCTTCGGCCTTTCCGAATTGTTGTTCGCATTGCTTTTTCAGGAGGCGGAACGCGAGGGCGGTCTCGGTAGTGGTGCCTGACTTGGAAATGTTTATTATTCCGAATCTTTTATCCTTCAAATATTCCGTTAACTCAGCAAGATAGTCTTCACCAATATTGTTTCCGGCAAACACGATGGTTGGATTCTTACTGTCGGACTTGAGCCATGCGAAACTGTTACCTAGGGCTTCTATTACAGCTCGCGCCCCGAGATAAGAGCCTCCGATCCCGGCCACGACAATCACCTCGCACTTGCTGCGAAGAATATTTGCAACGTCTTGGATTTCGGAGATGAATTCAGGAGTGATGCTTGATGGAAGATGGAGCCAACCTAGAAAATCGTTACCCTGACAGGTGGCTTTTTCTAGTGCTTCTTGCGAGGCTGCAACTTGTGTACATAGGCCTCGATGGCGCCCGGGGTTAGAAACTGGGCAGCTTTTGTGATGTCTAACTTAATACTTTCCATAATCGTTTTATCTAAATGAATCTGTTAAAAGTTTTATTTCGATTTGCGGACTGATGCGCTCGTAGAGGATGTTGTAAACGGCGTCGAGAATTGGCATGTCGACGTGCAGATGGCGATTGATCTCTTTCATGCACTTTGTACCGTAATATCCTTCGGCTATCATTTCCATTTCCATCTGGGCCGACTTCACGCTGTAGCCTTTTCCTATCATTGTTCCAAATGTTCGGTTACGACTGAAGTTGCTGTAGCCCGTGACGAGCTGATCGCAAGATAGACACTGTCGGTCATCGACCGTTGAATGGGATTAATTGCGTTCAGCAGGCGTTCCATTTCCTGCATAGCATTAGACATGAGTACGGCTTGGAAATTATCACCATAATTCAGTCCGGAACAAATTCCAGCTGCGATTGCGTAGACGTTTTTGAGAACCGATGCGTATTCGATTCCGATAACGTCAGGCGACACTTTGGTTTTCACGTAATGTGACGCGAGAGCCTGCGTCATTGCCTGCGCTTTCTCGGTGTCTGTGCATCCCACAGTGAGATAGGTTAATCTTTCCATTGCCACCTCTTCGGCGTGCGACGGACCTCCGATAACGGCCAGATTTTCGTCAGGCACGCATGAATTTTTCGGAGATATTCGGTGCATACAAGATTTTCTTCGGGTACGATTCCTTTTATGGCTGTGACGATGAATTTGTCGCGCAGTTTCGCCTTGGTTTTCTTAAGTAAGGATTTGAGATAGGGCGAAGGGGTGACAAAAATGAGCGTATCATAGTCCTGAATGAGTCTATTGATATCCGACGACAGGGTTACTTCGTTCAAATCGAAGTGCACACTTGTTAAATAAGCCGGGTTGTGTTCCAACCGACGAAAATCTTCAATTTTATCGTCGTGCCTGAAAAACCATCCGATGTGGTGCGTGTGTTCAACCACAATTTTGGCTATGGCCGTGGCCCAGCTTCCGCTTCCGATGATTGCTATGTTTCCGACATCGTACATTTTCTCTCGTTGAAACTTTTAAACTTAAATGAGTTCGGGCTATCTCTCTTGTTGCGGTTTGTTTTGCCTGAACTCCTTGGAAGATGTTGGGTGATGCGTTATCCTTTCATTACTATCAGTTTCGGCTGACTGCTGTTTCAATCCATTTTTGGATGGTGTCGAGCGATGGTTTCTCGTATTCGAGTTTGTATTTCTTGTTTATCTCGCCCAATTTCTGCTGTAAACCTTGTGCTTTCTCGTCTTTTATGTTCTGGATGAGATTGAACCCGGCTTTTCTTAGAACATAAACCCAATTCTCTGGTACTCCAATCTCTGCCCATTCCTTGATGCTACTTTGCGGAATTTTCGATTCTGGTTTCATCTGGGGAAATAGCATAACTTCCTGGATATATTCTTTGCCGGTCATGAGCATTACGAGTCGGTCGATTCCGATTCCGATTCCCGACGTGGGCGGCATTCCATATTGCAGGGCACGCAAGAAATCCTGGTCGATTATCATAGCTTCGTCGTCGCCGTTATCGGCCAGTCGCATTTGTTCGATGAAGCGTTCTTCCTGGTCAATTGGATCGTTGAGCTCGGAATAGGCGTTTGCCAGTTCTTTACCGTTCACCATTAGTTCGAACCGCTCGGTTAGGCCTGGCATAGAGCGATGTTTTTTGGTGAGTGGCGACATTTCAACGGGATAATCAGTGATGAATGTGGGCTGAACGAACGTTTCTTCGCAAAATTCGCCGAATATTTCGTCAATAAGTTTGCCTTTCCCGAAACTCTGGTCGATTGTTACCATCTTCAGCTCGTTCACGGCTATGTTGCGTATTTCTTCTTCAGATTTTCCATAGAGGTCGAACCCGGTTTTTTCTTTTATTGCCTCGAGGATGGGTAATCGGCGGAAGGGTGCTTTGAAACTTATAATAGTCTCGCCAACCTGTACCTCGGGACTACCGTTTACGGCTGTGCAAATTTGTTCTAACAGTCGTTCGGTGAAACTCATCATCCAATTGTAGTCTTTATACTGCACATAGAGTTCCATACAGGTGAACTCAGGGTTATGGAACCTATCCATTCCTTCGTTTCTGAAGTTCTTTCCTATTTCGTAGACACCTTCGAAGCCTCCTACGATGAGTCGTTTCAGATAGAGTTCGGTAGCTATTCGCATATACATGTCTACATTCAGCGCATTATAGTGTGTTACGAACGGCCGCGCACTAGCTCCTCCGGGGATGCTTTGCAGTGTTGGTGTTTCCACTTCGGTATAGCCGGCCTCATCGAAAAACCGACGCATAGTTCGCAGTACGGTTGCGCGTTTTTCGAATGTTTCTTTAATGCCTTCGTTAACGGCCAGATCGACATATCGCTGGCGATAGCGTTGTTCGGGGTCGTCAAACTTATCGTATGCCACACCATCCTTATATTTCACTATCGGCAGGGGTTTGATACTCTTGGATAGCAGTGTGATTTGCTGTGCATGAATAGAGATTTCGCCCATCTGGGTTTTGAACACGAAGCCTTTTATGCCTACGAAATCGCCTATATCGAGGAGTTTCTTGAAAACAGTATTATAAAGTTCTTTATCGTCGCCGGGGCAGATGTCGTCGCGAGTAACGTACACTTGTATGCGTCCACGACTGTCTTGAATTTCAGCAAACGACGCCTTGCCCATAACTCTGCGGCTCATCAATCGGCCGGCAATGGTAACTTCACGCTGCTCACCTTCAACAAATTCACTTTTTATATCTATGGAATATGCATTAACCGGAAATTCTGCGGCAGGATAGGGTTCTATTCCGAGTTTACGAAGCTCCTGCAAACTCTGACGGCGCACAATTTCCTGTTCTGACAGTTCTAAAACATTCATGTTTGGGATTAAATTGGATGTTATTCTGTGTTGTGTGATGCAAAAGTACTAAATAATTTCAGACGGCAGCCCGTATTCGCCTAACCTCCGAGCTGGCAGAAACTCTGCCACCAGAATCTCCAGCAACACATCTACATATTCTTAAGCCGATCTCACATTACACATATCCTCCACCATACCTTCCCCCGAACCGGAAGAGCATTTTTGATTAGTCGTGGCTTTTGGTGTAACTTTGCCCGCAAATCAAACCGAAAAATGTATGAAATGCCCGGAATGTAACACTGAAATAAACAAGAATCAGGAAAACTGCCCCAATTGCGGCGCACCGATTCACAATAACCAAGACGAGGAACCAACAATCGGAAAAGGAATGGTGATTTTCATTATCGTTGGAACCATTTTCCTGATTGCTTTCGGAGCATATTACTATAGCATGCACAAAAACGACCCAGACATAACACAAACGGCAATCGAACCCGACTCGAACCTCGCAGAGAAAAACGCACCCAAACTAGATACCATCAAGGTTGACACCATCTCGAAAGACTCCATAGACAAACAGGAAAAGAAACAGGCTGAGAAGATTCTCAATAGCGTACGCGGACGGTATCGCAGTGAAAAAAATGCAGATGGTGACAACGATGAACAATCTGAAACATCGGAAACCGAGGCCAAACCAAAACGAAACAACAACGAAGTCGTAGAAATGGCACCCGTGATTCAGAATCCGAAAGTTGAATCGGTAGAAACCGAATAGGTCTACACTACATCAACAACCGTCAACAACCCATCCTCAACCCTGAACTGAATATCCCTGCCCACAAAAGGCATCCCATACACACGACCTGCATCCTGCTGATAGCTCGGACGCGGGTCGTTTTTCAATACAGCCTCCAGTGCACGGACATCTGTCTCGGAAAACAAACGGCGATACTTCTCCGGAATTTCAACCCGAAGCAGCGACCAAGCATGACTGTCGGTGAACCCTCCACGAGCCGAAGGATGACTATCGACCGAGGGAAGATAGGGTTTGATATCGAAAATCGGAGTGCCGTCCATCAAATCGGCTCCCGCAACATGGATGCCCTCGGGAGCTATTCTCACAATGCGCACCGATGACAATCCCAATCCATTAGGACGGAAAGGGGAACGCGATGCAAACACGCCTACCCTAATGTTTCCACCGAGTCGCGGAGGGCGAACCGTGAGCTTTTCGGAGGAACGAATGGCCGAAAATCCCCAAATCAACCACAGAAAATCGAAATCTTCCAAACCTCTAATCGCTTCCGGCCGATTATATTCCGGTTTCAGCACGATTACTCCTCTCAACTCGTCGACCACGCCGCTCTGTCGCGGTACTCCAAACTTGCTCGTGAGGGGCGAACGAAAAAAAGCTATAGGCGAAATTGTTTTCATGCGGCAAAGGTAGGTTCACTCGTCCAACAACAGGTGCTATTACGAGAAAACCCGACTCTCGGTTTGCCTTGAAACCGAAAGTCAGGCTATTTATCATTGCGCAATCTCTTGGATTAGCTCTCTCTGAAAGCTTTCTTGGCTGCCTTGCCTGCGCGATTCACGTTGCGGGCAAATTTGCGACTGCCTTGTCCCACACCTTTGCCTACTTTCTTAAAGAATTGACCAGCCGATTTCACTTTACGCGAAACAAACTGACCGGTTCCGGAGGCAGCTTCACTTAAACCATCTTTGATTTGCTTGGCTTCAGATTGCCGACTGCAGTTTGTTTGCTTATCACATTGTGTACCATTCTGCCTGTCGCATGCCTTAGTATTCTGACAGTTGGCGTTTTGCTTATCACATTGTACACCATTCTGCTTATCGCATGCCCTAGTATTCTGACAGTTGGTATTTTGCTTATCACACTGTACACCATTCTGCCTGTCGCATGCCTTAGTATTCTGACAGTTGGCGTTTTGCTTATCACACTGCGCGCCATTTTGCTTGTCACATGCCTTACCTTTCTGGCAATTGGTGTTTTGCTTATCACACTGCGCGCCATTTTGCTTGTCACATGCCTTATCATTCTGGCAATTGACCTTCTGCTTATCGCAACATTCTTTTGTTTCAGTTTTCGAACAATTGCTCTTCGCGCAGCTTGTGGCGTTGGTTTGCGCATTCATCACTGCTGAAAAACTCAATGCAACCATCAGTAGGGCTGCTCTCATTACCTGTTTCATTGTTTCAATCTTTTTTTTACGTTAAACATTTGAAGATTTCGGAAGCCAATGCACTTATGCTCGCCTCCGTATTATTTTTCTAATCACGAACCAGAGATGGAACATCAGCGTTACAGGCATTCCATAGTGCCGGTTCATTATTTTGAAGCGTTCTTTGAGAGATTCTTTGTGGTGGATGGTGGTCTGGCCTTCCTGCATGTAGTTTGCTACGACGGCATGTATGTTTCTCAGCAGGAGATGGCGACGCTGTCCTTCTTTCATGATTTTGATACACCAATCCACGTCGGCCGAGTATCTATATTCGGTGTCGAATGGAATCTCGCGGGCTATGTCAGTACGGGCGTAGAAGGCTTGATGACAAACCAGCATTCCGTGCCTGAACGATTTCCACGTTAGCTGCTCGGGAGGAGAGAGTGGACGATGATAGAGAAAGTTACCTTTCGCGTCGATGATGTCGGTATTGCCGAACAGCACAGCAGGAAGGTCTTCGCCATCGCCTGCTTCAGCTGCGAGCATAACGTGTTCGAGAGTATCGTTTTCGGGCAAACTGTCGCCTGCATTGAGGAACACTATATAATCGCCCTGTGCTTTGTTGAGTGCTTTGTTCATGGCGAAATATATTCCATCATCGGGCTCGCTGGTTATTTTGATTTCGTGTCCATTATCGTTTTCGTCCGACAGTTTCTTATAGTCTTCGGCTATCCGGAGGGTGTCGTCGGTCGATGCTCCATCGATGATAAGGTGTTCGATGTGCGGATAGTCTTGTTGCAACACGCTATTGAGCGTTGGCTGCAGCACTTTCTGAGCGTTATAGGTTATGGTGACGATTGAAAATGTGATCATTTCGACTTGTTTTTCTTGGTTATTGCCTGATAATATACCTCGATGTATTGCTTTGCAACGGACTGTTGCGAGTAGTTTCTATGTACTTTCTGCAGAGCTTCCCGAGATAGTTCAGCGTAGTTGGCCTCGTTGAGAACCCAATCCATTCCCTGTGCCAAATCGTTTGTATCGCGTTCTCGGGCAACGTATCCGTTAACGCGATGGTCTATCATTTCAGGGATGCCTCCAACCTCGAAACCCACGCATGGAACGCCACATGCCATCGCCTCCATTATAGTGTTCGGCAGATTATCCTCGAGCGACGGCAAAACGAACACATCGGCAGCGTTGTAAACGTTTATTATCTGCCGAATATCTGAAACATATCCCAGCAAATGTGTAGGCAGAGCAAGTTGTTCAGCGAGCTGTTCGGCATCCGAACCGAGTATGGCTATCGTAATGTTTTGCTTCATTTCGGGATGCCGAGCTACCAGCTGTCCGATAGCTTTGATGAAATAGTCGATACCTTTCCGCTTATCGGTAACCCGTTGCGAGACGAAGAGAATTATTTTGTTCTTCTCAGGCAGTCCGAGCATTTTGCGCGCCATCAGTTTATTTTGCGGTTTAAACACCTCGGTGTCTATCGGATTTGGGATGCTCGTAACCGTTTGTCCCTTGAGCAACGAACTCTGCCGTGCCTGTTCGCCAAGCCATTTGCTACATGTTACGAAGCTGATTTGATTTCCGTCCAGCGCCTTCTTCTTTCGCCGCCATACAACTTCCGACAGGTCGTTTGCATGACCGCCGCCGGGCAGTAGCATACAGTTTCCGCACCGGTTCATGAACCCCTCGCAGCCATGTGCATAATGGCAAATCGAACTCGCCGGCCACAGGTCGTGCATCGTCCACACAACCGGCTTGCCCGATTCGAGGATTCGCCTTATCCCTCCAATCGACAGCATCCCCTGGTTTATCCACGAAAGATGAATCAAGTCGGCCTCCCGAAATTCGACAAGCTTCGTTATGTCGGTTCCGACGTTGGCGATGTCTAATTCAAAAAGATGCCGGCGCGAGAAATTCAGTTTGCAGAAGATGCACCATCTTTCCCACAGTTTGCTCCATTTCGTTTTGAGAGTTCTCGGCAGTTCGATAACGGTTGAGTCGTCCACGGTTTTGTCGCGCACGAGCATCCGCGCCTCCACGCCATTGTTGTTGAGTGCATCTTTGAGTCGGTTGGCCGCCAATGCAGCCCCTCCGGTTTTCTGACTTGTATTGATGATTAGAACTCTCATTACTTGTTTTTCTGCGGGCAAAGATAGAACGATTTTATGGAATGCCGCCCGTTGCATCCGGTCCATCGCGCCCCTCTCCATAGGACGTCATCTCTTCTCCCGACTCGTCATATAATTCGTCGCCGGGCGATATTCTCTCTCTCGGTCTATCGTAATATCCGCCGTCAGATGGTGATACTTCCGCCCCCTTTGCAACCAATTTCGAGGAAGAAGAATCTACCATTTGGGCCGATGCATTCAACTCTCCAGACGCCAACGAGTCCGATTCTGAATCATTTTCCGATGAATCCACATCCGAAGATGCCAACGAAGTCGAATCCGAATCGAGCTCATCTGCATCCGATTCCGCCTTCTTTCGCGCCCGTCTTTTCTGCGCTATACTTTCATTATAGCTCCGTCTGAAATCGCCCACAAGCTGGTTAATCTCATCCACCAACGCCTCAATCGACTGCCGTTCTGCCTCGGTCTCGGCAAATGCGTGGGCCGCCGCAATCTTATTCAAAACGAACGCATAAACCTCATCCATCATCGGCCGAACCTTATACGTGGCCGTGTACAATTTTCTGGCGTCCGCTCGATGAAGCCACGCTGCATCGTACTCCCGACTCACCTTTTCCAGATCATCGACCGCCACCTTTATTCCAAGCCGTTTCAAATCGGCCTCTTTCTCGCGGAAAGCCGACACCATGCTACAAATCATAGAACTTTTATGTTCACGACCTCGAGCCTGCAAGCCCCTAAACCGACGCACAATGACCTTCAGTCGCTCGGCCGAATCACGAATCTCAAGACTTCGCGAACCACACTGCGTACGAATCACATTGAAAATATAAGTCACCAGCTCCACCCTCTGCGCATCGAGCGTTCCCAACTTCTGAGTAAGCATAACGGTGTTCGTCTTTGGCCCCGTTATCATTGCCATATCAATGAGCCTCCGCCACTCGGCCATCACCTCATCGCTTATGTGCAGACGAGCGCGATCAATTCCCCCAATGAAATCATACATGCGATCGTGAAACGCGATGTAGTATCCATTGGTAAACTTAGAGCTGTGACTGCCTCGAAACTTAACCTTCTTCGGTAATTCAATTGTCATTCCCATATCACCTACTGTTTAATTATCCGAAACGCATCTATTTTACCACTCCGAAAGTCATCCGCCCCTTCGTCACGTTTCGTTTCTGGACTGCAAGTTAATCATTTTCTTTTTCATTGCGTTACTGAAGTATTCATTTTACAATTATTATTATTTTATTTATAACTATAAACACTAGATTATATTAAAATATCTTTTCCGGAAAGTACTGAAATATCCAATTATATAAAAACAATACTTACAGAAATTCCGTAAAGACTATTTTGCTATAAAATAGTCTTTCAGCATATTCCATAAATATATTTTTATTACAAAACAACATTTCAGTATATTCCGTAAATAATATATATTAAAGATAATCCTTACGGAATCTATTGAAAATATATTTTAAACCAATACAGTAAATAAATAATATCTTGAATAAATGATTTAATCAAAAATCATTCTTCAAGAATATACTCGAAATGTATTTATATCTAAAATAATAATTATGGTATATCCTGAAGATATGATTTAAATCAAAAAAGTATTTCTGTAATTTACGTAAAACATATTCTAATATGATACTATATTCTAGTAAGATATAGAAATAATATTTTAAAGTAATATAGTTATTAAGTAATCTACTGAATAATATATAAAAGACTGATGGGTGTGACACACACACTTATTAGACTTACACCAATACTTTGCAACTGCAAAAACACTCCTACTCATCCAATAACCCACACAGCTAAATTTCAAAACACACATGTATCAAACATGCCAAACCATATCTTATGTGAGTTCTATATAAAATAAACTCAGACCAGAACGTGCCACTCTCCAATTCCTGCCAACTTGAGCGATAGATAACCTGCATGTAGGGACAGACCCCGTGTATGTTCGATACACACGCCAACTCGGTCTACCGACCGTATAACAAAAGAGAGCATATTGGAAAACCAATATGCTCTCTTTGAGAAGAGGTGCCTAGCGGAATCGAACCGCTCTACACGGTTTTGCAGACCGTTACCTAACCTCCCGGCCCAGGCACCATGTTTATAAGAAATTATGTGAAGATGTCTTTCACGGGTTCCCTATGAACGAATGCAAAAGTAAGAACTAAAATCAGCTTCCACAAGCTTTCATCAGATTTTGTGGTGACAAGCGGGCTTCATCATCCCCGTTCGATGCTGGTTTTTGAGCAATTCCTTACGCATGGAACAGCCTGTACATCCGTGACATGGATTGTTGTTTGTGAATGTTTGTCGGAGTCTGCGGATGACGTATATCATAGCCATCAGCAGCACGACACCGATGAAAATGTACTGCCACATAGAAAAAGAGGGGAGTTATTAAACCGGGGTATCAGATGGATCTTCTGTGAAAAGGTTACCGATTACGGCTTTTGCTTCGTCTTCGTCGAACCAGGCAGTGAGTTTGTCGTAAGCTTTCTTTTTGATGTCTTCGCTCACGTCGCCCCATATTTTATGCAGAACATAGATGAGCACGGCTAAATCGTCACCGAGTCCGGCAATTGGGATTGCGTCGGGCATCACGTCGAGCGGAGAGATGAGATAGCTAGGGCGCCGATGATGATAGCCTTGTCTTTGACCGACACTTTGTCGCTCTCGAGTGTGTAGTATAAGATGAGCGCTGCATAAACGAGCTTTGCTCCGGCCCGCTTGG
The DNA here is from genome assembly GCF_000614105.1 of Prevotella micans DSM 21469 = JCM 16134. Classification (GTDB taxonomy): domain Bacteria; phylum Bacteroidota; class Bacteroidia; order Bacteroidales; family Bacteroidaceae; genus Prevotella; species Prevotella micans. Next base: position 24,640 of record NZ_BAKH01000017.1, read on the forward strand.
CTATTCGTTGAATCTTGTCGATGAATGCTTTTTGCGAGAACTTACTCTTGTACTGTTGAAAATCGGGTAGTTCCATAGTTTATGAATTTTAATTGTGTGATGTATTGTTTTGTTTTCAGAAAGCCAGCACCTTGTCTACATAGTCCTTAGCCTGTGGGTAGTCGCGGTTGACGTTTCTTATTCGGTTACGCACGAGGAATTTCATCAACACTCGATAGACAACAAATAGTACAATACCTATTCCAATGGCCAGTAGAACATTGAGAAATCCTTCAAAAGGAAGCTTCTCTTCAGGAAACGCCGAGATAACAAGGATGGGTAATGAAAGGAGTATTCCTGCGACGGTGTATCTGGAACGCTCCGTGCCCTCACTGTCGAGTGCAGCTTGATAGTAAAAAAGGTAGTCGGCGAGCTCCTGTTCATCCATTTCTGTAGGCATCTGTGGGAAACCGGGCTCATCGTTGTGATTTCTGATTTTATTTTCAACCCTGTGCTGGAAATCGTCAAGGGTTGTAACATAGCGTTCTTCCAAATCTTTCATTATTTACGAGTGTTTGATTTATCACCATTTCTCCCCTGCCGAATGATTGGCAGGGGAGGTTGGTGAACTAAAAAAAGAGCAGTGTTCCTATAAGCCGGGTTCTGTTTCTTTCTCTTACGAGGAAGATGCCTGTCATTTATCTAGCCACCAGGTTGCCCTAGATGGTCAATAGCATTCTACCCTCCGTTGTGACAGTGCTCAGGCGGGTCGCCTTCAAACAACGGTTTACATGAACTTACAGCTCCTGACTGGCACGGCCAAACGATCGCCCGTTTGCCGGTGGTCTCTTACACCGCCTTCTCATCCTTACTGCCTTTCAGCAGCGGTTCTTTTCTTCTGCCTACATCTATTGTCGCCAATAGCTTCCCTTTCGGAAGCAGGATACCCTATGCTGCCCGGACTTTCCTTTGATGAAAATAATATTGATAACAAAAATCTAATCATCAACGACAGAGCCGGAACACTGCTTTTGAGGTTTGCAAAGATAGGGTTTACAAGAATAATGCCCAAATACGCCCTTTGTACTTCCCTCTGTATAGGGCATTTCAATAAAACGAATGCAAATTTCAGGAGCAATCTAATTAAGGGCCGTTAAGCTGAAAATTTGAACTGTTAAATACGAATAAAGAAAACCGACAGATTGTCAGGAGCTGTTCTTTTGACTCTATTTTTGCAACCGATTCAAGCAACAACTTGCCTGAATAGTAAGAATAGCTATCATGGTTCAGGTTAACAAAAATCATCAATAACAATTTGTTTAATATGAATAAGACATCAAAGTATCTAATCATTGCTCTGTGCGTCGTTGCACTGGCATTCTCAACAGGAGCTTTCATCAAAGTGTATGCAGCAAAGACTCCTGCAGCAATCCCCGGGCAGCCGGTCGATCTAACCTTCGCTGCCGAAAAAGCACTACCGGCAGTGGTGCACATCAAAAACACTCAGAATTCAAAGACACAGACCGTTGAAGTGCCCGACGATCCGTTCGGATTCTTCGACCCATTCGGATTCTTCGGAAACCCGAATCAAGGTAACGGAGGAGGAACGCGCAGACAGCAAGTACAAACCCCCAAAAGAGAAGGAACTGGCAGCGGAGTAATTATCTCGACCGACGGTTACATCGTAACGAATAATCATGTGGTAGATGGAGCCGACGAAATTACCGTGACCTTGAACGATAACCGCGAATTCTCGGCACGTGTCGTTGGAACCGATAAGAAAACCGACCTCGCCCTGCTCAAAGTCAATGCTAAGAATCTGCCAGCCCTACCAATCGGCGACTCCGACAAACTCAAAGTGGGAGAATGGGTCATTGCAGTTGGCAACCCGTATAATCTTAGCTCAACCGTGACCGCCGGAATCGTCAGCGCAAAATCGCGTGGACTCGGTGCATCGCAAGATGGTATTGAAAGCTTCATTCAAACCGACGCTGCCATAAACCCCGGTAACTCGGGCGGGCACTCGTAAATACACAAGGAGAACTCGTTGGAATCAATGCTATGCTCTATTCGCAAACAGGCTCGTATGCCGGCTACGGATTCGCCATTCCAACCGTCATTATGAACAAAGTTGTAGACGATATAAAGAAATATGGAAGCGTGCAACGCGTTATGCTAGGCATTGAAGGTGGCGACGTGCTGAACTATATCAACGCGCAAAAAGAAAATGGTAAGGAAGCCGACCTAGGTACAAACGAAGGAGTGTATGTGGCCAAAGTGAAAGACGACACTAACGGCTCTGAGCTCGGACTGCAAACTGGCGACGTGATTATAAAGATCGACGGAAAGAAAGTAAGCAAAATGTCTGAACTCCAACAGGCTCTCAACAGCAAACGCCCGGGTGACAACGTTTCCATAACCTATCTAAGAAAGAAGAAAGAAATCACTAGAACCATAGCCCTCAAGAACGCTCAAGGAACAACAAAACCGATTGAGCAAGCCGATATCGATGTCCTCGGCGGACAATTCCGCCCAGTGACCGATGCCCAGAAGCAGCAGCTCAACATCAACTATGGACTCGAGGTAATCAAAGTGAATAATGGCGCCCTCAAACGTTCGGGCATCAACCGCGGTTTCATAATCCAGCGCGCCAACGACGAAACGATAAACTCTATCGACGCTCTTCAGAAAGTGGTCAAAGTCGCATCTACAAGCAAAGACCCCGTACTCTACATCCAGGGCGTTTATCCAACAGGTAAGAAAGGTTATTTCGCAATTCAACTCGTTGAGTAACTCTCTCCTCTGTTTAAATATTATCAAGCATCTCTACCTAACTTATCGTATCGAAAGTGAATAAAGGCAGAGATGCTTTTTGTGTTTTAGTCTTTAAATAAAGTTCGCTCAATGAACGCTCAGCCTACATATCTCGCAAGAGACTGTGGAAAGGGCTGCTTCTTTAGTTTATGTATTAATGTTTACCTTTGCGCCGTAAACTTATGATATGAAAAAAATTCTCATAACCCTTTCTACAATATTGCTCCTAACGGGTTGTGCCGAGGAATATAACATGGTCTATCGAACGACAGACTACGACTATAAATATGAATTTGCAAAGGAATGTTTCGCACGTGGGAAATACACTTTTGCCGTTCCGCTCCTACAAGAATTAATCACAATCGAGAAAGGAACCGACAATGCCGAAGAATGCCTGTTCATGCTCGGTATGGCTGAGTTCGGAATGAAAGATTATGAGACGGCGTCGGAAATTTTCAAGAGATATTATCAAACCTATCCACGTGGACGATATGCCGAAATGGCTTCCTACTATATCGGGCTAAGCCTATATGAAAGTGCGCCGGAACCACGGTTGGATCAAACACGAACCGTTACCGCAATTGCCTCATTTCAGGATTACATGGACCTCTTTCCCAGCGGACGAATGAAAGAGCAGGCACAGCAAAGATTGTTCGAGCTGCAGGATAAGCTAATCAAAAAGGAATATCTCAATGCAAAGCTCTATTATAATCTCGGATCGTATTTCGGCAACTGCACCAGCGGCGGTAATAATTACGAGGCCTGCATAATCACAGCACAAAATGCACTGAACGATTATCCCTACAGTAGTCTGCGCGAGAACTTTGCGGTTTTAGTAATGAAAAGCAAATTCGAACTTGCACAAATGAGCATAGAATCGAAACGTTTGCAACGCTTCCAAGATGCCGAGGACGAATGCTATGGATTCATCAACGAATATCCCGACTCGAAAGAAAGAGCAACAGCTGAACGATATATTGAGAGGTGCAAGGAAATAACGAAAGATTAAGAATTAAATATTAGGTATATAAATAATGGATTACAAGAAATCAAAATCGCCCGTCAATACCGTCACACGCGATGTGCAAGAATTGTGGAAAGACACGGGCAATGTTTATGAAAGTGTGGTTATCATTTCGAAGCGTGCTAACCAGATTTCGGCTGAGATAAAGCAAGATCTCAGTAAGAAACTGGCCGAATTTGCTTCATATAACGACTCATTGGAAGAGGTATTCGAAAATCGCGAGCAAATCGAAATAAGTCGCTACTACGAAAAACTTCCAAAACCGGCTCTGCTGGCAACGGAAGAGTTTCTCGACGGTCAGATTTACTGGCGTGACCCCTCGAAAGATAACGTCGAAAAAAATTAACTCCCGAAAATGCTACAACGCAAACAAACCATATACCTCCTCCTGGCTCTGGCTACCATCGTTGCTTGCCTATGCTTGCCAATAGGTTCGTTTGAGCCAAAAGGAATGGGACTTAGCAATGTGATGACAAATCTTTGGATTGTCAGAGCTGATGGTGTAACGGCATTCGACCCATGGGTACTGTTTGCCATTTTGATTGTTTGCTGTCCTACAGTACTCTTCACTATTTTCGATTATCGCAACAGGCGTCGACAGGCTCGTTTCTGCATATTCGTAATGCTGCTATTAATTGGTTGGTGTGTACTATACGCTGCTTTTTCGCAGCTGTTATTCAAGGATATGATTTTTCATGTTGGTTTTGCATCAGCCTTTCCACTGGTGAGTTTGATTCTACTGTGGTTGGCACGTAGGGCGGTTTTAGCTGATGAGGCATTGGTTCGAGCAGCAGATAGGATTAGATGAATTGTTCTTGGAATTTTATGTTATCATAATTTTTATTGGGATTGGTCGGGGACTCTTAATTAGGGTTCCCGATTTTTTTGCCCATTCATTTTGGCGAGGCAAGATATTTATAGCCAATTCGACAACGAAGGCAATCCTTTCGGTCACAATATTCGTTCTTGAGCTGTATAAGCGCTTGCGAATCGGCTGCACTACGAATGTTTATGCCTAGTTCGCGCCACATCCGCACTATTCTATTATCTTCCGCACCGATTGAGTCAAGAAAATCCATCGCCCGTTCGGCTAACTTATCGTTGCCGTTGAATCTGCCGTAAGCAAAGAACATTGGCGCAACCGTATTAACAATCATAAGCCGTCGAGACGTGAGTGACAATTGCTTGATATTTGTACGCGACGGTGCACCAAATGAATAATGAGTTTGCCAATAGGTTGTAACTCGCGTGTCAAGCAACTCGATAACCTCGTCGATGGTTTTACACTCGATAAGAGTCTGCAATCCTGTACCGCCCTTTGCATAGAGATAGGCTAGTTGCGAGATTCGAATGTGCGGGAAGTTCTGTGGTCGGAGTCGAAGGAAATGCCAGTGCGACGCATCCATCGGCGATAGATTTAACCTATGCGAAAAATTGCAATACTCACTCTGTAATAACATAAAATATTCGTCTTCCAAAGTTGCCGCCCTATTACGTTCATGCACTGCACCGATGTCGAGTAAACCAGCCTGCCCCATGAAAATCGCCTCGATTTGGACAAGATTATCCCGATGGTATGCCAGATTATTCAACGATATTCGTTTGCCCCATTCCTCGAAAGCATCACCATTTATACCGAATCCGAAATTGCGGGCCAGCGTTATAAAGTACACCGACTCCCAATCGCCGTTGCACACCTCAAGCCTCCGCTCTATTGTCTGTGTACGCTGTTCCAATCGTTCTATTTGCAAAGCATTCAGCCACGAATGCATCATGATTTCTGGCAGAGTAGAAATGATTTTATGACAGGGAGGATATTCATCGTTCGTGATTAGTTCTTCATAGTTACGACGAACGTACTCAGGCACTTCCAACTTAAGCTGTGGTAGCTGATTGCCCAATGCCGTTTGAATGTCGGTATCTATTTCCGACGCGACATGCAAAATCACGTTATTATAGCATGCATCCGTGTGATGATTATGCCTGAACCAATCAGACGACCGCTCATGAATCTCGACATTGCCAACCCACAATGTTCCACCGATTTTTATTTTAGCATTGAAAAAATCGGGCCCATTGTTGCGATTATATAGTCCCACATCAATGACTTCAACCAGCTCGCCATTAGTAGTTTTCAGTTCGTTAAGTGGAAAAAGTCTGTGTTTCCAAACGTAATGAATGAATTTTTCCATTTTGGTTTCAAGGTTATCTTAATTAATTCAGGGCAAAGTTAAGGTATTAACAACAGCAGAGCTTCGACAGTATTATAATTCTGGTCGAAGCCCTGCTGAATACTAGAGAAACGAACGCCCGTTTATTTCTTAACGAACTTCTTGTTTCCCCGAATATAAATACCTTTCGGAAGCACACTACTATCAAATCCCACGAACCTTCCATCAAGTGTGTAGAATCGATTATTGTCGAACTTCTCGATAGTTGTATTATCGATTCCCGACGGAGTATTATTCAAGAAGTTGAAAGTTATAACTCCTGTTGAAACATCCTCATTGATATTTAGAATAGGTTTTTGAAGAGTACTCTTATTGAGCGTAACATTGGTGAGCGAATTCACGCCGGATGTTCCAGGGAATGGGTCACCGGCATGACTATCTAGGAATTCATTCGAAGTATAATGTCCGTTCGGATTGCCCGAAGTCTTAACGTCATAGGCTGTGATAAGCAATCCATCAGCCGGCACAATTGTCATACCCGGTCGACCAGGAAAATCATTCACATGATCGTTCATATTAACCTCTGTCAGTCCATAGTCAACTCGATAAACCAACAATCCATGTCCGCGCATCTTCGACGCCCAACCCGTATTTTGAATATTGTGTAGAATTAGATATTCGCCTTCATTTGCACTGTTCACTTTCCGAGCTTCGCCCGATTGTAAAGTCACTGCAGCAGGCGTATCACTAAGTGTTTGAATCTGCTGCCATCCCATCACCTCTTTCTCCCATGGAGTGTAGGGTGTGGGCGTATAACCATTATCAGTGTATTCGCCATTGTCCATCAAATCCCAATATTCCATAGCTTGATTATTTATCTGCGCACCTGCATTGTAGGGATAGAAATCGGGTAGCCCCATGGTGTGCGAGAACTCGTGGCATGCAAGACCAATTCCTGATATGCGCTTGTTGGGCGGCGACTGGAATTTACGGGTAGGCGAATAATTAAGCTCACTGGTGACACAGTACCGATTAATCGTCTTGCCGCCTATCTGGAACGAGCTCCCCATACCGGCCTTGGGCCATATATCATCGCGGTTGCCGCTCGAACCTTGCGAATAGCCAGCATATACAATCATAACCAGGTCGACATATCCGTCGTTATTACTATCATAGTCTCCAAAATTAACCTGCGAATTAACCGCCGAACTAGCATCACGAATCAACTCATCGATACGCGAATCCTTAAAACTGCCCTCGTCATGACCATAATAGGCAGATGGTTTATTCAGTGTCACCGGACCTACAACATCGAACTGCGGCTTGAATTTACCACCGCTCATTTCGTTAAAATATCGACCCACGCTACCGTGATTCCGCTGTTCATTAAGAGTGTAGTTGGGCATCACACCCGTTGCGTTGAAGAAATCGTTGAAACTGCGCTGTGGATTAGGACTCGAGAACGTTGTGTCTGAAAACTGAACCAAAATAGTCAACACCTTAGGAGTTCCCGTATGCGGGAAATAGGCAACCCAGGGCGAACCAATTCCAATTTTACGATGCTCTTGCTTTTCGGCTACAGCATAGAATCTTTCAGGTCTCTGTGCTCTGATAAGTCGTCGTTCGGCCATACTTCTGGCATTAGTTTCATGCGCCAACATAGCCGACGCCTTCAGCTCACCGTTTTTCTCTACGCGAGCCACATAGAAGGCTCTTCCAACCTGTGTAAGCAACACACCGTCGATGGTTGTTTGCCAACTGAAATGTTCATCGCCATGTTGAAAAACCGTGAGCTGAGTACCGTCAGGTTGCACAAAAACAACCGGCGTAGGATCGGCCTTTACTGCCCGCCCCACAATTGCACAGGCGAGAAAACAAAGCATAAGTAGATTTTTTTTCATTGCTGAATATTATTTTTTTATATGAATGATTTCTCGGGGAGATACACTGAAAAGTGACACCGCAAAGTTAACGATAAGCCCTGGAAAACATTCTATTTATATACGAAGTCCCTTCTATTTATATACGAACTCTCTTCTATTTATATACGTACCCACTTCTATTTATATACGTATCCCATTCTATTTACTCCCGGAGCTCCTTCTATTTATATACGTACTCTCATTGTTTTCTTAACCGAGAAATTGAATTATCATCATGATGAAAAATTAGTTTCATCATGATGATACAAACGTTTCATCGTGATGATAAATTTGTTTCATCACGATGATAATTCAATTTCTCCAGTATGTCTATGATACAACTCCCTAATATAAATAGAAGGGAGTACGTATATAAATAGAATGGAATACGGAAGTAATCGCATTGCAATACGGACGTAATCGCTACTTAATACGGGAGTAAATAGAAGTGAGTTCGTATATAAAGAAATTTATTCGCACACGTATGCAATTCCAAGGGCACGCGGAAAGTGTATTTTCATAGATGGGATTCTAGTCGATTATTAAATCGCTCCCTATATATATCAGGGCGAGCTGCGCCGATTGTTGATAAGGTTTGCTTTTCCTCTCTTGTTTGTTTTATTATATCCTTTTTCTTATGGTTCCGTCTGACACGGGACGAACAAAGAAAGCATCTGAACGGTATCCATGGTGCAATGGATATATGTTTAGGAGAAGAATACGTGAAAAGGTGTATTAATCAAGTCATTTGAACAAACATATTGCAAGAAGAACGAAGTTTGAGTTGCTGATTCTTACTGGTCAGGGTTCTCTACATAACCTTGATATTCGGGAGTAAGAGAGGACATAACCGTATCGTAAGCTTCGGCTATAGTTTGTTTTTCGAATTCGGGGCCTTTTCCTTTCGGGAATATTGGTTCGTGAATGGTTAGACTCAATGGATGCCATGACGGACACCGCCAGTCGCGAGTACGCGGCATGACGTTGAAAGTACCGTTGATGGTTAGCGGACAAACGGGAAGCTGAAGTTCGTCGGCAAGGGCAAAAGCACCGCGTCGAAACTTGCCCATGTGACCCGTAAAGCTACGTGCACCTTCGGGGAACACCACAAGAGACATACCTTCTCGGAGAGTTTCGCGTGCCGTGTCATAGGTTTTTTTGATTTTGCTTGCTCCGCTTTTATCGACAAAAATGTGATGGGCGTAAGCACAGGCTGTTCCGACAAGGGGAATCTTACGGATACCTTTTTTCATCATCCATTTAAAGTTTCGTCCAAGGAATCCGTAAATAAGGAATATATCGAACGCTCCTTGATGATTGCTCACGAAAACATAGCTCTGTCCGGGTTGTAGGTGCTCGCGGCCTTCGACGCGGACAGGCAGGAAGAGGATTCTTATTGTTAGCCACGACCAGCATTTTCCGGGATAATAGCCCCAGAAATGACCATTCCCTATTGCACATCCGATGGTTGTTGTTAGAGCTGTTATTATGGATGCGATCAGGAATATTGGCATGAAGATACAGATTGTGTAGATGGCGTAAAAGGCTCTTGCGATTGGAGATTTCATTGCTTGTGTAGTGTTATTACTGTTATTTCATTGGGCATGTTGAGTCGGAAAGGAACCATACCGCCTAGTCCTGCTGTGACGTATAGGTGTCGTTGGTCTTCTTCGTATAGCCCATGGTCTTCTTTCTGGGTGAATTGTGTGGGACGGAGGCCTAGGATTTGCATTTGTCCACCGTGGGTATGCCCGCAGAGAGTTAGCTGGGCATTAGTTCTGCGGAGTATATTGCGTCGCCAAGCCGATGGGTCGTGTTGGAGCATGATAGCGAACGATTTCGGATTGATTCCTCGAATAGTTCGGGTATAGTCGGCTTTACTGGGATAGGGCGGTTTACCGTCGTTCTCTGTTCCTAGGATGACGACGGAATCTTTCTTATCCTTCGATCTGATGATAATGTTATCGTTCAAGAGTGGGTGCCATCCCATCTGTCGTTGAATGGTTATGACTCGTTGTCTGATTGTGTATTCCTTGTCGGGATCGGTTTTGAAATATCCGGCATAGTCGTGATTACCCAATACAGCAACAGTTCCTTGCATTGGCGAAAGGAATGGTTTCATTATCTCAATTTCACTAGGGTGCATGTTTTGTAAATCGCCGGTGAAACAAATGAGGTTGTGATTGATTCGGCGGATAGAATCCATTTCGGCTTTCAGGATTCGACTGCGCCAGCCTTTGAATGTTCCTAGATGGAGGTCAGAAACGTGTATAATTGTATAGCCGTCGAATGATGCGGGGAGATTCTTATAAGTTAGGTCCATTCGGTTAACTTTTATACGACTGACTCCGGCAGTTATACCATATATGTAAACGCAAATGCTTAAAGCACCTAAAATGAGACCCGCATAATGCTCGAATTTACAGCTTGTTCGTACAACAAATCGGCGCAACAATAGGCCGACGATGGAGCAAAGCACATATATGCTTTTAGAAAAGGTACATACTACGAGTAGAAAGAGATAGACATTAAGCCATGTTAGATTCAGCGGAGCAAAGTTGCGTTGAAGTGACAGCACACAAGTGAATATCATGATTACAGCGCTAGAACCCCACATAAGTACGTGCATTGGCCAGGAATGTTTGTGGGGTTTGCGGAAGAAACGAATGTAGATATAGAGATCGGAAAGGATGATTGTTGCGAGGAGAAAAATTGCGATACGAGCTACCATATATTATAGTCTAATTGCGGAAAGTTATTTGTTCACCGCGATAATCGGGATTGAATGTCGTGCCATTAAGTAAGTGATAACCGTTACAGAAAGTGTGGATTACTTTCCAACGATATTCATGGCCCAACATTGGACTCCATTTACACTTGCTAACGATTGTATCTTCGGTTACTTGCCAAGGATGCTCACAGCTAACAATAGTTATATCAGCCTTGTAACCGGGACGGAGAAATCCTCTTTCATTCACTCGAAACAGCTTAGCTGGAGCATGCGACATAAGTTCAACCAATCGTTCAATGGTTATGACTCTTTTGTCGACTAGTTCCAACATTGTAACCAGCGAGAATTGAATCATCGGCATTCCGGAAGCAGCCCGACAACATCCCCCTGTTTCTGGGAAAGAAGATGCGGAGCATGGTCGGTTCCGACGGTTGAAATCTTACCATTGGCAAGCGCCCTCCGTAAAGCATCGCGATCGGCTGCTGTTTTCACTGAAGGATTGCATTTGATGAGGGCTTTCTTGGTGAGATAATCTTCGTTTGTGAATACAAGATGAGCAATCACTGCCTCCAGCGTCACAAGCTTACGTACTTCAACATCGTCGATTAGCGATAGTTCTTTGGCTGTCGACAAATGAGCGATGTGTAATTGTGTTCCAAATCGTTTAGCCAATTCAATAGCCAGCTTTGAGGAGTGATGGCACGCATCTGCATTTCTTATCTCATAATGATGAATCACATCGGGGTCGTCACCATATTTTTCTTTGGCAATTTTCATGTTGGCGGTAATCATCGCGGAATCTTCACAATGAGTCATCACTGGTAAATTAAGAAATGCAGCTGTCTGGAATATTTTTTCGAGGGCTCTGCTATTATCCACCAACATATTTCCAGTGGAAGCTCCCATAAAAACTTTTATTCCGGGTATAATATGCGGATCGAGATGCTTAAACAGACTGCTGTTTTGGTTTGTTGCGCCAAAGAAGAAGCTATAGTTTATGTGGCTATCGCGTACAGCCATTTGAATTTTCTCATCAAGTGTTTCGAGCGTTGTTGTCATGGGATTTGTATTGGGCATATCGAAAAACGATGTAACTCCTCCCATAGCTGCAGCACGACTTTCACTTTCAATATCGCCTTTGTCTGTCATACCCGGCTGACGAAAATGTACGTGCTCGTCAATAACACCCGGCAGAACAAAACAACCCGTGGCATCGACTCTTTTGTCGTAATTGCCACGGGGAGGTTCGGTTGAGAATATTATTTCGCTTATCCTGTCGTCCTGTATAACTACAGAACCTCTGCAAACCTTTCCTTCGTTTACAATGGTTCCGTTCTCAATGATTGTATTCATTACTTATTCGGTTTGAATGGAATCGCCTGCTCTTTCAGCCGGAGTTGGAGGTGTCACTGATTGGTTGTCGGTTGGAGAGGTACTAGTGGTTTCAGCCGTTCCATTCATTTCATTTTGTGTTTGCTGAAAGTTCGTGTAGAAATCTTTCACCTGCGGATCGTTCTTGAAACTGTCAGGAGCTTTCATCATTATGAAATCAATCCATGATGAAAGCTGATTCACTGCATTCAGATAAAGATAATCGTTCATCCATGAGGGGTATGCATCGGGTGTCGTATCGTAGGTTATGCGTGTAAAGAACCCCCACGGGCCTAGTATATTTTCAAAATTGTCTGTAACGAATTTCGTGAAAAGTTTGTCTCCGCTGGCATATACTTGCAAAGCCTGTTTTAGTAATCTGGAGTTCACTTCGTTTTCATCCTGCCCGTTCATTATTGCCGCGCTTTCCTCATGGTCGAGTTCTATGTATTGATTGCGAATCTGGGTGAACTTAATCCAGAAGTCGTTTATCTTGTCGTTCAACGGCGTTCCACTCACCTGTTGCTGCGTGTTGTCAAGCCGAAGTTGTATGTTTCCCTGTTCAAGCACAATGGGAAACTGCAAATTAACATCGTCCATGAATATTTGTGCTACTCTCACCGAGTCAATATTACCCTGGAATATGAATCGCCCATGTACAACGTCGCACGAGTCTATTGTTTTTAGCGTATCAGCGCTATTCACTTTGAGATATAATTTGCGCCCGTCAAGGCTCGAAACATTCGATGTTCCTTGAATGTCGTATGAGTTTGCACACGATGTGAGAAATAAAGAGAAAGAGAGGAAGGCGTAGAGAACTTTTGTCATAAACAATATGTCTGCTTGATGGTCGGCAAAATTACAGGCTAAGCCTCGTGTACCGAAAGTTTTTCATTGTATTTAAAAATATCATTCGCCTTTTAGTGTTTTTTATCCGCACTTCTCGTTCTCCTTTTTAAGCTCATAACTAATCCTGTGCGTGACATATATTTCCAGTATCGAAGCCACCAACAAAAGTACAACCCAGTTATGATGGAAGATGTTTATATAAAGCGAATAATTCGATGCTGACCCACTGAACAACGATTCCAGGAAATGGTATGAATCCTCAACCATGAATCCACCCGCCAGAATAAAGCATACACCAGACAATCCAAGTATCTTTCGCAATCTGCGAATGGTTATGTTGCTTCCCTCATAGCTCTGTCGCATCTGTATTGACACAAAAAGTCCGGCACCCAGAAGCATAGACCAGCACACAACATTTTGCATGATAAAAAACACATAAAGTCCGGCGCTGAGAACCATAATCAGTCCGCCTAAAAGAAGAAGAGTAATTTCGGTTCTATTCAGTTGTTTCATTTTGCGATTCATTTTCCACGGGATTCTCGTCATCGCTCAACACGAAGATATCTTCATCGTCGGTTTTCATGAAATACCGTTCACGAGCAATCTTTGCAATCGTTGTCGGATTGAGTTTCATCTTATTGAGCAGTTCCATGTCGTGTCTATATTGATTATTGTATTTCTTAATCTCAGCTTTCATGTCTTCAATCTGATTGGCGTATTCAAACCGACGCATAAAACTGTTCTCGTCAACAACGCCTATAATAAGCCCGCCGAGCACTAAGACAATATAGTATTTAAACCTGCTGAGAAAGTAAAATAACGAGTGTATACTTATTCTTTTCACGTCCTAGAATGACTTATCGTTTGATGTCGTGCAAAAGTATGGAAAAGAAAACGCCCTCTAAAATATTGCCAAAGAAAGATATTGTAATGTAGCTTAACGCCCCTTAACCGCTTCAATTCGCGTTGAGTAAAAAAAACTAATTTCTATTAGGGCTTTCTTTCTCTTCGACCCTTTTACGATACATTTGCAGCCGTTGATGAGTACATTATATTTAGTTCCGACACCTGTGGGCAATATGGAAGACATAACCCTCCGAGCCCTTAGAGTTCTAAAAGAAGTCGACCTTGTGTTATGCGAAGATACACGCACATCGGGCATACTTCTGAAGCACTTCAACATAAAGAACAAACTAATGTCTCATCATAAATTCAACGAACATGGCACAGCTGCTGGAATAGTGGAACGATTGAAAGCCGGGAACTCCATCGCCCTAATCTCCGACGCCGGCACCCCAGGCATCAGCGACCCCGGATTCTTTCTCGTACGCGAGGCCATCAATGCAGGCATTGCAGTACAAACACTTCCAGGTTCAACAGCATTTGTACCGGCACTCGTTTCGAGTGGTATTCCTTGCGACCGCTTCTGCTTCGAGGGATTCTTGCCGCAGAAGAAAGGACGCAAAACACATCTCGAAAACTTGCAGAACGAAGAGCGAACAATGATTTTCTACGAATCACCATATCGGATAGTCAAAACGCTCGAGCAATTTGCCGAAGTTTTCGAACCCGAACGCCAAGTGAGCTGCTCCAGGGAAATATCGAAGCTACACGAAGAAACTGTACGCGGAACTCTCCAAGATGTTGCAGAACACTTTCGCAAGGCAGAACCAAAAGGTGAATTCGTGATAGTTCTGGCCGGAAAGCAACGCAAGAAAACAATCCACATCAATAATCAAACAAATAAGTAAAACAACTTAATTTAAAGAATTATGAAAAAACTCTTTTTATTAGCAGCCTGCGCAGTCATGACACTCGCATCCTGCAATCAGTTCAAGAAAGCCGTTAACTCAACAAACGACGTTAAAAACGACTCACTACGTGCCATCATCGACGCACGCGACAACGAAATCAACGACATGATGGGAACCCTCAATCAAATACAACAGGGATTCTCGGAAATCAATGCTGCCGAAGACCGCGTGACACTCGTCAAAGATGGTGAAAGAGCCGACAAGGCAACACAAATCAAAGAGAACATTCAGTTCATTGCACAAAGAATGAAGGAAAACCGAGAGCTCATCGCAAAACTGCAGCAGCAGCTTAAAGACACCGGATTCAGAGGCAGTGAAATGAAAAGAGCTATCGAAACTCTCACAGCACAACTCGTCAAAAAAGATGCAGAACTCAAAAAACTGCGTGCCGACCTGGAATCGAAGAACATCCACATCAAGGAGCTCGACGAAACTATAACCGGACTTAATACTGACGTTTCGAACCTCAAAACAACCAACCAGAACCTCAGCAACGAAAAGCAGGCTCTGCAAACTGAGAAAGAAAATCTTGAGAGCGAAAGCAATCAAAAGAGCGAAACAATATCGACTCAAGAAAGGCAGCTCAACACTGGATGGTATATTGCCGGTTCGAAAAAGGAACTCAAGAGTCAAGGCATCCTCGAAGGTGGAAAAGTTCTTCAAGGCAACTTTAACCGCGGAGCATTCAACAAAATCGACATCCGTACTAACAGAGAAATCAATCTCAACAGTCGTAGCGCCAAGATTCTCACCTCTCATCCCGGAAGCAGCTACAGTCTGAATAAAGGTGCCGACGGCAACATGATACTTCGTATCAACGACCCGCAAACATTCTGGAGCACCAGTAAGTATCTCGTAATTCAGGTGAAATAACCCTCCGAATCCATAAAGGTTAACTCAAGAGCCCGGCAAGTTTTAATGCCGGGCTCTTTTTTTGATTAGAATAATTACTGGGCGAGTTCGGTTTAATAGAGCCCCCCACTCGGGCATTAGTCCGCATGTAGGGACAGACCCCGTGTCTGTCCGCATCTCTCTGCCAATTCGGTCTACTGGCCGCATAACATATTTCGTCCTGTCGGACGGGGCGGACAGACACGGGGTCTGTCCCTACATGCGGGCCTTCCGCCCGAATAGGAATCCATTGTTTATTACCCATTGGCTCATCGGAGGCTTAAGCAGACATCTCAAATCGAACTCACGTAATTATTGGGCGAGTTCGGTTTAATAGAGACCCCACTCGGGCGTTAGCCCGCATGTAGGGACAGACCCCGTGTCTGTCCGCATCTCTCTGCCAATTCGGTCTATTGGCCGCATAACATATTTCGTCCTTGTCGGACGGGGCGGACAGACACGGGGTCTGTCCCTACATGCGGGCCTTCCGCCCGAATAGGAATCCATTGTTTATTACCCATTGGCTCATCGGAGGCTTAAGCAGAACAGACCCTGTTTCGCATCAGCGGGCCAGACGTCGCCTCAAACAGACCCTGTTTTGCATCAGCGGGCTGGAAGTCGCCCCAAACAGACTCTGTTTTGCGTCAGCGGGCCAGACGTCGCCTCAAACAGACTCTGTTTTGCACTACAGAGTTCCGGCGAGTGAGAATTAGTTTTCTTCAGGCAGTAGGATAACGGCTTGCTGTTTTTTCCCGTCCATCATAATTTTCAGCGGGGAAGGGAAACGAACGTGACGAATAAAATGGGTTTCTTCTTCAGCTGGTAGAGCGTCGAGAATGGTTCGGCGGCACAAACCATCGTCTTTAAAAGGATTAATCGTAAAATAGCCAACACCGAAAGAGGTGAGATTCTGAAAAAAATGGGTGCCTTGACTGGAATCGATTTGATAATTGGGCAAGCCTTCCTCGACAATTACCCGAGCAGCCGAAATGTGCGACCATTTCACGGGTACGCCTAACCACGGGTCGCTCGACCCCCAGCGACCAGGCCCGATGAGAATATAGTTTCGGTCGGTATCCAGAAACTTTCGGTTAATTTGTTCGATTTCGGCTGCGATGGCTGGATTGTTGGCACCGGAGAAGGTTTCGTTGACCTTTATATATATAACGTCGGCTACATCGTCGGATATTCCATGGCCAAGCGAACTGTTACTTCGAAGGAGGCATCGTGCGTCGGGAATGGTTGAGAGGTCTTCGGAGAGGAGTTGCTGTGAGTCGACAATTGGGCGTATCTGCAAAAGATAGAGCGTGCCTTTGCCAACAGAGTCGATATTCACGGCAAACTCTATTTCGACAGGGCGACGCATGGCTTCAGAGCCGTGTTTCATGGCTGTTCGGAGAAGCTGGGCAAGAGGGAAAACATCTTGCTTTAGCACTCCGGCGAAAGAGATTATTTTTCGTCCGCCGTCGTATATTCCGTCGTATATCGCGTCGTCGTTCGGCTGATATGTTGAAGCGATATACTGTAGGGCTCCGTCGGATTCGGCGTCTTTAAGGTTAAGACTAACGATGTTAAATCCGTCGTCGACCTTGAAATTGTCATCGATGTTCACCGTGTCAAGAGCATAAAATTGAGTTTGAGTTTGCTTGAGAGCCGTTTTCATCTCGCTCATTTGCAGTATGTGATTCGGATGGTAGGGTGAGACGCGGAGTGTTTGTCCGCCGTCGACAATATATTTTCCCAATCCGAGGGCGAGAGAAGCTATTCCCTCTTCGGCTTTCTCATCGCCTATGGGATAGTAGTTCAGCGAACGTAGCACACCGGAGATGTTCGGATAAAAATGATTGGCATGTTGCTTTCCGGCCACTTCCTGAAGAATAACAGCCATCTTCTCCTGGTCGATTACGTTGCTCGTTGCGGTCATATAAGTCTTTGAATCGCTGTAGTAAACCGATGCATATACGCTTTTTATAGCCGACGTGAGCATATTAAGCATAGCATGGTGGTTGTCAGTGTAAGGAATCATGTAGGTTGAGTATATCCCGGCGAAAGGCTGATAATGACTGTCTTCGAGCAACGAACTCGAGCGTATGGCTATCGGCGCACGCGTTGCTCGGATAAAAGCCAAAAAATCGTCGTTGAGCGCTTCAGGCAGTCTAGCCTGCAGAAATGCTTCCAGAATACTATCGTTGTCGGCATTGGAGAGAGCTATTTGATATAGATTATTTCTCTCCATAAAGCTGTCGAATATGTCGGTGCACAATACCACGGTTTTAGGAATCTGTACCTCCACACCGGGAAATCTATCGAAGTCGGGCTGCCGTTTGATAACATTATCTAGGAAAGCCAGTCCGCGCCCTTTTCCACCGAGAGAACCGTCGCCTATTCGAGCGAAATGAGCGTAGCGGTCGTATTTATTTCTGTCGAACACTGCCACAACACCGTGGTTTTTCATACGCCGATATTCCACGATGGCATTGAAGATTATCTGCCGATGCCGATCAACATCCTGCAGCTTGTGCCACGTTATGTTTTTCAGAAAGGCCGACACAGGGAAGATAGCACGTGCGGAGAGCCAACGACTAACGTGGTTGCGGCTGATGTGATAGAGCATTGAGTTGTTTGGAATACTGAAAATATTGTCTTGCAACTCCTTTAAATTCCTCACACGCTTAACCTCTTCGTGCGTTACAGGATCTCGGAAGATGAAATCGCCGAACCCCATGTGTTCTTCGAGCATGTGGCGTAGGTCTACGCTCATCTTCTTAGAATTCTTGTCTACGAAACGGAATCCTTCTTTCTCGGCTCTAGCCCTATTATCGCTTTCGGAACTTTCTATAATCAATGGCAAATACTCATTGTCGTGCCTGATAGCACGAAGAAGTTTCAGTCCGGCATCCGGGTCTTTCTCGTTCTGTGGCGGGTTACCGAGGAATGTATTCAGGCTCTTTTCGTTTCTGTCCATCGGGAATCGCACGTCCGAAATCACCCCCAGCACATTGTCTTTAAATTGCTCGTAGATTTGCCAGGCCTCTTTATAGGTTCGAGCCAACACCACTTTCGGTCGCCCTCGCATTCTTAGCGACGCCTCGTGTTTTGTAAGCGCCTCGGTTGCGAAGTTCTGACTTTGTGTAAGCAAATAACCATAGAGATTCGGTAATATGGAAGAATAGAAACGAATAGAATCCTCGACCAACAGAATCATTTGTACACCAACCTGGCGGATGTCATTCTCGAGATTCATCTTGTCCTCAATCAGTTTGATTATGGATAGAATAAGATTCGTGTTGCCAAGCCAGCAGAAAACATAATCGAATATACTCAAATCCTCATGCTGCATTCGCCTGGTTATTCCATGCGAAAACGGCGTCAGAACCACACAGTGAATGTCGGGAGATATATTCTTAATTGCCCGTGCCACGTCGAAAGCATCATTGTCGGCATTTCCTGGCATACAAATAACCAGGTCCACATCAATCGTGGTAAGAATCTTCTCAGCCTCTTCAATAGTGGAAACCTGCGTGAAAGTGGGCGGATAGCGAAGTCCCAGCTCCATGTATTCATTGTATATCTTCTCCTCGATTCGCCCGTCGTCTTCCAGCATGAAAGCATCGTAAGGATTAGCTACGATGAGCACATTATATATACGCCACATCATAAGATTGACGAAACTCACGTCTCTCAAATAGAATTTGTTCCAATTATCGGGATTCTGTTCTTTCATTTACAATTACTTAAAGTTCCGGACAAAAGTACTATTTAATCCCTCCTTGCCGTCCCATTTGTTCGTCAAACAATCATGGTAGTTGTTGTTTTGCGAGTCGTATTATTCAAATGAAAACATTACTGCAAAAACGCGTCTTAAACGGCTAAAATAAATGGCGTGAGAATTTTTGGCTGTTCGA
>NZ_BAKH01000016.1 GCF_000614105.1 Prevotella micans DSM 21469 = JCM 16134
GGTTTGGCTCTTCCAACGTGTTTGAAACGTTGCTGTTTTTTAGTTCGGCTCTTCCAACGTGTTGGAAAGCATGTCGAGTTGAAGGGGAGTATTTAACGGGATGTATTACGGATAGAATCAGAGATATTCTGAAAGAATTTGCCAAACGGCGACGAGGTGGCAGAGTGTACCGAGGATAACGAAGAAATGGAAAACGGTGTGCATGTATTTGCGGCGATGGAGAGAGTAAAAAGCTGCACCGGTTATATACATCACGCCCTCGGCTATTATCCATGCGATGGTTTGGGAGGCAAGAACTTGGAAAAGCGGACGGAAGGCAACGACGACCGAGAGTCCCATACCGACGAAAGAGAGGGTTTCGAGATTACTGTGGTCTTTGAGTTTACGGAATGTGAGCATCGTACCTGCTAGTGCGCATAACCACACGAATGCAAATAGTGCCCATCCCCATAAACTTTGATTTCGTAGGGCTATGAGGGTTATGGGCGAGTAGGAGCCGGCAATGTGCCAGTAGATTGCGGCGTGGTCGAACTTTCGGAGCGTTTCCTTGTATCGTGAGTGGGCCGAGAGGGCGTGATAGGCGGTTGATGAAATATAGCTTGCAAGCATTCCGAAGATGTAGAGCGTTATGGCGAATATTGCCCAGCGGCTGTGGGCGACGATGGTTCGTGAGAGGAATAAGATTCCGAAGATTAAACCAAGGATTATTCCGGCTCCGTGACTCCAGGCGTTCCATAGCTCTTCGCGGTGCGAGAAGAATATTTTTCGGGTTGTCATGCGGTTTGTGGTATGTAAAAACTCCTCTCTGTTTAGGGGAGAGGAGATTGTGATGATGAGATTTTATCTTTTTCGTTTGGATTTCTTGCGGTCCTTTGCAAGAGAACTTTGCTTTGTATTTCGGGCAGGCGAATCGGCCAGAGTGAAATCTAACTGCTTTCGATCGAGATTGGCGTTTGCCACTTGTATGCGTATCGGGTCGCCGAGCTGATATTTATGGTGTCGGCGTCGACCGATGAGACAATAGTTGTCTTCGTCGAAGTCATAATAATCATCGTCCAGGTCGCGCATCGGAACGAGTCCTTCGCAATGATTTTCGTCGATTTCAGCGTAGATGCCATAGCTCTGGATGCCGCTTATGTGGGCGTCGTAGATTTCTCCTAGATGATTGCTCATGAACTCTACCATTTTATATTTGATTGAATCGCGTTCGGCGTTCTGTGCAACCTGCTCCATGTCGGAGCAATGCTCGCAAAGTTCTTCGCATCGCTCTTTGTTCACCGATCGACCGCCGTTTTGATAGCGAGTTATTAGTCGGTGTACCATCGTGTCGGGATAGCGTCGGATGGGTGAAGTGAAATGCGTATAGTAGTCGAAGGCTAGACCGAAGTGCCCTATGTTGTGCGTGGTGTATTTGGCTTTCATCATCGAGCGCAGGGCTATGGTTTGAATGAGTTTTTCTTGCGGTGTTCCCTGCACATCTTCAATAAGGGTGTTGATTGCACGTGCTGTTGCGCCTTTGGTTGACGACGATTTGAGCCGATAGCCGAACTTAGCGGAGAACTGGCGGAGATTCTCGAATTTCTGCGGGTCGGGATTGTCGTGCACACGATAGGGTAGGGTCTTGGCTTTCTTACCTTTCGCAACCTTACCGACACTTTCGGCTACATGGCGGTTGGCCAGCAGCATGAACTCTTCGATGAGCTTGTTAGCGTCTTTGGAATGTTTGAAGTAGCAACTTGTTGGGTGCCCGTCTTTGTCGACGTCGAAATGGAGCTCTTCAGAATCGAAGTTCACGCTGCCGTCTTTGAAACGTTGTTTGCGGAGCTGCTTTGCTAATCGGTCGAGAGTTATGATTTGCTCGGCATATTCGCCTTTATATCCGTTTTTGCCTGGTTTGGGGGCGGGCCTGCCTGTTCCGTCAACCACTCCGTTTTGCTCGAGAATCTGTTGTGCCTCCTCGTAGGCATAGCGTCGATTGCTTTTGATGACGGTGTGAACCACGCGGAATGCTTTTACGTTGGCGTCGTTGTCGAGGTCGAATATCGCGCTGAAGGCAAGTTTTTCCTCGTTCGGCCGAAGCGAGCAGATGAAGTTGCAGAGGCGTTCGGGCAGCATAGGAATGGTTCGGTCGACAAGGTAGATTGAGGTGGCGCGTTGTCGAGCCTCACGGTCTATTATGTCGCCCTCTTTCACGTAGTGCGAAACGTCTGCAATATGCACTCCCACTTGCCATAGATTCTTGTCGAGCTGGCGCAGGGAGAGCGCATCGTCGAAATCTTTAGCGTCTTTCGGGTCGATGGTACAAGTCCACACATCGCGGAAATCTCGCGCTCGGCAATATCCTTTTCGGTTATTTCTGCGTTAATTTTCTCGGCCGCTTCCTCAACGCGTTTGGGGTATCTATAGGGCAAACCGTATTGTGCCAGAATGGAGTTCATTTCAACATCGTTGTCGCCCGCCTTGCCCAGCACATCAATAACTTCTCCGATTAGGTTCTTGCTGTCTGAATCGGGCCATTTGGTTATCTGCACCAAGGCGCGGTCGCCCGTTGTACCACCTTTGAGTTTCTTTTTGGGAATGATGATGTCGTGCACGAACATATTCTCCTGAGTGATGAGTAGGGCAAAGTCGCGTTCAACCTTCAGTTTACCTACGAATGTATCTTTTCTTCTTTGCAGAATCTCGATAACCATTGCTTCTTTGATGTGATTGCGCCTTCGGGCCATGAACTGTACCTTTACTCGGTCGCCGTTGAGTGCCGACATCGAGTTACGCTCCGAAACAAACACGGGTGTACCTCCATCGTCGGGTTGGAATGTATTCTTCCCATTGGCTTTGCGAATGAACGTACCCTCCTGAACCTGTCCTTTCGTGTTGAGCATGTATGCATTTTCGCCGGCTTTTGATAGGAAGTCATCCCACGCCATATCTTCCATCACATCGATTGCAAGCATCTTCAGCGGATGGGTGTTGAGTTTGAGAGAATGGAAGATTTGTTTGATACTGAATATACGTTCGGGCTGCGCCTGGAAAAAGCTTGTCAGCATTTCGAAGATTTGTTTTTTAGTGAGTCGTTTTGTGCTTTTATGTTCTTTTTTCATAGGGCTTTGACTGTGAATTTATTTCCCGACAAAGTAACTCAAAAGTTTATACCTTTGCAAGCGTTCCAAGCTAATTATTAATGGATAAGATACTTATAACGGGCGGTTCCGGATTCATCGGGTCGTTTATCGTAGAAGAGGCTTTAAATCGAAATATGGAAACATGGGTAGCGGTGCGCTCCTCTTCATCGCGCAAGTTTCTGCAAGATACACGAATCAGATTTATAGAACTCGATTTCTCGTCGGAAGAGAATCTGAGAAAGCAACTGGCCGGACACAAGTTCGACTATGTTGTTCATGCTGCGGGCGTAACCAAATGCCTCGACAAAAACGATTTCTTCCGTATGAACACCAACGGAACAGCCAATCTGGTAAATGTGCTATCAGAGCCCGACTGGATGCCCCGAAGAATGGTATTTCTGTCGAGTCTCAGTATCTTCGGAGCAATTAGGGAACAGCAACCTTACAAGGATATCGAGCCTACTGATCAGCCGAAACCTAATACAGCTTATGGGGAAAGTAAACTAAAGGCTGAGAGGATTGTGACAGAGTCGGGAATCCCATCTGTCATTCTTCGTCCAACAGGTGTCTATGGTCCGCGGGAGAAGGATTATTTCCTGATGGCAAAATCAATCAAAGGACATGTGGATTTCGCCGTGGGCTATAAACAGCAAGACATAACTTTCGTCTATGTGAAAGACGTTGTGCAAGCCGTGTTCCTAGCACTCGACCGTGGAAAACCTGGAAGTGCATATTTCCTCACCGACGGAGAGGTTTATCAAAGCGCTACGTTCAGTAAGCTCATTCACGAAGCCCTCGGACGCCCGTGGTGGATAAGAATAACCGCACCCGTATGGGTGCTGCGCGTCATCACGTTCTTCGGTGACGCCATCGCACACATCACGGGCAAAATATCAGCCCTTAACAACGACAAATATCACATCTTGAAACAACGTAACTGGCGTTGTAATATCCGTCCGGCAATCAACGAACTTGGGTTCGCACCTGAATATAACCTGAAGAAAGGCGTGCGCGAAACCATTGAATGGTATAAAGCGAACGGATGGTTATAAAACTTTCTCAAGCCAGAGAAACACACAGAAATTATCATGCAAAAAACAACAATAAAGAATCTTTTTCAGCTCGAAAAGAAACCCCTCAAAGGTCTCATGCCTTTAGAGTGGGTTGTGATGGGCTATTTGCTCTTCACACTCATAGTTATTCTCTTTTTATACACCAAGATGAATAACCCGCAGGAACTTATATTCGGCCGATTGCGCGTCGTTGCAATGACCGCTGCACTGTGGGGAGTCTATAGAATTGCGCCTTGCCGATTCAACCGACTAGTGCGGGTAGGTGCGCAAATGGGATTGCTAGCCTGGTGGTATCCTGATACCTACGAAATGAACCGGCTTCTGCCTAATCTTGACCATTTGTTTGCCGCCTGGGAGCAGTCGATATTCGGTTTTCAGCCAGCATTGCTGTTCCACAAGGAATTTCCCGACGCCGTTTTCAGTGAACTTTTCGATATGGGTTATGCGGCCTATTATCCAATGATAGCCCTAACGGTTGTTTATTATTTCATCTGGCGATATAAGGAGTTCGAGCGAGCATCGTTCATTGTTTTGGCATCGTTTTTCATTTACTACGTGATATTTATTTTCGTCCCCGTCGTAGGCCCAACTTTCTACTATCATGCGGTGGGAATCAAAAACATATCCGACGGAGTCTTCCCCAACGTTCACGACTATTTCAACACGCATCAGGAGTGCCTGCCGAGTCCTGGATACACAAGCGGACTGTTTTACAATCTTGTCGAGAGTGCTAAAGAAGCTGGCGAACGTCCAACGGCGGCATTCCCTAGCTCGCATGTAGGTGTGAGCACCATTTGCATGATGCTGATTTGGCATAGTGGCAACCGAAAACTTCTGGCCGTGATGGCGCCATTATATATTTTGCTTTGCTGCGCAACGGTCTACATCCAGGCGCACTATCTTGTAGATGCCATTGCTGGTTTAATTAGCGCGGTTATAATTTACTTCCTGCTGTTCTACATTTCAAATAAGTTTCGATAATGTTTCCATAGTTCTCCACCCGAATCAGTCGGGCCGAAGATGGGACAAGCGGCGCCCTAACTCCCGAAGGTATCGGGCCAACTGAATAAGTAGATGTTTCAACGCGCAATTCATCCCAGAGCTCCTCATTTATGAAGCTATTGAGAGTATTAGCACCGCCTTCCACTATGATACTTTGTGCGCCTTTGTCGTAGAGCGATGAAAGCAGGCCGAGAATATTTATATCGCCACTAAGAACAATCTTTTCAGGATTCCTGCCGCTCCAAAATCGCACGTTAAGCTGCGGATGTTCCAGTTGTTCGGTTCTGTTCCCCACGATTATTGCATCTGTCTCGGCGCGCATCTTGTGAACAAGCATCTGTGTGAACGTCGTCGAGATGTGAAGTTGTTGCGTAGTTCCGGTTCCGATGAATCCATCGGCCGTCTGCGCCCATTTCAATATAATATAAGGTCTATGCAAGGTGTTGCGAACAACGAACTGCCTGTTCAGCTCAAGACATTCGGCCTCTAGAACTCCCACCGCAATTTCGATTCCAGCTTTTTTGATTCGTTCTATTCCTCTGCCGTGAACCGACGAGAATGGGTCTATCGAACCGCAAACAACCCTACGAACACCTTTCCTTATAATCAAGTCGGCGCAGGGTGGAGTCTTCCCGTAGTGCGAACATGGTTCCAAGCTAACATACACCGTAGCGCCGGAAAGCAGATGTTCGTTGGATGCACTAATCGACTCGAAAGCATTCACCTCGGCATGCGCTTCGCCGAATTTTGCATGATAACCCTCACCGATAATCCTACCGGTGCTATCGACGATAACCGCACCAACCATAGGATTCGGTCGCGCTCCCACTCTCCCGTTGCGAGCCAATTGTAGGCATCGCCGCATAAACATCTCGTCCAGCTCTATTCTGTTCATTCTCTTAATTTTTAATTTTGCGTCGTCATGACCTACAAAGATTTATATCTCAAACTCATTCCTTTATACGAACCATCCGAGGCTCGTGCCATTGTTAGAATGTTGCTCGAAACCGAGTTCGGATTCTCGCAGGCCGACCTTTACACGGACAAAGTTAACCAATTGCCAGCTGAGCATTCGAGACTACTTGCTAGAATCATTGAAAGACTAGCCAACGCCGAACCGGTGCAATATGTTCTGGGCCGCACCGAGTTCTTTGGTCGATGGTTTAAAGTGAACCCGAACGTCTTAATTCCGCGTCCCGAAACCGAGGATTTATGTCGATGGATTCTTTCGGACGTAACCCGCCCGTTTTGCGGTCTGCAACCTCCGCCGGCCTTAAAGATTCTCGACATCGGAACCGGCAGCGGTTGCATAGCCGTGACCCTTGCTCTAGACACACCGAACGCCCAAGTCTCGGCTTGGGATATATCGGCCGACGCTCTCCTCACAGCCCGCGAAAACGCCATAAATCTCAATGCCGCCGTGAACTTCCAACTTGTCGACGCCCTCAACCCTCCGCCCATTAGCACGAACCAGAACATAATCGTAAGCAACCCGCCCTATATAACCGAGCATGAGAGGCAAACCATGGAGCCAAATGTGATTCGTTATGAGCCGGCAACTGCCCTATTCGTTCCCGATTCGAATCCTCTCCTGTTCTATCGCGTAATATCTCTATTCGGCATGGAATCTTTGCAGAACGGCGGTGCGATATACTTCGAAACAAATCCGAATTACCTCCCCGAGATTCATGACTTATTAACCACACTGAATTATACCAACATCGAAACTCACGCCGACCGATTCACCTGTGTACGATTCATCAAAGCAATCAAAAAGTGATTCTCGACAATCTATTTTGAGTTCCTAGAAACTCTTTATCTAATCTGATACGTCAGAATAGCGAAAAAGTTTATTTACTATTCATCTGATGCATCATAACAACGAAAAAAATTGCTGGCGACTCTTCTAACACGTGATATAGAGCGAAACAGTTTGCTATACCCCTAAAAGCTACGTTGTGAGAAGGCAACAACATTGAGTTAGTGGTTGTTTAAGGGTTATTATCTTACCTTTGCAACAAGAAATGTGTGATGAACTAAATACGGAACGATAAACACCATCAAACTTGAGATAATCTGAATGAGTGTAAAGGGCAGCAACTTCTTGTTTGTGAGACTGCAAACCGAACGAAAATTCTTCATCAAACAAAATAAATAGAACAATTTGAGCGTTATTTGCTCGTCTGTTCTGAACAGAGTCAGTGGTAAGAAATTCTAAACATTTTATGAAAAGATATATCTTCTTCATCCTCTTCTCACTATATGCAATGAGCATGGCGGCACAATCGTCTATGACCGACACGCAGGTTATGGAGTTTTTGCGAAAGGAAATCAAGAAAGGTACGCCGCAATCGCAGATAGTAACTAAACTAATGCAAAGTGGTGTTGATATTTCGCAGATTCGTCGCGTGAGGAGAACTTATGAAAAGATGAAAAAAGGTAGCGAGGCTTTCGGAGCCACTGATGGCGCTAAAACCGATGGTTCAAGCGATGATAGAACCCGGAAGAATAACGGACAACTCACACCAACTCCAAAGAATCGTAAGGTAATTGCCGAAGAAACACTGAAAGATTATCGCGAGAACGATGAATATGCCGTCGGACGAATCAGTAAGGAACGTTCAATACGCAACACCTACGATGAGAAAGACGGTGAATTTCTCGAGATGCAGGAGGAAATGGACGACTGGTTGCCGCAGGACACCGTGGCGATGTATGAGGCCCTAATTAAACGACTCGGCAAGAATAAGAAAGAGGTCTGGGGACGCGACATTTTCAACAACCGCAACCTATCGTTCGAGCCGAATATGAACATGGCGCTTCCGCGCAATTACAGACTAGGCCCGGGAGATGCCGTCTTTATCGATATCTACGGTGCATCGCAAAAATCTATCGAAACAACCGTTGCTCCCGACGGAATAGTAACCATCGAAGGTTTCGGTCCTATTCAGGTTAGCGGTCTAACCGTGGCGCAGGCCAACGAACGCATACGTCAGAAAATGGGGCAGCGCTATAGCAACTCAACTATACGCTTGTCGGTAGGACAAACCCATACCATCATCGTGAACGTGGTGGGCGAGGTGAAAACGCCGGGAACCTATACCCTATCGGCTTTTGCCACAGTGTTCAACGCACTTTATATGGCCGGCGGAATAGGCGACCTCGGTACACTTCGAAACATAAAGGTCTATCGCGGCGGACGTCTCATCAGCACTGTTGACGTCTACGACTTCCTGCGTCGTGGACACTTGAGCGGTAATGTCCGATTGGCCGATAACGACGTGATTGTGGTTGGAGCTTACGACATGCTGGTACAGGTGAGTGGAAAGGTTAAGCGTCCGATGTTTTACGAAATGAAGCGCGGCGAAAGTCTAGGCACGCTCATTCGTTATGCTGGCGGATTTGCGGGCGATGCTTACTCCAAGTCAGTGCGCGTGAGGCGTAAAACGGGGCGACAATATTCCATCTTCAACGTGAATGAATTCGAGATGAGTCGTTTCCGACTGGCCGATGAAGACTCCGTTAGTGTTGATTCGGTTATTCCGAGATATGAAAACATGGTCGAGATTAAAGGCGCCGTGTTCCGCCCAGGGATGTATGAGGTTGGCGGACAAATTAACAGTGTGCGTTCGCTCATTCACGCCGCCGAAGGACTAACCGAAGTGGCTTTCGGCACACGAGGCGTGCTTCACCGTATGAAGGCCGACCGTACGCTCGAGGTTATATCTGTAGACATCGCAGGAATCCTCACCGGTAAGACGGCCGACATCCCTCTGCAGAACGAAGATTTGCTTTTCGTGCCTACCCGAACCGAGGTGAAAGAAGAACAAACTATAACCATACACGGTGAAGTTCTCTATCCCGGAACATATAAGTATGCCGATAACGAATCGCTTGAAGACTTCATACTCCAGGCCGGCGGATTGAAACAATCGGCCTCCACCGTAAGGGTCGACGTGTCGCGCAGAATGGTTAATCCGCGAGCCTTTACAACCGACTCCATCATAGCCCGAACATATTCGTTCGCCCTCAAAGACGGTTTTGTTGTTGACGGCGTTCCCGGCTTCGTGCTCGAGCCCTATGACGAGGTGTTTGTGCGTAAGAGCCCTGGTACATCGCGCCAGCAGAACGTTACCATCGAAGGCGAGGTGATGTTTGCCGGAAGTTATACCATGAGCTCACGCAATACCAGGTTGAGCGACATTTTTAAGTCGGCCGGCGGGGCAACCGATATGGCTATATACAAGGAGCGCGAATAGAACGCAGACTCAACGATTTGGAGAAGAAACGAATAGAGGAGAACTTCAAACAGAAACTCGACCAGGAACAGAAGGACATGGTTCAGCTAGCCATCAAGAGTAACAACGCCGCCATCATGCAAGCCATGCAGAACAATCGCGAGGCTGCCGAGAAGAAGTTCCGCTTGCCCGACAGCTATCCTGTGGGTATCGAACTTGACAAGGCAATCGCTAATCCAGGCAGCGATGCCGACGTAGTTCTCCGCGAGGGCGACCGCATCATTGTGCCGCAATACGATGGAACGGTGAAGATTAGCGGAGCCGTTATGTCGCCCAATTCGGTGGGTTTTGTCGAGGGTAAGAATGTGGCCTACTACATTGACCAGGCTGGCGGATTCGCTTCCGATGCCAAGCGTAGTAAAACCTACATATGCTACATGAACGGCAAGATGGCTAAGGTTGGACACAACGCCCGTGTGCGCCCCGGTTGTGAAATCATTGTGCCTAATCGCACGCAAAGCAGGCTGTCTCTGGCCGAGACGTTAAGTATCGGAAGTAGCGCAGCCAGCATTGCCGCCATGATGGCTACGATTGCGAATCTGCTCAGATAAAACCACAGCCCTTGTTATGCTGGATAAACTAAGGAACGCTCTCACAGGCACGAACGGAAGAAACAAGATATTGGTTCGCAATATCTTGTTTTCTGCTATACTGAAGGTCATCGGACTGGCAACGTCGCTCATTGTCGTGAGAGTCACACTGCACTATCTCAACAACGAGATTTATGGCATATGGATGACCATCACATCGATAATCTATTGGATATCCGTTTTCGATATCGGCATGGGCAACGGCATGCGCAACTATATGACCATGGCTATCTCGAAGAATAACTACCCAGAGGCGCGAGCTTATCTCAGTACAACTCTCTTTGCGCTAACTGTGATTGCTCTGGTGGCTGTGGTGCTGATGATTCTGCCCCTCTCGCTGCTCGATTTCAACAGTGTGTTCAATACTCGTGTACTACCTTCCGACGAGCTTCGTAACGCTATGGTTGTGGCTTTCGCTTTCACGATGATGCTCTTCGTTATGAAGAATATCAGCTATGTGTTCATGGCCATGCAGAAGTATGCTTTGGCCGACCTTCTCACCGTTGCGAGTAATGTTGCCGCCCTTGCAATTGTCTATGTTCTCACGAAGACAACCCAGGGCAACCTATTGCTTGTTGTTTTGGCATTCACTGCTGCCCCCGTTGTAACCTATCTTTTGGCGGCCATACCATTCTTTGTGCGCTATCCGCAGCTTCGCCCTCGGTTCGGCGAGTTCCGCAAGGACCTTCTGTCGAAAATTGTCGGGAAAGGGCTGAACTTCTTCTTCATCCAGATAACAAGTTGTTTGGTAATCTACGGCGCTCGAACATGTTTATCATTCAGTTCTGCGGGCCCGAGTCGGTAACGGTTTACAACATTGCCTACAAGTTCTTCAATCTCATGGCCATTGCCTACACGGTTATCATTTCACCCATGTGGAACGCCTATACCGACGCCTACATAAAGGGCGATTATGCCTGGATAAGGTCGAACTTCCGGACATCTCTATGTTCCTGGCTCATGATAGAAGTAGTTGGCGTTGTTATGCTTTTCCTTTCGCATTGGTTCTACAGACTATGGGTCGGTTCGGCCGTGAGCGTTCCCCTTAGCGTGTCGTTGAGTGTATTTGCATTTATCTCGCTGTTCAATTTCAACAATGCTGCGACCTATCTCATCAACGGTCTCAACAAAATTCGCGTGCAGATGATAACCTCCATCGTTGTCACCGCACTATATTTGGCTGCCATGCTTTGTTTCGGTCACCGCATAGGCATCGAAGGAGTAGTGTTCAGTATGGCCGCCGCCTATTTGGTGATGGGTGCGATTCATTTCTATCAATGCCGACTGCTCATAACCTCGCGTGCAAGCGGGATATGGGATAAATAAATTTCTCGGAAGATGAAGAACAAGGTGAGCATCATAACCGTTGTATTCAACGACGCAGCAAACATTCGGGAAACCATTGAGAGCGCCCTTGGGCAAACTTATCAGGAGAAGGAATATATAATCATAGACGGCGGCAGTACCGACGGAACTGTGGAGATTATAAATGAATATGTCGACAGGATAGATTATTTCTCGTCCGAGTCCGACAATGGTATTTTCGATGCTATGAACAAGGGCGCACAACATGCCGCAGGCGAATGGATAAACTTCCTCAACTCCGGCGACACTTTCGCCTCGCCCCGCGCTCTGGAGCAGGTAATCGAGCTTGGTAAAGCAGATGAGGCCGATGTGATATATGCCGACAGTATTCAAATCAGCGGGCAGGATAGTCTGGCCATATCGACTCCTGACGACGCATCGCAGTTGGCCCTTTATCCAATATATCGCCACGGTTCATCGCTCGTCAGAACTCGCCTGCAACTCGAATATCCTTTCGACACGGCGCAGTCAAAAGCCCTCGGATTCGCACTCGACTATCACATGATATACACCCTCTTCCGCTCCGGATGTCGCTTCTGCAAGGCAAACACCACCCTGCAAACCTACCGGCTCGAGGGTACATCCAATTACCCCTATCGCAGTTTGCTCTACAACTACCGAATCACCCGTCGCGGCGGCTCGCTACTTGCAACAACCCTCTTTTTCCTTAAAGGAACGGTGCGCCAGATGCTCAAGTCGAGCACGGCATACCGATGGATGTTCGCCTTTCTGGAGGAATATATGGTTAACGATATTCTGCCGCATATTCCCTTCTGGGCCTTGCGCCGACCGCTACTCCGAGTGGCCCGATTGCGTATCGGCCAGAAGAGTTTCATCATGAAACGGTGTTACATCATGAACGCCAACCGCGTTGTTATAGGTAATTACACCCATCTTAACCGTGGTTGCATGCTCGACGCCCGCGGGGGAATCGAAATCGGATCGAATGTTTCGTTATCCTACGATTGCAGGCTCATCACCGGCAGTCATTCCGTCCGTTCGCCTCACTTCTCGGCTAGCTATCTGCCCATCCGCATTGGCGATTATGCCTGGCTGGGCGTTGGTGCAACCGTTTTGCAGGGCGTTACGGTGGGCGAAGGGGCCGTAGTGTGTGCCGGCGCTGTCGTTACTCGCGATGTTGAGCCTTACGCCATCGTCGGTGGAGTGCCCGCCCGAAAGATAGGTGAGCGGCCAGGGGGGTGGACTACCATTGCGTATGGGATGCTCCTTTTACCTAGCAGTTATATGCTTCATCGCCTTCCGTCACCCTTCGGGGTTAACGTCGACCGGGCATGATTACAGGGGTTTCGCTGTCGCTCCACCGCCTGCCTGTGGTCTTGCCACCCCTACGGGGTTCCGTCGCTTCGACGAGAGGGCGACAGTCGTCCCTTGCGGTGGGTGATAGCCGTCCCTAAGGGTGGGTAATAATCGCTCCTAAGGGTGGGCGACAGTCGTCCCTAGCGGCAGGCAACAACCGTTCCTAAGGGCGGACAATAGTCGTTCCTAAGGGTGGGCGATTGTCGAGTCGGAGGAGCCCCGGAGGGGCGGTGGACCATAGGCAGGTGGTGGAGCCCGGCAGGGCGGAACCCCTGCACAATAGTCGACCTCAAGTGGAGAGCCCCGAAGGGGCGACGGAACGTAATCAGACTGTACAATCCCTGACCGCAGGGAGACGACGAAGGCGACAAACGGGCGTCCGTCACCCTTCGGGGTTAACGTCTACCGGGCATGATTACAGGGGTTTCGCTGTCGCTCCACCGCCTGCCTGTGGTCTTGCCACCCCTACGGGGTTCCGTCGCTTCGACGAGAGGGCAACAGCTGTCTCTAGCGGCGGGTGATAGTCGTCCCTAAGGGTGGGTAATAATCGCTCCTAAGGGTGGGCGACAGTCGTCCCTAGCGGCGGGTGATAATCGTTTCTAAGAGTAGGCAACAGTCGTCCCTAGCGGCAGATAACAGCCGTTCCTAAGGGTGGGCGATTGTCGTTCTTAGTCGAAGACAACAGTTATCCCTAAGGGTGGGCAACAGTTGTCCCTAAGGGCGGGTAACAGTCGTTCCTAGCGGAAGACAACAGTTGTCCCTAAGGGTGGGCAACAGTCGTTCCTAAGGGTGGGCGGTTGTCGTCTAACTTAAGTGTCGGTTTTCGTTTAACTTAAGTGTTGATTGTCGTTTAACTTAAGCGGTAAACCGATGCCTGTCCAATCACCCCTCGAGCCGAAGAGGCCGAATCCATATAGAGGCCGGTGGGCCCGAATATAAAGTATGGATATATGCCCGATACAACCACAAGGGGCGTTCTGTAATCGATGATAACGTCGGGCCTGTTGGCTCGCATATTTTTCGGCCTAAGGAGCGAGGGGTGACCGGACAGACATCGGAGCTATACTCCACCCCGGAAACATACGTGATTAATAAAGAACACCTAGTTTTATAGAATATGAAAGAAGAGAATCCATCGAAAGAATTTGACATCATACGAGCGCTTTCGAAAATGTTCAAGCGAAAATGGTCGCTCGCTATATTCCTTATCACCTTCACGGTGTTGGGAATTATCGTGGCCGTCAATAACCCGAAAACTTACACGTCGGAAGTTATTCTAGCCCCGAGATTCAAAGTGGAGGTCTGTCGGACAATATATCCGATATGGCTTCTAAATTCGGATTCGATATAGGAGGGAAGAAATCGCCCGATGCCATATATCCCGAGATATATCCCGTTGTGGTGGGCTCGACAGAATTCATTAGAAACCTGTTCGACGTGCGAGTACGAATCGTGGGCAACGACACTGTGAGAACCTATATCGAACATCTTACCAAAGACAACAAAGCCCCATTCTGGCGCTGTGGATGCTGAAACTGTCGCAGAAAATGAACAAGAACGATAAACTGCTCAAAGCAGGCGCAGGCACCGGCGAAAAAGATGAGTTCCAGATGTCGAAGCTCGACTACGACCGGTGCGAAATAATCCGAGCAAACGTGGCATGCCTGGTGGATAACAAAACAAGTATCATCACCATTTCGTGTACCGACCAAGACCCGCTCGTGGCAGCTATCTTGGCCGACACTATCCAGCAACGACTGCAGGAGTACATCAACAAATACAAAACAAAGAAGTCGCGTAACGACGTGCGCTACTATAAGAAACTCGTCGGCGAGGCACTCGCAGGCTACAAGAAAGCACAGGCGAAATACGCCGCTTATGCCGACTCTAACCAAGACCTAACGTTGCAAATTTACCAGTCGAAAGTCGAAGAACTCGAGAACGATATGCAGATGAAATATAACGTCTATACCCAGATGATGGCCCAATATCAAGGCGCAATGGCCAAGCTGCAAGAGTCGACTCCTGCCTACACCGTTCTGCAACGCCCCGTGATGCCCTATAAAGCATCGAGCACTCCGCGGTCGCTTATCGTCGTGGCCTTCTTCTTCCTAGGCTTCCTTCTCGACGCCGTGTGGGCACTGCTCATCGCACCGCATCTGCCCCGGACACGTTTACCGAAGATTCCCAAAATGCCAGACTTCTCGAAGATGCAACTGCCAAAGCTGAATAAGCCGCGCGACTGGTTTAAATAACTTCATAGGCCTAAAACAAGAGATGGTCACCACACCCGTACCCTATTTCACCCTTGTTGCCCTGCTCGAGGTGTGTGCATTCTTCTATGCGTCGCCCTCGGCAAACGAGCGGGTGAAGCAATACAGTACGGGGTTTGCCATCTTCTTCTTCTTCTTCTTTCTGGCCTTCCGAGGATTCATCTTCAGCGACTGGATAACCTACTATTCCTACTTTCACCAAGCTAAGCTGAGCGATGTTTTCGATTATAAACTTGGGATGATTGATAATTTTGAACCCGGTTTCGTGATTCTTAACCTCGTGTGCCGAGCAATGTTCGACGAATTTTTCTTCTTTCAGTTCGTGATATGTCTCGCAAACCTGATTCTTCTGCTCAATTTCTTCAAAGGACGAATCGATAACATACCCTTTGCACTGATGCTCTACTTCGTGTTTGGCGGACTTGACATAAGCATCAACCTCTTCCGAAACTCAATGGCTATAATGCTTTTCCTCAACGCCCTGCCGTTCCTCGAAAAACGCCAGCCTGTGCCTTATTTCACGCTCTGTTTGCTGGGTGCTTCGTTCCATGCTACGGGTCTCATCTATCTGCCGCTCTATTTCGTGCTGCATCGTAAGATGAACCGGTGGGTTTATCTAGGCATAATCATCGCGTGCAACATTATCTTCTTGCTCAACATCCCGGTTGTTCTCTCAACCGCAACTTTGCTGGGACTAGACGAGCAGTTCAGCGCAAAACTACGCGCCTATACCGAGCTTTACAACAAGGCAACGCCCTTCTCAATTGGCTATATGGAACGATTCATGACCAGCTTCTTAGTGATTTGCTACTACAATAAACTACGTGCGCTTAACAAGAGCAATACAATCTTTGTGAACGCTCTGCTTGGCTATCTAATTGCTTTCTTCTTCTTCAGTCAGTTCGACACGCTAAGCAAGCGTTTAGGCATGCTTTTCATCTTCTCTTATTGGATTCTTTGGAGCGAACTAATCAAGTGTTTTTCAATTCGCACCAACCGTAAGCTCTTTATAGCTTTCGTGTCACTCTATAGCCTTGTTAAGATATGGTCGTTGACCCGCTTGCCAAGTATGGAATACGACAATATCCTCTTTGGTCATAAGTCTTATCAAGAGCGCCTCTTCATATTCAATCGCACTTTTGAGGAACAATAATATTCCACCCTTTTCTGCTGAATAGAGTTACGGAGAACTAAGTTCTGGTAGTCGGATGATTTGCGTTTTTCAATGGCTATTTTATAGGCAACTCGGAGATTTCTTATAGCAAAAGAAATCTCCGAGTTGTTATGAATGGCTATCGATGTAATATTCCAACGATTTGTTTTGCATCGGAAGGAGCAGGTATTGTGGTAAGGACAACAATGAGCCTCTCGCCAATGAAGGAAGGCATAATCACTTGGTCGTTTTCCGAGCGGAATACGGGACTGATGGAGGCAACCGAACTCGGGGAGTTGTTATTTAACCATTGCTTGGTTTCTTCGAACGACCGGAGTATTACCGGTGAGCCACCTCCCTGTTTCGGTATGATTATAGTTCTGTCAAACTTGCCGAAGTTCTTTTCTCGGTCGTTATTGTCGACCATCTTGAACCATGTCTCTTTTATCTTATCCATATTTCCTTCGATGTCGGAGTATGACATCTCGATTTCTTTTATCGGCTCGTCCATCGGGGCTATGAACACTGCTTTGAAATTATTGGAATATCGGTCGGTACCTTTCATCATAAGCAATTGTCGTCCCGGTGGAATTATTCCAGTGCTGGTTACTCGGAAGAATTGTTCGCGAAGAGTTTCTTCGAAGCTCTTGCCAAGGAAGCGGAAATACCATTTCCATCTGTCATGTACAGTTAGCGATGCAACGATGATTTGCAGTTTACCTTTATCACACTGTAATTCGAGGTTTGTTTTGTCGTTGAATCTGAAATTGGTTTTGAGCAAATCGGTTTGCCAATCTACATCGTTCAACGCCTGAACGAACTGTTCTTTGGTTACGTACTTTTTGTAATCAGCATTCGGAAGTTTCCCTGACGCATCATATTTCCCGATGAACGAAACATGGTATTTCGCCTCTTTTTCGGCAGAGACTACTTCCAGAAGTTTCATGAATACTTCCTTATTATTGACTCTTTCCACCGGCGTTAGCTTAAAGACCACGTTCAGAGAATCAATCTGTTCATGCTCCATATTCATATTATTCCCTTCGAACGATATTAAGAAGTGTTCAAGGTTGAATATTTCTGTACCTCGGAAGGCTCCTGTCCGTTGCTCAGCGCGCTGATTGTTCTGTCGGATCGCATGCCGAACAGTTCGATGAGTCTGCTGATGGAGGCGTTTACATAAGTGAGATTCACTTTTACGGCAATCTGGCTATGTTGTTTACTCAAGACATCTTCGACGGAAACTGAAGTGGAGCCTTTGGCTTTTCCGATTAGTAAGATTTCATGATTTTTAGTCAGTTCAGGCTTTACGATGGTTGTATCGGCCGAGACAATGTGATAAGAACCACTTCCTTGCGCGATGACAACCTTTGTAGTATCACCTTTTGCCAATGTGATTTCAGTTTTCTCGACTTTCAAGTCGGCATAATTCTCTTCTTTGTTACAACTACCTGTTGTAATTAACACGATGCCAGTCAAGGCAAATAATGCTAGTTTACTTCTCATAGATTTTTGTTTTTGAAGTTATAAATAAAAATTTTTGTATTTCTCCGCTATTGGAGAAGTGGCTGCAAATATACAGCTGTTTGTTCATAAACACTCTTCTTTGCGATTCTGCACTTAGGAATATCAATACAAAGTCGAAAGAGGACGATCACTAATTTAGGTTAGCACTAGCAATAATCACGTAGAGTATTCCAGGCTTACTACTTTTTCCTTGCATCGTATGAGCAACGCTTTAATTCGAGTAACTTTGCCCGTAATTATTCAGATCGTATGAAAACAGAATACATGAAGAACTATGATTCATAAATCAGATTTTCTTGTTATAGGTGGTGGCATTGCCGGAATGAGCTATGCTCTTCGCATAGCAAATGGTGGTAAAGGGAAAGTCGTGCTGGTTTGCAAGACAACTCTTGATGAAGCTAACACAACAAAGGCGCAGGGAGGTATAGCTTCAGTTACTAACTTGTCGGTAGACAACTTCGAGAAGCACATAGCCGATACTATAGTGGCTGGCGACTTTATTTCTAATCATCAGGCGGTGGAACATGTTGTTCGAAATGCTCCAAAAGCATCAGTGACCTTGTGGAATGGGGCGTAAACTTTGATAAGAATAACGAGGTACATACGATTTACATCGCGAAGGCGGACATAGTGAGTTTCGCATACTTCATCATGCTGATGACACGGGAGCAGAAATACAGCGCGGACTTATGGCGGCGGTGTGCAGTAATGAGAATATTACGGTGCTCGAGAATCATTATGCCGTAGAAATTATTACTCAACACCATCTCGGAATTGAAGTAACGCGTCGTACCCCTGATATAGAATGTTACGGTGCATATATTTTGAATCCTGTCACACAGAAAATAGATACCTACTTAAGCAAGATTACACTTATGGCAACAGGTGGTTGCGGTGCGGTTTACGGTACAACGTCGAACCCCAGTATAGCTACTGGCGATGGCATCGCAATGGTGTATAGAGCAAAAGGAACGGTTGCTGATATGGAGTTTGTGCAGTTCCATCCTACGGTGCTCTACAATCCGAAAGAAACTCGTCCGGCTTTTCTGATAACCGAAGCAATGCGTGGATATGGTGGTGTTCTTCGTCTTCCGAATGGTGATGAGTTTATGCAGAAGTACGATGAAAGACTTTCGCTCGCACCTCGCGATATCGTTGCAAGAGCCATAGACCATGAAATGAAGATACACGGACTTGCCCATGTGTGTCTTGATGTGACGCACAAAGATGCTGCCGAAACAAGAAAACACTTTCCACATATCTATGCGAAGTGCCTTAGCTTGGGAATCGACATAACCAAGGAGTTTATTCCAGTGTGTCCAAGTGCACACTATATGTGTGGTGGCATTAAGGTTGACCTAAATGGCGAGAGTACCATAAAACGACTGTATGCGGTTGGCGAATGCGCTTGTACAGGATTGCATGGAGGAAATCGCTTGGCAAGCAACTCGCTTGTCGAGGCTGTTGTTTATGCTAAATCGGCTGCAGAGCATTCTATTAGTGTTATCGACAACTATAAGTTGAACGCTAACATACCCGAATGGGTCGACACCGGAACACTTACCTATGAAGAACGGGTGCTGATAACACAGAGTGTTAAGGAAGTGGGTGAAGTAATGAGCAACTATGTTGGTATTGTGCGGAGTAACTTGCGTTTGAAACGTGCATGGAGCAGGCTTGATCTTCTTTATGAAGAAACCGAGAATCTTTTTAAGCAAGTAAAGGCAACGAAAGATATTTGCGAGTTGCGGAATATGATAAACGTTGGTTATCTCATCACCCGTCAGGCGATAGAGCGCAAGGAAAGTCGTGGTCTACATTATACAATAGACTATCCGAAGCATGCCAATGACTCGCAGAAAGAATAATTGATAAGACAATAAGATATGATAGAGAAAGAATGGATAGAACAGGGTTTTATTGACGAGCCAATATCTGTCAATACGGATGTAAAGGCTGAAATAAAACGTATGTGTAAAGAGAAGAATGCCGTGATTATGGCGCATTATTACACTTATCCGAAAGTACAAGACTTGGCAGATTTTGTAGGCGACAGTCTTGCCCTAGCACAGAAAGCAGCTAATACCGACGCTGATATTATAGTGATGTGCGGGGTGCATTTCATGGGTGAAACTAATAAGATACTTTGTCCCGATAAAACTATTCTTGTACCCGATCTAAATGCATCTTGTTCATTGGCGGAGAGCTGTCCCACTGATTCGTTCGAGCAGTTCATAAAAGACCATTCCGACCACACCGTGATAAGCTATGTGAATACAACGGCAGCAACAAAAACGCTCAGTGATATTGTTGTAACAAGTAGTAATGCCTGCCAGATAGTAGAGTCATTTCCTAAAGACACGAAGATTATTTTTGGACCTGACAAGAATCTTGGAGGTTATATAAATCGTATAACAGGTCGCAATATGCTACTTTGGGACGGTGCTTGCCATGTGCACGAACGCTTTTCCGTTGAAGGTATTAAGCAACTTAAACAACAGTACCCTAACGCAAAAGTATTAGCACACCCCGAATGTACGAGTCAGGTAGCCGAACTTGCCGATAAGATAGGTAGTACTGCCGCCTTGCTAAAGTTCAGTATAAATGACAAAGCGCAAGAGTTTGTCGTAGTTACGGAGGCAGGCATACTACACGAAATGCAGAGGCAGGCACCGCAGAAAACCTTCATTCCGGCACCATCGATAGAAGAACCGTATGCTTGCAACGAATGCAACCACATGAAACTAATAACAATGCGGAAACTCTACAATTGCATTAAGTACGAATGGCCTACGATAGAGATTCGCTCGGAAATAGCTGAAAAGGCAGTGCGCCCAATTAATAGGATGCTAGAAATATCAAAGAAACTCGGGTTGTAACACGCCATAATCCTTTCCACATATATTCAAACGACATGTTAAGAGTAGAAGAATTAAACGACCGATTAATTGACCTCGCCTTTAGCGAAGATATTGGCGATGGCGACCATACAACTCTTTGTTGCATACCTTCCGACGCCATAGGCGAAAGCAAATTGATGATAAAACAAGAAGGAATATTCGCCGGAGTAGACATTGCAAAGCGCGTTTTCCACCGCTTCGATCCCGAGCTCGCGGTAGAAATAAATATCGAAGATGGCGCACACGTAACCCCAGGCGATATAGTTATGAGCGTAAAAGGGCGCGAACAAAGTCTGCTGCAAACCGAACGCCTAATGCTCAACATTCTTCAGCGTATGAGCGGCATAGCCACCATGACCCACAAATACCAACAAGCACTTATCGATGCCGGCACGAAAACGAGAGTTTTAGATACTCGCAAAACCACTCCAGGTATGCGTATGCTCGAAAAAGAGGCTGTGCTTATAGGTGGAGGAATAAATCACCGTATCGGACTTTTCGATATGATTCTCTTAAAAGATAACCATATCGACTTCTGTGGAGGTATTCATAATGCTATTTCACATGCAAAAGCCTACTGCAAAGAAAAAGGTAAAGATTTGAAAATAGAGTGCGAAGTACGCAACTTCAAAGAACTCAACGAAGCATTGGTCGAAGGTTGCGACCGCATAATGTTTGACAACTTTACGCCAGAAGACACTCGAAGGGCCGTAAATATTGTTGCAGGCCGCTGCGAAACAGAATCGAGTGGCGGAATAACCTTCGAAAACATGATACCATATGCAAAAGCAGGTGTCGATTTCATTTCCTTTGGCGCACTCACACATAGTGTAAAGGGTCTAGACATGAACTTTAAGGCAGCCGTAAGTGATAAATTGGTCATGAAATAAGCTGGTAATCAATTTATATCAATAAGAACCACGCCACTTCCGAGCGATAGGTTCGAATTGGAGTTGTCTCTATTGGTTTGAAATTATTTTTAGATGTCGAAAGATTTCTCTTCGTCAGCCAGATGGGTATTGGCAAATATTTGGCGAGCTTCGTTTAGAAGAGGTGTTTCGTCGTTGTATCGTGCCGAATAATGGCCAAGGATGAGTTTACCTACTTGGGCGTCACGGGCTACGGTGGCAGCTTGGGAAGCAGTGCTGTGAAAATATTGGGCGGCACGGGCAACGTAGTCACTGGTATAGGTGCTTTCGTGATATAGGGTATTAATGCCTTTGATGAGTTCGTGAAGTTGGGGCATGTAACGGGTATCGGAGCAGTAAGCGTAGCTGCGAACATGATTGGGCGAGGTGGTTAGTTTAGTGTATGGAATTGTCTCGCCTGTTGGTGTATGCCAATCCATTCCATTTTTGATATTGTTTATTTGGCTTAGAGGAATGTTGTAGAAGTCAATCATTTCGCGACGTATGTGTGGTAGCCCAGGTTTCTCGCGGAATAGAAATCCGGTACATGGAATGCGGTGGTCAAGGGGGATGGTTCTGATGGTTAGACTTCGGTCTTCATATATGGTTAGGCTTTGGGTGGTGTCAATGGGGTGGAATATTACTTCGAACTCGAGTCCTTTGCAGAAGAAGTCGATTCCGCTTTTGAGCATCGGACCGAGTTCGGAGGGGGCGTAGATGTGTAGGGGAGCTGTTCGGCCAGTCATTCCAAA
Organism: Prevotella micans DSM 21469 = JCM 16134; assembly: GCF_000614105.1. Lineage (GTDB taxonomy): Bacteria > Bacteroidota > Bacteroidia > Bacteroidales > Bacteroidaceae > Prevotella > Prevotella micans. The sequence goes on from NZ_BAKH01000016.1 coordinate 22,281, forward strand.
TGTTGAAATCATTCCGGGAAGACCGAAACAGTGGTCGCCGTGGAGGTGAGAAATAAAGACGGCAATGATTTTATGGAAGTGTATTCGGCTACGCCGTAGTTGTATTTGAGTTCCTTCGCCACAGTCGACCATGAACATCTTGCCCCTGATTTCAACTACTTGGCTAGAAGCCGAGTGGTGGAGTGTGGGCAAGGCACTCCCGCAGCCGATGATGTGGACTTTGAATGGTTCCAAGGAGTGGAGGTTATTTTCTTTTCCGTGTAAAGTTGAAGATTCCTTCTTTGTTCTCTAAGCTCAATGTTTCGGCGTCGAGTTCGTAAACGTCGAAGGTATCTTTCGAGAGAATGAGTTGCCCATTGTAGATTTTCCATGATGTCCATGGATTCTTTTCGCTGTCGAGGTTTGAGATTATTACTCCACCGTCTTTAATTTCGAAGTTCCGGTCGAGGCTTGTCCATGTTCCCATGAGCGATGTTAGATTAATGGCTTTTCTGATGAAGAGGTCGCCATACTGTTTGTAGCCTATGGTAGCGAATCTGTCGCCTACGAGTTTCCCGCCTTTAACGACTTCGGCTGTATCGTCAGGGTTTTCGAGGAATTCGAGCGTATCGCCGTTATCGGTTACGAGGATGAGCGAGTTCATTCCGCCGTCAGCCATTGTGCCGTAGATGGTACTGTCAGCTGTGTTAATGGAGTCTAGGTTCTCCATGTTCTTTTCGAGCATGGGTTTAGCTTTATCGCCTTTGCATCCTGCGGCAATGAGGAATGTCATGGCTAGGATTGCTAGTGTTGAAAGTTGTTTCATATTCATTTGATTAGTTTTCGTTATTAATTTTCTTTGCTTCGTTCCACAGTTTGTCCATCTCTTCGAGTGTGAGCGATTTGAGTTCACACCCACTTTCGTAAGCTTTCTTCTCAATATAGTTGAATCGTTGGATGAACTTTTGATTGGTAAATTCGAGAGCATTGTCAGGGTTGAGATCGTAGAGTCGGGCAGCATTGATAATGGAGAAGATGAAGTCGCCCAGTTCCCGCGTGGAGGTTTCTTTATCTCCTTTTTTTAGTTCCGTTTCCAGTTCACTGAGTTCTTCGCGCACTTTGTTCCAAACGTCATCTCGATTTTCCCAATCGAAGCCTACGTTGCGGGCTTTTTCTTGGATACGAAATGCTTTTATGAGCGATGGTAGGGATAAGGGAACTCCGGAAAGAACGGTTTTGTTTCCATCGCGTTCCTTTTGTTTCTGTTGTTCCCAAGTCGATTCTACTTGGGCCGATGTCTCTGGGGCTTGTGAATATTGGATAGATGTTGCAGATTCATCTTTATAAACCACTTGTCCAGCGGAGTTTATTCTCATCTCATGGTTGGAGAGTTCCCATCCTTGCCAGTCGATAAAGTCGTGGCGAAACATGAGTTTATCTGACTGCATATTGCAAACATCTGCAATGTCAAAGTCGCCCGTTTCGCTTCCGATCAGGGAGTAGAGCACGATGTGTTCCATCACATCACCAAGTTCTTTGCAGATGTTTTTGGAATCGTTTTTGATGAGTGCATCGGTTAATTCGAAGACTTCTTCTACAGTGTGAGGTCGCAAACTTTCATAGGTTTGTTTTCTATCCCAAGGGCATTCCTTTCGTAGTCGTTCCTGAATGTCTAACAATCTGGAAAAGGCCTTTAATTTTTCTTCTTTTGTGTGCAAGATGATTGATTTCTAAAAGTGTAGAGAAGCTCTCATTACCACTATATTACCGGTACAAAGGTAGATTATTTAGCATGGCTTTTGTATTTTTGCATTCGTTTTTAATGTTAATAAAGAATTAATAATACACACAGAATGGAGCTTGCAAGTAAATACGACTCGCAGAATGTGGAGTCGAAATGGTATAAATATTGGGAGGAAAACAAATTGTTCAGTTCGAGGCCCGACGGACGGGAACTATATACGATTGTGATGCCGCCACCCAACGTAACCGGTGTGTTGCACATGGGGCACATGTTGAACAATACTATACAGGACATTCTGGTGCGTCGCGCTCGTATGGAGGGCAAAAATGCATGTTGGGTTCCGGGAACCGACCATGCCTCGATTGCTACGGAGGCCAAGGTCGTAGCTAAGCTGGCCGAGCAGGGAATAAAGAAAACCGATATCACTCGTGATGATTTCCTGAAACATGCGTGGAATTGGACGAATGAGCATGGTGGTATCATCTTGAAGCAATTACGCCGGTTAGGAGCTTCGTGCGACTGGAATCGTACAGCGTTCACAATGGATGAGGAACGGTCGAATAGTGTCATCAAGGTGTTCTGCGATTTATACGATAAAGGTTTCATCTATCGCGGTGTGCGCATGGTGAATTGGGACCCGCAGGCACAAACAGCATTGAGCGATGAAGAGGTGATATATAAGGAGGAACATTCAAAGCTCTATTATCTCAAATATATGGTGGTTGAGGAGCCCGGTCGATATGCTATCGTGGCTACCACGCGTCCGGAGACGATTATGGGCGACACGGCCATGTGTATCAACCCTAACGACCCGAAGAATACGTGGCTCAAAGGCAAGCACGTTGTCGTTCCGTTGGTGGGTAGAGAGATTCCTGTCATCGAAGATGAGTATGTGGATGTAGAGTTCGGTACCGGATGTCTGAAGGTGACACCTGCGCACGATATCAACGACCATCAGCTCGGATTGAAGCACGGTCTTGCAACCATCGACATTTTCAACGACAACGGAACAATCTCCGAAGCTGCCGGACTTTACGTCGGCATGGATCGTATGGACGTGCGCAAGCAGATAGCCATAGATCTCGAAGATGCGGGATTAATGGAAAAGGTGGAGGATTATGATAACAAGGTTGGATATTCTGAACGTACGCACGTGCCCATCGAGCCGAAACTGTCTACACAATGGTTCCTTAAGATGCAGCACTTTGCCGACCTTGCACTGCAGCCGGTGATGGACGATGACATTCGTTTCTATCCGCAGAAATACAAGAATACCTATCACCATTGGCTCGAAAATATCAAAGACTGGTGTATCTCACGACAACTATGGTGGGGACATCGTATTCCGGCTTATTATTTCATTGTCGATGGCAAGCGCGAATATGTGGTTGCACCTTCTGCCGAAGAGGCTTTGACAAAGGCAAAACAGAAATGCAATGCATTGACTGCTGCCGACCTTCAGCAGGATGAAGATTGTCTTGACACGTGGTTTTCGTCGTGGCTCTGGCCTATTTCCATCTTTGACGGAATCAACCATCCGGACAACGAGGACATAAAATATTATTATCCCACGAGCGACCTCGTAACTGGCCCCGATATTATTTTCTTCTGGGTGGCACGAATGATTATGGCGGGCTACGAATACAAGGGTAAGATGCCTTTCAAGAATGTGTATTTCACGGGTATTGTGCGTGACAAGCTCGGCCGCAAGATGTCGAAATCACTTGGCAATTCTCCCGACCCAATAGAATTGATAGATAAATATGGTGCCGACGGTGTACGCATGGGAATGATGCTCTCCGCACCGGCCGGCAACGATATTCTCTTCGATGAAACGTTGTGCGAACAAGGACGCAATTTCAACAACAAGATTTGGAATGCATTCCGACTCGTGAAGGGGTGGGAAGTGGCCGATACCGAACAGCCCGAAGCCAGCCGAATCGCTACCCGATGGTTCGAAGCCAAACTTCGCGAAACCAACGAGGTGTTGAACGATCTATTCTCGAAGTATCGCATCTCAGAGGCCTTGATGGTTGTCTATCGTCTCTTTTGGGACGAGTTCTCCAGCTGGTATCTCGAAATGATTAAGCCTGCTTACGGTACGGCTATCGACCGCGTAACTTACAACATTACGATTCGATTCTTCGAGACCTTGCTCAACATGCTTCACCCATTCATGCCTTTTATCACCGAAGAATTGTGGCAACATCTTTTCGATCGTAAGGCTGGCGAATCCATCATGTGCGAAAGATTGCAGATCGCTGTTCCTACGGAGGATGACAAGCGGCTAAGCTCCGATATTGAACTCGTGAAGCAGATTGTTAGCGGCGTTCGCACTGTTCGCAATCAAAAGAATATCGCCCCCAAAGAGCAACTCGTTCTCCACGCTATCGGACAGAATCGATTCGCAGCTTACGATGGCATCGTTATAAAGATGGCTAATCTCGCCAGCATAGAAAACGTGAGTGAAAAGGCTGCCGATACTGCGCAATTCATGGTCGGAACCGACGAATATGCCGTACCCGTTGGCAGCCTCATTGACATTGAGGCCGAAATCAAAAAGCAGGAAGCCCAGCTGGCTCATCTTGAGGGATTCCTCGCGGGCATCAAAAAGAAACTCGCCAACGAACGTTTCGTAGCCAATGCTCCTGAGGCTGTCGTAGCCCTCGAACGCAAAAAACAAAGCGACTCCGAGGAGAAGATAACTGCCTTGAAACAATCACTTTCAGAACTTAAAAAGAAATGAAAAAACTCCTACAGCTCCTCTTCGGAACATTGCTTTTCGTACTCGCTTCGTGCAAAACCGACGTGCCGGCACCTTATCCGCTCCCGCAAGCACATGCCGACAAAACCCTGTTTGTTTACATGCCCTGGAGCGCTGCCCGGAATAGTAACTTCGGGAGTCTATATCAGGCTTTCCAACGTAACATCAGCGACATGAAAACTGCTATCGAAGCAGATGGCGGCTTATATCGTAACCGTCTTATCATCTTCATCTCTACGTCATCGTCTTCCGCCGTGATGATGGAGATAACTTATAAAAACGGCGTATGCCACGAGGACACCCTAGAGCGATATGCCGCTGCAAACCTCCCGGAACTCACTACCGCCGGAGGTATAGCCAATGTTCTCGGCACGATGAAATCAAAAGCGCCTGCCAATCAATACGCAATGATAATAGGATGCCACGGCACCGGATGGCTCTTTTCAAACGGTGGCAGACGAGTATCCACACGCTATTTTGGCGGCTCGGAACCTTATACCCAAACAAACATTCCAACTCTCGCCGAAGCTATTAGTAGGGCCGGAATGCATATGCAGTTCATTATGTTCGACGACTGCTACATGTCGAACATCGAAGTGGCCTATGAACTCCGCAACGTCACATCACACCTCATCGGATGTGCAAGTGAAGTGATGGCCTACGGAATGCCATACCATAAAATGTGGCGCTATTTGGCCCAGTTGTCGCCCGATTATCAACGTATCGTCAACGAATTTCACAACTTCTACTCAACCTACAGCACCCCCTGTGGCAACATCGGTATAACTGATTGCGCTGTGGCCGACGAGATGGCCGGAGTGATGAAACAAATCAACGCCGCATACACTTTCAACCTTGCCGACACTCTGCAAGTTCAGAAGCTCGATGGTTATCGCAATACCATTTTTTATGATATGGGCGATTATGTCGACAAACTCTGCGGTGGCACGGCTCTCTATACCGCCTTCCAATCTACGCTGAGTCGACTTGTACCCTATAAATCGACCACTCCAAGTATCTATACTAACTTGGGCGAAACACCCAGTCGATACATTTCTGTGACACGTTTCAGCGGTATAACCATAAGTGATCCCACCGTCTCTAGTTACGAATCGGCCTTTCTAAACAAAACCCATACCCAATGGTGGCAGGTCACTCATTGACGAGCTGATTTTTTGTTCCGTATTTTTTGTATATACCTTGCGTCTGCCTGCAAACGCAAAACGATTCTGCATGAGCTTTGCAGAACTCCTGCAAGTGTAAAACACTTTTGCCTCAACCTTGCAGGCCGGCCAGCAAACAATATAGAATAACGAATGGTGATTATATATAAATGGATTGAAGTAAATATGAAAAGGATAGGTTTAATGGTCATTATGGGCTGGCTGTTTCTGAACATTTCAAATGCTCAGAGTTTAACTGAACAGATAGAACAAGCTTATAACAGGCTTGACTCTGCTTCTTACATTGACAATATCATACAGTCTTATGCAAAATGTTTGGACAATGCGGATAAAGAGACATACGACTTACTTGTAAAGATGCTGGGCTCCGGTAGTGATAGTATAAGCGTCATTCGGGCGAAAAACAGAGTTGATAGTATATTTCCAGACTTTTTCCAAAGTAGTAAAATTTCTAATGCGCGAGATGTTGAGCAATTCGAGAATCGTGTAAAATCAGGAATACCGCTCTACGTTTTGAATTTAAGACTGAAAGATGGGCAGACATTGCAGGCAGATACAAGCAGACTAGCTTTTAATCTTTATTATTTTGGCAAAAAATATAAAGGACGTTTATACGTATATTGTTATGAAGGAGAGTGTGGGTACGATTCTTATTATAGAACTTGTTCTCGAAAGCTTGGAAAGAACGCTCCAAAAGTTTTTCGGAAAATAATGCGTAAACATTCTAAGTACCTATTGTATTGCACAGACTTGGAACGCATGAACACTATTTTATATGTAATCGGCAATGACATATATATCTACAGAATTTCTCAAATGCAGGAATATAAATTAGATGACTATATGGAGAATAGAAAGGTTATCAAGAAATCATGATGGGTCGACTACACGTTCGCTTGATAGAAATATAAGATGCCCGAATGCTGCCGAGCACGAATAATCAATGTCGTTTTTCACCATAGAACAAATAATCGAAATGGGTAAATCAATCTTTTTAATTCTCTCCACTTTATTGGTGGGATGCGCCACAACTCCGCGATATGTGGTGCTAAATAAACAACAGTCGATGTTCTGTAATTCGGAAGAGATAAAAGAACTCAACTATTTAGCATGTCTTGCAATAGGAAGAGGCACAGAGCGAAAAGAACTCGACAGTATATACATCTATCACGTAAGAATATGTACCACACCACTTTCGTGGACCAACGATTCTATAATATCTCATTATAAGTTTGTAGATGAAGATTTCGACGAGGCTGTCTTCTTTAAGTATTTATCGCCAAGCTCTTGGGTCTACAACGGATTTTGGGGCTTGAGAAAGGAAAAAAGATATCCCTATACACACACTTTCGTGTTCGATAAAAATAAGAGGTATGCCGGTTTTGTTTCTGCACAATGGTTTAAAGGGCGTAGTTGGGCTAAGCAGATTGTTCCACCGGCAGCTCTGATAAAAGAATTGGAGAACGATAGTTTGACGGGGTTATTTGCCTTAGGCATATATGGAATTTCAAACGGAAACCGTAATACCATTTTTGCTACAACTCGCAATGGTGATATAAAGGCGTTTTCATACAACGACTCCATAACCCTGGAGAAATTAACATTAAAAGAGTTTGGTGAGAAATACATAATGAAGAAATGAGTAAATCAATCTTTTTAATTCTCTCCGCCTTATTGGTGGGATGCGCCACAACTCCGCGATATGTGGTGCTAAACAAACAACAGTCGATGTTCTACTCGCCAGAACAGGTGAATGAACTCAACAACCTGACACGCTATTTGATAAAACGCAGTCGTGAAGGGAAGTTTTTAGACAGTATATATGTTTATCATGTAAGAGCCTTCAACATACCCTTCAAAGTAGATATAATTGATCCCGACGTGAGGAATTCTCCTTTTGTAGATGAAGACTTCTGTGGCCCGGGATTCCTTAATAAAGTGTGTGCTGAACCTATTTATAGCTTAGCCTTAGGTAGTAGAAAGAAAAAATATCCTCACACAGACTCTTTTGTGTTCAGTAAAGACAAAACGTATGGCGGATGGGCCTGGATGGGATGGTTTACCGGACGATATTCGGGTGTGAAAGTAACATTCCCGCCTGCCGAACTGATAAAGGAATTTGAGAACGACAGTCTGACGGGCTTCTTTTCGTTATTCAATATGGAATATCATAGAGATATAGGCAAAGTTATTTTTGCCACAACTCGCGATGGCGGAGTAAAAGTGTTTTCTTACAACGACTCCACAATATTGAGGCGATGGACGTTGAAAGAGTTTGGCGAAAAATATCTCAGATAACTTTTTAGTCAACTTGGAGGAGTTTGGTCTTGCGCTGTTAGCGCAAATGCAATACAAAACTGCATGGGCTAATAGCCTTGTTTCCTGAAAAAAGATTGTTCTGTACTCATAGAAGAGTTCCAGAGGGAGATGCATAATCAATATCGATACAGAATAAACTTCAGATAATGGCACGAGTATTATTCTCTACAGAAAGATACCCAAAATGAGTAAATCAATCTTTTTAATACTCTCCGCCTTATTGGTGGGCTACACCACAACTCCGCGATATGTGGTGTTCTTTAAATTATCTTCTGTTAATAACAAATTGTGGTTATATATATAGATATAAATGGATTAAAGTAAATATGAAAAGGATAAGTTTAATTTTCATTATGGGGTGTCTATTTTTGAACATTTCAAATGCTCAGAGTTTAACTGAACAGATAGAACAGGCTTATAACAGGCTTGACTCTGCTTCTTACATTGACAATATCATACAGTCTTATGCAAAATGGTTGGACAATGCGGATAAAGAGACATACGACTTACTTGTAGAGTTTGCGTGTTCCGGTAGTGATAGTATAAGCGTCATTCGGGCGAAAAACAGAGTTGATAGCATGTATCCACCAAACTATTTCCAAAGTTGTAAAATTACGAATGCACGATATCTTAAAGAATTTGAGAATAGTGTGAAATCAGGAACACCACTCTACGTTTTGAATTTAAGACTGAAAGATGGGCAGACATTGCAGGTAGATACAAGCAAACTAGCTTTTAATCTTTATTATTTTGGCAAAAGATATAAAGGACGTTTATACATATATTGTGATGAAGGAGAGTATAGCTGGCAGGATTCTTATTACAGAACTTTTTCGCGAAAGCTTGGAAAGAACGCTCCAAAAGTTTTTCGGAAAATAATGCGTAAACATCCTAAGTACCTATTGTATTGCAGAGACCTGGGATGCATGAACACTATTTTATATGTAATCGGCAATGACATATATATCTACAGAATTATTCAAATGCAGGAGTATAAATTAGACGACTATATGGAGAATAGAAAAAGGTTATCAAGAAATTAATGATGGGGGGCGACTACAAGACACACAAGTGCTAAACGTTTTCATTCCAATGCCTATTTTGAGATGGAATAACCAATCTACAAATACGGTGATAATCTTTTCCAAGGTGGATATGACACCGCAATAGTTTATGGAAGTAGGAAGTTGAACATTATAGAGCCTAATCGTAAATAGGCTTAGTAAGATGAGAAAGGCTAAGTAGTTGTTTATACTAAGATTTTTATTTTATGTTGTCTATTTGAGAAAAGAACTCATGCTTAACCTTGCGGTCGGTGAAGAGATATATCCGGCAAAGTTGGGAGAGAATGGTTGCTGTTTCTTTCCATAAAGATTCTAAAAACATTTTGGAAATGTGAGTAGCGTGGAGAGAGGTTTTGAAGAGGTTTAGGTTTTATCGTGAGCCTAAAATATTCAAAATCTCTCTATACGATTCTGGTTATTGATTCCGGAAAGTTCCGAAGTTATAAAATAATAGTATAGATGTAGTTCGGAACTTTCCGGAGATATGTAATAATAGTTTAAATTAAGTTCGGAGCTTCCCGAATGTATAAAAGACTGTTTAAATAACCTTTGGACTTTTCCGGAGATATATAATAGTAGTGTAAATAGTATTCGGAATTCCCCGAAATTATAAAATAATAGTGTAAATATAGTTCGGAACTTCCCGAAGATATAAAATAATAGTGTGAATTAAGTTCGGAACATTCCTGAGATGTATAATAGTAATGTAAATAGTATTCGGACTTTCCCGAATAAGTGTAATAGTAGTGAAAATAATATTCGGAGTCTTCCGAACTTGTATAATAATAGTGTAAATATGGTTCGGGATTCTCCGGAGATGTAAAACAAGAATACGTGGGTTAGTTTTAAGAATCTACTTAAGTCTACTAATTCACGTATAAAATGTGATAATGGAAAACGGGCTCGCAACCTTTGTGGATGCGAGCCCGTTTGATTGAACGGTTGGGTTAAACAACCATTAGATAATCAATATAAATTATTTCACCATTTCTTCCGGGTCGAGCATGTGTGATGGATCCAGGATAGCGTCGAGTTTTTCCTTGGTGAGGAGTTTCTTTTCGAGCACGAGGTCGTATACCGAACCGCCAGTTGCAAGGGCTTCTTTGGCAATCTTGGTGCTATTTTTATAGCCGATGTAGGGATTCAGAGCCGTAACTATTCCGATGGAATTTCTAACCATATTTAGACAGCGCTCTTTGTTCACGGTTATACCGTCGATACATTTCTCGCGCAAGGTATCCATAACGTTCGGCAGCCAGGTTAGATTTTCAATCAAACATTCGGTGATGATTGGCTCCATAACGTTGAGTTGGAGCTGGCCGGCTTCGGCGGCAATCATGATGGTTGTGTCGTTGCCGATTACCTTGAAGCAGGTTTGGTTTGTTACTTCGGGGATAACCGGATTAACCTTCCCGGGCATGATGCTTGAACCGGGAGCCATGGGTGGAAGGTTGATTTCGTTCAAGCCGCAACGCGGACCGGAGGCCATGAGGCGAAGGTCGTTGCAAATCTTGGACAGTTTAACGGCGAGACGTTTCAAGGCCGAGGAGTAGCTTACGTAAGCTCCCGTGTCGGGCGTGGCTTCAACCAAGTCGGTAGCCAGTTCGAATGGTTCGCCGGTTAGTTCGGCCAGTTTCTTGGTGCAGAGTTCGGCAAAACCTGGCGCAGCGTTCAAGCCGGTTCCGATGGCTGTACCGCCCATGTTGATTTCGTGGAGCAACCTTACGTTGCGCTCCAGGTTGGCAACCTCTTCTTCGAGATTATTTGCATAGGCGTGGAATTCTTGTCCGCTGGTCATTGGCACAGCGTCTTGCAGTTGGGTACGGCCCATCTTGATAACGTCTTTGAACTCATCGCCCTTGGCGCGGAAGGCTGCGATGAGTTTTTGCAGACTGGCCACGAGATTCTTGTTCATGCGAATGAACGTAAGGCGAATCGTCGAAGGGTAAGCGTCGTTGGTCGACTGTGCGCAGTTCACGTGGTCGTTGGGTGAGCAATATTGATATTCGCCTTTCTGATGCCCCATGATTTCGAGTGCGCGGTTAGCAATCACCTCGTTTGCATTCATGTTCACAGATGTTCCGGCTCCACCCTGCACCATGTCTGTGGGGAAATCTTCGTGGAATTTACCGTCGATTATTTCGCGACAGGCTTGAGCAACTGCGGCCGAAATCTCATCGTTGATTTGTCCAAGCTCATGGTTAGCTTCAATAGCAGCGAGCTTCACATAGGCAATGGCGATAACGTAGTCGGGATAGTCGCGCATCTTTTTACGCGAGATGTGATAGTTGTTGATGGCACGTTGTGTTTGCACGCCGTAATACGCCCCTTGAGGCACTTGGAGTTCGCCTAACAGGTCGCTCTCCACACGAAATTTTTTGTCTGTTGTCATGTCTCGTTCTGTATTTTTATTGTTTAGATATTTATTTCGTTGGCTTAATAGTCAGCCGTGCAAATATAGTAAGATACGGGCACATCAAACATCATTTTGCCACTATTTTTCTAGTCTAGAGCTTTAATGCCGGCATGTGAGCTATCAAACTGTCAGTATATGGGACTGCAGACACTATGTGTCACAATAGAGCTCATGTTAAAATAGCTACCTTTGCCCATCTCATAAACACGAACAAGAATATGTCCAGAAAAAGAAAAGCCTTGCCTCTACTCGAAAGCATAGAAATCGAAGCTGTGGCAGCCGAGGGTAAAGCCCTGGCACACGTAGACGATATGGTGATATTCGTGCCATTCGTCGTTCCAGGTGATATTGTTGACCTGCAAATCACGAAAAAACGCCGAAACCATTGCGAGGCAACCGCGGTGAGATTTAAAACCTACAGTCCTATGCGGGTAGAGCCCAAATGCAAGCACTTTGGAATATGTGGTGGATGCAAATGGCAAAATCTTCCCTACAATGAACAGCTCAAGGCTAAACAACAGCAGGTGATTGACCAGTTGACGAGAATAGGTAAGATTGAATTATCCGAAATTCAACCCATATTGCCCTCCGAACAAACGGAACATTATAGGAATAAACTCGAATTCGGATGTGCCAACAAACGATGGTATACCAAGGAAGAACTAGCCTCGTTACCTGTTGATGCTGGACTAAACCAACCTGCTATAGGTTTCCACATAACCGGAGCATTCGATAAGATATATCCTATCGAGCGATGCCATCTCATGGATAATCTTAACAATCTTATCCGAAATGAAATCAGAGACTATGCCCTTCAAAACGAAATTAGCCTCTACGATCAGCGACTACACGAAGGACTCTTGCGCAACATAATGCTCCGTAACTCGAATACGGGTGAGTGGATGCTTCTCATACAATTTCACTTCCAACATCCTGACGACCGTGACACAGCATGCCGTCTCATGGAGCATATCGCGCAGAAGTTTCCCCAGATAACATCCCTGCTTTACGTGGATAATCAAAAGGCTAACGATACTTTCAGCGACCTTTCTGTTCAACTGTTCAAAGGCAATGACCACATCTTCGAACTCATGGACAATCTCAAATTCAAGGTGGGGCCCAAAAGCTTCTATCAGACCAACACTGAGCAGGCATACCGACTATATTCCGTGGCCCGACAATTCGTACAGCTCACAGGTGATGAACTTGTCTACGACCTCTACACCGGAACAGGAACTATTGCCAACTTCGTAGCTCGACAAGCCCGACAAGTAATCGGAATCGAATATGTGCCCGAAGCAATCCACGACGCCCGTATAAATTCTCAGATAAACAATATCGAAAACACCCTATTCTTCGCAGGCGATATGAAAAATATCCTAATTCCGGAGTTCATCAGCGAGCATGGAAGACCTGATGTAATAATAACCGACCCGCCACGAGCTGGTATGCACCCTGATGTTATAGATACTATCATCAAAGCTCGCCCTGCCCGCATTGTCTATGTGAGTTGTAACCCGGCTACTCAAGCTCGAGACCTTGCCTTGTTAGATAGGTACTATAAAGTAACTGCTGTGCAACCCGTCGATATGTTCCCTCATACACCTCACGTCGAGAATGTAGTTAGACTTGAAATCCGAGAATAATAATCCCACTCTATATATAACGAAAGGCGCAGGTGCTGCTCATTGCAGACCTGCGCTTTAATCTTAATAGTATATCGCAAGAAAAATTATTTCAAGAGTTTTTCGCTTAGATGTTTGAGCATATCGATTGTCATCGATTGTAGGTCGAACTGCGGTTTCCATCCCCATTCGGCACGTGCGCAAGAGTCGTCCATACTGTCGGGCCAGCTTTCGGCTATGCTTTGTTTCAATGGGTCTACATCATATACCATTTTGAAGTCTGGTTTACTTTTCTTTATCTCATTATAGATTTCTTCCGGGTCGAAGCTCATCGAAGCGATATTGAATCCGTTGTGGTGGATGAGTTTTGAGGCGTCGGCTTCCATTAATTGGATAGCTGCATTCAGGGCATCGGGCATATACATCATGTCCATCATTGTGCCTTTCTGAATAGGGCAAACGAATTGTTCGCCTTTGACGGCCGAATAATATATGTCGACTGCATAATCAGTTGTGCCGCCTCCGGGAGGTGTTACGTATGAGATAATGCCCGGGAAGCGCACCGAGCGTGTGTCGACACCATATTTTTTCTGATAGTAGTCGCTCAACAACTCGGTTGTTACTTTTGAAACTCCATAAATCGTGCCGGGACGTTGAACGGTATCCTGTGGAGTTTGCAAATGAGGTGTGTTGGGGCCGAACGATCCGATTGAACTCGGGGTGAACACGGCGCATTTATTTTCGCGTGCAATTTCCAGGATGTTCCAAAGTCCGTCTATTCCGATTTTCCATGCCAATCGTGGTTTGGCTTCGGCAACAACAGAAAGTAATGCGGCTAGATTGTAGATTGTGTCGATGTTATGTTTCTTTACGACGTTGGAAATCATTTCCGGATTAGTGACGTCGCACTCGGCTGATGGGCCGTTTTCTTTTAATTCTCCAGTCGGTTCTGCTCCTTTGATATAGCCAGCAACGACATTTTCGTTCCCATAACGTTTTCTTAATTCTCTGGTAAGTTCCGAGCCAATCTGACCTGTAGAACCAATCACTAAGATATTTTTCATATTATTATTTGTTGTGTTTTATTTACGGAATGCAAAATAAGAGCTTTTAAACCGAACGTCTGAAATTAAAGTATTAAAATTGTGCAAAAGCATAAACGCATCATAAAAAAACTTTAGCGCCCAACTTTGTTCTCGGAATTATTGAGTTACTTTGCCTCCGAAAATTAAAAAATCTAATGTTATGTACGGAAAAATGAAAGAACATCTCAGCAATACTCTTGCAGAGATTAAAGAAGCAGGTCTTTATAAGGAAGAACGTCTGATTGAAAGTCCGCAACAAGCTTCCATTTTGGTTAAAGGCAAGGAAGTGCTCAATTTCTGCGCTAATAATTATCTGGGGTTATCGAACCATCCTCGACTCATCGAAGGAGCCAAGAAGATGATGGACAAACGTGGCTTCGGAATGTCGTCGGTTAGGTTTATCTGCGGCACTCAGGACGCTCACAAAGAGCTCGAGCAGGCTATTTCGGAATATTTCAAAACCGAAGATACGATTCTCTATGCAGCTTGTTTCGATGCTAATGGTGGAGTGTTTGAACCGCTGTTCACCGACCAGGATGCAATCATCTCCGACTCGCTAAACCATGCTTCAATCATTGACGGTGTGCGCCTTTGCAAAGCCAAGCGTTATCGCTATGCAAATGCAGACATGGCCGAACTCGAGAAATGCCTCCAGGAAGCTCAGGCGCAACGTTTCCGCATAATCGTTACCGACGGAGTATTTTCGATGGATGGTAATGTAGCTCCAATAGATAAGATTTGCGACCTAGCCGAAAAATATGATGCCCTCGTTATGGTAGATGAATCGCACTCGGCAGGAGTTGTTGGCGAAACCGGTCACGGAGTGAGCGAACTATGCAAAACTTACGGACGGGTGGATATCTACACCGGAACACTCGGAAAGGCTTTCGGCGGAGCATTGGGCGGATTTACCACCGGACGAAAAGAAATCATCGACCTTCTTCGTCAACGCAGTCGCCCCTATCTATTCTCCAACTCTCTTGCTCCGTGCATTATCGGAGCCAGCTTGGAGGTTTTCAAGATGCTCAAGGAAAGCAATGAGATTCACGACCGCTTAGTTGAAAATGTGAACTACTTCCGCGACAAAATGATGGCAGCCGGCTTCGACATCAAACCAACGCAAAGTGCAATCTGCGCCGTGATGCTCTACGATGCCAAACTATCGCAAGTGTACGCGTCGAAAATGCTCGAAGAAGGTATCTACGTAACCGGATTCTACTATCCGGTGGTTCCGAAAGACCAGGCCCGCATCCGCGTTCAGCTGTCGGCAGGCCATAATCGTGAACAGCTCGACAAGTGTATCGCAGCATTTGTAAAAGTCGGTAAGCAACTTGGTGTGCTGAAGTAGTCGGCATCTCCTGTATTTATTATCGTAAGATATAGCGGAAGCCATATCAGAGCTCCTAGAGAGCTTTGGTATGGCTTCAATCGTATAAAGAAATGAACAAGAATACTATCCTTCATCGCAAGCCGTGAATGTTACTGCGCTCAAAGTCAACAGGCCGGCGGGTATAAGATTAATCGCTCTGTTCATTTATCACAAGAAAAACTGTCAACCCTACCTGTTTCCAGTCATTTCATAGAAAACCGTACCCATCAAGGCTTGGTAAAATGGAGAGAAAATATATCGGATAATCATCTGATACACAGCGTGTCACGAAAAGGTCGTATTGAGGTCTGAAAAAGGTACTATCGTTTTGCCCAAAAAGTACTATCGTTTTACCCAAAAAGTACTATCGTTTTGCTCAAAAGGTACTATCGTTTTTCCGGAAGAGTACCATCATCTTCTCGGAAGAGTACTATCGTCTTTCATGAAAGGTACTATTGTCTTCTCGGAAGAGCACTATCATTTTTCCTGAAAGTGCTATCGTTTTCTCGGAAGTACTATCGTTTTGCCCAAAAAGTACTATTGTCTTCTGCGAAAGCTAATATCGGATAAGAATAAAAGTAGTATTCCGAGGCGAGGAAAGTAGTATGGCTCGTTTGGAGGCACAGCGTCTTTTCGTTATATTTGAGGCAGACACTCGGGCGAAAGGTTCTGTGAAGTGTGCAGATAACGTCGCCGCTGTGTTTTTTTAACAATCTAAATTTTAGTATTATGGACTATTCATTGAACAAACGAAAACTGAGTGTTGGCCCTAAAAAAGGGCAGGAAGTGTTCGTGGCAAGCCCGGTTTGCCAGAAACAGCGCATTTCGTTCGACAAACTCTGCGAGCGGATGGCCGAGGACAGTACGGTGGGCGACGCCGACGTGGCTGCCGTGTTCTACAAGTTCCGCAAGGTGCTCAACGAGTATTGCTCGAAGGGTTACATCGTCGATGGCGGTCCGCTCGGGACGTTCCGGCCCACGTTCACCTCGAAAGCCGTAGCGAGAGAAGAGGATTTCAAACCCACGGAGTGCATCTCGAAAACGCAGATTCTCTTCACACCCACGGCCGATTTCCGCCGGCTGAAGAACGTTGAGTTCTTCCGCGTATCGAAGCAGAAGAAAGATGGGAAGGTCGTCGAAGGTTAGCATCTGCTGAAGAATTACATTAAAAATCCTCCCCGGCCCTACGAGCCGAGGAGGATTTTTCAAAGGATTAATCTATATTCCTAATCCATCGTTTATTAGCCTCGATATCCCACTTTAAATGCCTTTTACCACCATTGGCTTTCTGCGCGAAAAGCTACGGTTGCAAAGATAGGGTAGGAGGGGGGCTCATCCCGGATAACGGAGGTTCTCCTCCTTTATGCGATTGAGCGTTGTGTCGAGGAATCGGCGAGCTTCCCATCGAGCCATGGGCAGGTCGTGCAATAAATAGTTACCGCAGTCGCGCGGAGCAGCCCCTGGAATCTCGCTGTTGAATGAAGCTATGAACTCAAAGGTGCGCTTCATCAGTTCAACGATATCTTTCGATTCCAGGTTTCCTCGTACAATCAGATAGTTTCCGGTGAGGCATCCCATTGGGCCCCAATAGATAATTCGGTCGGCCCACTCTTTGTCGTTTCGCAGATAGGTTGCCGCAAGATGTTCGATGGTGTGCAGCGCACCGATGTGTAGTGCCGGCTCGCGATTGGGTGCTTTCATTCTGATGTCGAAAGTGGTCACGGTTTCGGTTCCCACATCGTCTTTCCGACTCACGTATATGCCCGGCAGCAATTGCTCGTGGTCGATGTTGAAGGATGGAATTTTTTTCATTATCGTTGATGTTAAATTATTCTCAGGAAGTGTTTCGTAACCTCGAAACTTCCGTCGGCTATGCGTTCCCAGAAATCGAAGTATTGGCTGGCTTGGTGGTCGTTCAGTGGTACGTCGCTTATCACTCTGAAGGAAATGAATTTCACGCCGTAGATGTGACACACCTGTGCGATGGCGCAGCTTTCCATGTCAACAGCCATGGCGTCGGGGAATTGGTTGAGGATGGATTTCATTTTCTCCCTACTGTCCACGAACCATTCTCCGCTCACAGTCAGTCCGCTCCGAATCCGGAGTTTTCCTTCCCATTCCAATTCATTTAACGAGAGTGCTTTTTCAACCAGTTCGCGTGGCGCTTCGAATCGGGCAGGCATGCCGATAATTTGTCCGAAGCTTACTTCGTTTCCGCAATATGCGTCGTGATATGCACATTCCGAGGCCACGGCTACGTCCATAACCTCTAGTTCCTTATCAGCTCCGCCGGCGCATCCGCTGGATATGATGAGGTCAGGGTGGAAATTGTTTATCAATTCAACGGTTCCTACAGCGGCGTTAACCTTTCCGATTCCGCATTTCATCAGAATTACTTCTTTGCCCGCGGTATTACCGATGACGAATTCATTTTTTCCTCGTTGTTCGGTTGTTATGTTATCGAGAATTGATTTGAGTTGCTTGAACTCCTTGTCCATCGCAACGATTATAGCTGTTTTCATGCTACAAAGGTAATGAAGTGTGTCGCCAGATTAGGAATAAAAATCCGGCGCTTACGCTTGTTGTGATTGCGTAAACGCCGGAGATCGTGGGGTGTTTCTCTGCCTTAGGCGAGTATATTACCAGAGGCGGAGGCGTTCTGATTCGGGTATGAAGAGCTTGTCGGATGGTTTAACATTGAAAGCCTTATACCACATGTCGATATGAGGTAGAGCGCCGTTCACGCGCCAGCGACCGAGTGAGTGAGGGTCGCTCTTGGTACGGTTGCGAATTTCGGCTTCGGTGATGTTGGCTGCCCACACGCCTGCATAGGCCAAGAAGAAACGTTGCTCGGGAGTGAAGCCCATGAGGTTCTTTTGTTTCTTGCCTTTTGTAGCGTTTTCGAAAGCTACGAAAGCTACTTGTAGGCCACCATGGTCGGCTAGATTTTCACCTAGGGTTAGTTTTCCGTTTGCATTTAGGTCGGGCAGAACTTTTATTGCGTTGAAGAAGTCGGCATATTTTCCGGTGCGTGCATCGAAGTTTTTGCCATCTTCGGCAGTCCACCAATCGGTCATGTTTCCGTCTTTATCGTAGTGTCGTCCTTGGTCGTCGAATCCATGAGTCATTTCATGCCCTATGACAACTCCGATTGCTCCGTAGTTGAATGCGTCGTCGGCTTTGGGGTCGAAGAACGGATATTGTAGGATACCGGCTGGGAAGCATATTTCGTTTGTTGTCGGATTATAGTATGCGTTGACGGTTTGGGGTGTCATAAACCATTCTTCCTTGTCGACAGGTTTACCGGCGCGTTCGTTGATTTGCATTTCCGACCAGAACTTGCGGCAGTTCTGTACGTTCTCGTAGTAAGACTTCGAGGGGTCGATTGTGAGGCGGCTCATATCTTTCCATTTGTTTGGATAGCCCACTTTAACATAGAATGTGGAGAGCTTGTCGAGGGCGGCTTTCTTTGTTGCATCGCTCATCCAATCCTGTGCCTTGATGCGTTCGGCCAGACTGATTTGAAGGTTGTGGATGAGTTCTTCCATACGCTTTTTGCTGGTTGCGGGGAAGTAGCGTTCGCAGTAGATTCGGCCGAGCGCCTCTCCCATCTGACTTTCGGTTTGCTGTGTGGCACGTTTCCAGCGTGGATAATCTTCCTTGGTTCCACGCATTGTTTTGCTGAAGAAGTCGAAATAGCGTGCACGTACTTCATCGCTTAGCAGATTAGCCGAAGATATGATGGCATCCCATTGCATGCAGGCGCGTAGTTCGTCGGCGCTTTCGGTTGCGATGAGTTTGTCGAGTCCGGCGAAGAAAGTGGGTTGACCAACAACCATTTCACGAATGTAATCGGTTTTGATTCCTTCGGCGTTTGCCATTTTCTGCAATGGAATATTGGGATATTTCTCTTCAAAATCTTTCAGGGTCATCTTGTTGTAGTTGGCTTCAACGTCGCGCAGTTCGGTGCGACTCTTGGAGATGAGCGCCAGAGTTGTTTCGAAGCGCATGATGTCGTTACGTTTCTGTATAGCCTGGGCCTCGCTGAATCCGAAGAGTTTGAACATATCGACGATGAACTGCTTGTAGGCGTTGCGGATGTCGACAGTTGCTTTGTCGTTGTCGAGATAGTATTCTTTGAGTCCGAGGGTTAGTCCGCCTTGCGAAATGTTCAAGATGTTTTGCTTAGCGTTCTTTTGGTCGGCGTCGAATCCGTAGCCCATCGGAACTCCATAGCCGAAGGTTGCGTATTTGAGCTGCAGGTCGCGTAGGGCAGCTACAGTCTTAGCGTTTTCCATCTCCTGTAGCAGTGGCATAACCGGCGTAACGCCTTCTTTGTTTCGGCGCACGGAATCCATTGCGAGCTTGTAGAAGTCGCCTAATTTCTGCTCAACCGTTCCGGGTTTAGTTTGCTTTTTGAGCAGTCCGGTTAGGATTGAGTTGATGCGTTTGCTGTTGTTTTCCTGTAATTGGTCGAACGAGCCGAAGCGTGAAAAGGCTCCTGGAAGCGGATTATTTTTCTGCCAGCCGCCAGTTGCGAACTCATAGAAATCGTCGGCAGGTTTAACAGCTTTGTTCAGGTTTTCGGCTTTTATACCGGCCTGCTCTTGTGCCATACCTGCCATGGGCGCTGATGCGATGAGCATCATCGGTAGGATTTGTTTCATTTTCATTGTTCTGATGTTTATTTAAAAGATTAAAAGTGTTTCTCTTATTTCAGTTGTTCGAGCTCTTCGGAGAGTTTGAGCCAGCGATTGTTTTCGTCGTCCAGGGTGCGTTTGAGCTCGGTGTATTCGGTGACGAGTGTCATGTCGGAAGCTTTTTCAGGCTTCATAAGCAGTTGGTCGAGTTCGTTTATTCGCTTTTCCATCTGCGATATTTTCTTTTCAGATTCTTCGACGGCACGTTCGGCCTTACGAAGTTTCTTTTGTTGTTGTTTGCGCTGGTCGTATTGCTGTTTGCGGTTGTTTTCTACAGGTATTTCGGGTTTGGAATCCTGAGTTGGGGCAATGTTCCGGTCGATTGCCTCCTGAATGCTACCGGCGTTACGTTTGCGAATGTAGTCGTATATCCCGCCGATGTGTTCGCGCACCTGCCCGTGTCCGAATTCGTAGACCTTGCTAACCAGGCCGTCTAGAAATTCGCGGTCGTGCGACACGATTATAGCCGTTCCGTCGAAAGCTCGTATAGCTTCCTTGAGCACTTCTTTCGAGACCATGTCGAGATGATTGGTGGGCTCGTCGAGGATGAGCAGATTCACTGGTTCGAGAAGCAGTTTTATCATTGCCAATCGCGAACGCTCGCCACCCGAGAGCACTTTTACATACTTATCGGCCGTTTCTCCGCCGAACATAAACGCGCCCAGGATATCGTTTATACGCAGGCGAATTTCGCCGGTTGCTACGCGGTCGATTGTTTCGCGAATTGTTAGTTGTTCGTCGAGTAGCTGTGCCTGGTTTTGGGCAAAATATCCAATCTGAACGTTATGTCCGATTTTTAGTTCGCCGGTATAGTCGAGTTCGCCGGTGATACACTTTACAAGAGTTGACTTGCCTTCGCCATTCTTGCCCACGAAGGCCACCTTTTCGCCGCGCCGAATTTCCATCATCACATCTCCGATGACCTTGTGCGAGCCGAAGCTTTTTGAGAGCGAATCGATGAGAATGGGATAGTCGCCGCTTCGCAAACAGGGCGGAAATTTCAGTCGGAGGGCCGATGTGTCTACCTGGTCGATTTCAATTGGAACAATCTTTTCCAGCTGTCTGATTCGCTGTTGAACCTGTACGGCTTTAGTTGCCTGATAGCGGAAACGTTCGATGAAAGCTTTTGTATCGGCAATTTCTTTCTGTTGATTTTCGTAGGCCCGCAGTTGCTGTTCGCGACGTTCTTTTCGAAGGGTGAGATACTCGTCGTATTTCACCCGATAATCCTCGATTCTTCCGCAGTTTATCTCCAATGTTCGGTTGGTTACGTTGTTGATAAAGGCGCGGTCGTGCGATACCAGTACAACGGCTTTGGCGCCTTGCACGAGAAACTGTTCGAGCCATTGAATGGATTCTATATCGAGATGGTTTGTTGGCTCGTCGAGGAGTAATACGTCAGGTTTACGAAGAAGAATTTTGGCTAGTTCTATTCGCATTCGCCATCCACCGGAGAACTCGCGTGTGGGTCGTTCGAAGTCGGTGCGTTCGAAGCCGAGACCAATGAGTGTGCGTTCTATTTCGGCCTCATAATTCTCGCCGCCCATCATGATGAATTGTTCGTGAGCTTGCGTGAATTGCTCCACTAATCGTGCGTATTCCTCGCTTTCATAGTCGGTTCGTTCGGCCATTTCGTTCTGCATCCGTTCTATTCGGCGTTGCAGTTCGGTGTTATCGGCAAACGCCTTTCGGGTTTCTTCTTTAACCGATGTATCGTCTGAAAGTTTCATCACCTGCGGCAGGTACCCAATGGTAGTATCTCCGGCCGTAGCCACGTTTCCGCCGGTTGGTTTCTGCGCCCCGCACAGAATTTTCAGCAGGGTTGATTTGCCCGCTCCGTTTTTCCCCACAAGAGCAATTCTGTCGCGGTCGTTCACCACGAAAGAAACATCTTGAAAGAGCGGCTTCACGCCGAACTCCACTTTCAAATTTTCAACTGAAATCATAATTGCTTTTTGTGTATTTCTTATGGATGCCAGTGCGGTTGCAAACCGTTTGTTTTTCAGGTTTAAGCGTCTGCTATCAAGCATCGGCAAAGGTAATATTTATTTTTAAGGTGAGTTTTTGAGAGGGTGGATATACCACAAATCATTTAATCCCATAAAAAGCAAACCTGCACTCGGCCGGGTAGGCCGAATCGGCATGGGTATCGGACAGACACGGGGTCTGTCCCTACACCTGCGGGCGTTCCGCCCGAATTGGCATAAAAGCCCAGACGGAACAGGTAGGAGAAATGTTATGGGGCTCGGCCGACAGGCCGCATGTAGGGACAGACCCCGTGTCTGTCCGATACCCATGCCGATACGTCTGCCCGCCCCCGTCCGACAAGGGCAGGATAATTTCTCTTAAACCGAATACATGTATATATAAAAACGGTCGACCTGCACGCGTCGTCACGACGGATGCAGGTCTTAATGATTATATAAACGATTTATCTTTCTTCCCCGGATTCGGGGAGGGAGAGGGAATTATTTCCCCTTATACTTTATCTTCTCCGGGGTCTTCTTCTCGATCGGGTTGGGGGGTCCGCCATCGGTTCTGCGGAACTCGCGGGCGAATGAGGGAGCGCCGTGAGACAGGCTGCGCTCTCGCCGTTGGATTTGACTCGTCGCCCTTTGGCGAAGCGTTGCATGACCCTCACTTTGCGTCGATTTTCTCTGGGGGGCGTTGCGTGACCCTCACTCTACATCGATTTTCTCCGCGGGAACGTTGCATGACCCTCACTCTACGTCGATTTTATCTGCGGGAACGTTGCATGACCCTCACTCTACGTCGATTTTCTCCGGGGGAGCATTGCGTGACCCTCACTCTGCGTCGATTTTATCCGAGGACGCTGGTTG
>NZ_BAKH01000015.1 GCF_000614105.1 Prevotella micans DSM 21469 = JCM 16134
GAAAAAAGTTGCTCTTCCCAAGTTTGGGAAACGCCGCCCAAGAAAAAGAAGAGAGCCCAACTTATTAATTAGGCTCTCTTCAAAGTCGAACTACTCGACAGTTAGCAATTTCCTTTGTGAGTCATGATGTCGAGCACCATGTCGTCGGTTATGCACATGGCCTCCTTGCCGATGCTGGTTAAGTTGCGGATGGAACGGTCGACATCTTCATCAATTATTCCCTCGGCAGCTGTGACGTGCTTGCCCTCCATCGATAGTGTGGCCGAAAGAACGGCTGTCGATACGCCCGACGAGATTTTGAGCGAGCAACTGGGTTTAGCTCCGTCGCATATCATTCCGGTGAGGTTAGCAATCATGTTTTTCACCGAGTGACAGATATTGGTGTAGTCGCCCCCCATGAGATAGGTTATACCGCAACTCGAACCGATACTCGCAACCACGCATCCGCAAAGAGCTGAAAGGGTGCCGAGGCTTTGCTTGATGTAGATTGCCGTAAGATGACTCAGCGTGAGGGCTCGAATGAGTTCCTCGGGTGTGTTTTCATTCTCTTTTGCGAAGACGGCTACGGGATTTGTGGCACATATACCTTGGTTGCCCGAACCGCTATTGCTCATCACAGGAATTAGCGCGCCGCCCATTCGTGCATCGCAGGCCGAAGCGGTTTTGGAGATGATGTGCGAGAAGATGCTGTTACCGAAGATTCCACGGCTCAGTGGGCGGTCCATAACCTTTCCTAGACAATGTCCGTAGTTTCCTTTGAGAGCCTGTGCTGCAGCTCGCAGGTTGTAGCGTTTGGCTTCGAGGATGAATCTGATTTCGTCTATCGGGGTGGTTGTTGCAAACTCCCAAACAGTACGCAAATTCAGTTCCGGACCTTTTGTCGCGGTTTCGGCTGTACCAGGTGCCCGGTTGTCGAGTAATATTTCGCCGTTGCGTTCTTCATATACAATGTTGGTATGACTGTGGGCAATTATGGCCGAAGCAGTGTGCTCGTCGGCCTGGCATATCACTTCAATGTAAAGCTTTTCGGTTATGCCATCTTTCAGGCAGATGTCTATCGGACATTCTTCGAGATACTTCTTTCCTTGTTCGAGTGTTTCGGGTGTGAGGTCTTTTATTACTTCGAGTTTATATTCCGATTTACCGATAGTTGCTCCGAGTGCGATGGCTATCGGCAAACCAATCATTCCTGTTCCGGGAATGCCTACGCCCATTGCGTTTTTGAGGATGTTAGCCGAGAGGAGCACGCGGATGTGCGTTGGTTTTTTACCAAGAAGTTCGGTTGCGCGAGCGGTTGTGAGCGCCACTGCCATAGGCTCCGTGCATCCCACTGCCGGAACCACTTGTTGCTGAATAAGGGATATGATTTCTTCCCGTATGTTTTTCTCAAGCATAATATTTTTTCTCGTTAGGTTTTGGGTGATGCAAAAGTAAATAAAACTATGTGTCTTTTCTGGTAGGAGGGTGATGGGCTATATACCTTCGGCCTTGTTTGCGAAATAAACTCCGATTAGAATAAGGGCGCTGCCCAAATAGGCCATGAGCGTCATGGGTTCATCGAGGAATATTGCGCTGGCAATAACGGTGGTGATGGGATTGAGATATATGTAGTTCGATGTTTTCAGAGCTCCAAGTTTAGCGATAGCCCAACTCCAAGTGGCGAAACAGGCAAAAGAGGCCAGCACGCCCAGGAAGAGAAGATTTCCGCACACTTTGAGGTCGAGAAAGCCGCTCAGCGGGAAAGTCCATGGACTGATGAGGAAGAATGGAAGAGTGCCCAGAACGCCATAGAAAAATACCTTGCGGGTGATGAACACTGCCGAATAACGACTCGAAACACGCTTCATAATTAGCGAATAGATAGCCCAGCTAAACGAGGCAAACAGCGCGAGAAAGTAGCCTCGTAAATCGACATGAAGCACGAACTGACCGTTAAATATCACTACTCCGACACCGGCCATGGCTATGATGGAACCAATGAGAAGCTTCCAGCTCATTTTAACGCTGTCGCGGAAGAATATCAGGGCTAACATGACTGTCATGAGCGGGGCGGTGCATCCAATGAAACTCACGTCGTTGACATAGGTGAATCCAACGGCTTTGTTTTCGGCAACGAAGAATAGTGTTCCACCGAAGAAGCCGAGAAGGGCCATTTGAACTTCATCTTTCCAGCTCTCGGCGAAGAGCTTGCGCGGGGATATAAACCAGATGCAGATATAGGCAAGAAGGAATCGCATGAAGAATATTTCTTCGGGCTGCATACCTACTACAAGAAGTTTCTTGGTACTGATGAAGGTTGTGCCCCATATCATTACCGTGAGTATGGCCACGATGTGATAGAAGGCTGTGTTGTTTGTGCTGATTGTTTTCATGCTATAAATTAATATTACAAGGTTATTTGTTTGCTTTCCGTGCGTATTCGAAAAGGCTTGAGGGGATATGGCAATAGCCGTTGGGATTCTTTTCGAGATAGTCTTGATGATAGTCTTCGGCTTTGTAGAAGTTCTTGAGGGGTTGTAGTTCCACGGCGATATGGTCGTTAAGGTGTCTTTGCTTATGGTCGAAGAAGGCTTGAATGACGCTACGATCGTCAGGGTCGGTGTAGTAGACTCCGGTTCGATATTGCGAGCCACGGTCGGGCCCTTGCTGATTTATGGATGTTGGGTCGATGGCCTCGAAATATATTTCAAGTAGCTTGGTAAGGGTTATTTTTTCTGGGTCGTAGACAACGTGCACAGTTTCGGCAAACTGGGTTTTATCGGTACACACTTGCTCGTAGGTTGGATTCTTGATTTTTCCATTTGCGTAGCCCACCTCGGTTGCTACAACTCCTACCACTTGCTTGAAGAAATGTTCTGTTCCCCAGAAACATCCTCCGGCAAGATATATTTCGCGAGTTTTATGTTGTTCTGTTGTCATGAGTGTGTCTCTTTTGAGAGTGTTATTTGTTTTTGAAAAACCGCATGCCGTTATCAATTGGGTACAGAATATTGCAACGAACAGGCAAGCGGTAGACTGATAATTACGTCTTAAATGTCTTTTCATCTGTACTTACTATCTTATTAGAATTTCAATTCGTGCATTCACTTTTGGTGAGTATGCCGTCCCAGAGTGGGGGCGGCATTTACCTTTAATTACTCTCCAATTGTCTTATGAAATATCGGACAGCAATAACAGTTGAGAAGATTTATCGCAGGAAACGGTCGGCTTCGATAGCTGCCATTGCACCTGTCGCGGCGGCGATGACTCCTTGACGATAGGTCGGGTCGGCCACATCGCCGGCTGCAAATACTCCTTCGATGTTTGTTGCGGTCGACTTCGGTTTGGTGAGGATAAAACCTTGTTCATCGAGATCGATTTGGCCTTTGAAAAGGTCGGTGTTTGGCTTGTGACCGATGGCGAGGAAGAATCCGTCGATTGCGATGTCGAATTTTTCTTCGTTTGGCTCGCCTTTGAAACGCACGAGATGGGCGCCTTCTAATCCGTTATCGCCAAAAAGACCAAGGGTGTTTGTGTTGTAAAGGATTTCGATATTGGGATTTTCCTCAACACGTTTGCGCATAATTTCGGCAGCTCGTAGGTAGGGCTTGCGAACTATCATATAGACTTTTCGGGCCAGTCCGGCCAGATAGGTAGCCTCCTCACATGCTGTGTCGCCGCCGCCAACAACGGCTACGACGCGTTTGCGATAGAAAAATCCGTCGCAAGTTGCACATGCGCTAACGCCTTCGCCCCGATATTTTTCTTCATCGGCCAAGCCTAGATATTTTGCACTGGCTCCGGTTGCGATGATGAGTGATTCGGCTTCGATTTGGTTTCCGCTTTCATCCTCGAGCTTGAACGGTCTACTGGATAGGTCTGCTTTTACAATAGACCCGTCTCGAACATCAGCCCGAAGTGTTCGGCCTGCTGTTTCATTTCCTGCATGAGTATGTTGGCGTCGATGCCTTCGTGGAATCCGGGGAAGTTTTCGATTATAGTGGTGGTAGTGAGCTGTCCACCTGGTTGGATTCCTGAGTAAAGTACTGGACTGAGGTTAGCGCGTCCACCGTAAATGGCTGCTGTGTAGCCTGCCGGTCCGCTTCCTATAATTAGGACTTTGATTCTTTCCATAAGATTTGATGTTATTTGTTGTTTATATGATGTTTCTTATTTCATTCAATGGGGAACAATCCGTAGAGTCGGTCGTCAATCATGTCGGTTATCCGCTGGAAATGTTGTGCATTATTTTCGAAATCGGTTGTGTCGCCGTCAACTATAATCATATGTCCATCGTAGGTTTTTATCCATTCCTCATAGCGCTTGTTGAGACCTCTGAGGTAGTCTATACGCATTGTTTGCTCATAGTTCCGGCCTCTACGTTGGATCTGATCGATGAGATGCGGCACCGACGAACGAATGTAGATGAGTAGGTCGGGCAGTTTCACCAGACTTAGCATGAGGTTAAACAGGTCTGTATAGTTTTCGAAATCGCGTTCGCTCATCATTCCCATGTCACGCAGATTGGGTGCAAAGATGCAGGCGTCTTCGAAGATTGTCCTATCCTGCACAACCGTTTCGTTCAAGCGGGATATGTCTACAATGTCGCGGAAGCGTTTGTTGAGGAAATATATTTGCAGGTTGAACGACCATCGGGCCATGTCTTCATAATAATCTTCGAGATAAGGATTGTTGTCCACCGGTTCGAAATGAGCCTTCCAACCATATCTTTTGGCCAGCATGGTTGCCAAAGTTGTTTTGCCTGCGCCGATGTTTCCGGCTATTGCTATGTGCATATTTATTTGTTCTAAAATAATCCGAAAAGTTCACGGTCGATTTTGTCGGTTATCAGTCCGAAGTCTTTTGGACGATGCTGAAAATCGAGCTTGTCGACGTCAATAGTCAATACCCTGCCTTTATATTGTTTGGCAGTGAAGTCGTCGTATCTGCGATTAATATTTTCCAGATATTCGATGGGTATTTTCTGCTCGTAGTTACGCCCTCGTTTCTCAATATTCTGCACGAGGTGGGCAACCGATGAGCGGAGGAATATCATGAGATCGGGCATTTCAATCTCGCGAGTCATTTGCTCGAACAGTTCCATGTAGGTTGAATAATCACGCTCGTTGAGGTTTCCCATCGCATAGTTGTTTGCCGTAAAAACGAATACACCCTCATATATCGAGCGGTCTTGAATGGTGTTATGACTAGTTTTTTGAATATCCAACAAAGCTTTAAATCGTTCTTTGAGGAAAAATACTTCCATTGCAAACGACCAACGCTGGATGTCCCGATAATAATCCTCAAGATAAGGATTATAGTCAACCGACTCGAACTTAGGCTGCCATCCGTAGCGTTCAGCAAGCATTGTCGTAAGAGTTGTTTTACCACTCCCGATGTTCCCGGCTATTGCAATCTGCATGTTTAGCGGGTATCCTTTTCGTTCAACAACGGTAAACGAATTTTTCCAATACTTCCGTTGGGCATTTGAATGTGTAGCATCGCACAAATAGTAGGCGCGATGTCTGTGATGTTTGTTTCGGCAAACGATTCGCCGTGCTGAACACCCCAACCGAACATGACCCATGGAATATGCGTGTCGTAGACAAAGGGTTGGCCATGTGACGTGCCTCGATAGTCGGGCGAATTCTTTGCACCAAAATATTGTAGTCGTGTAACTACACCGATTTCGCCAGAACGTCCCCTGAAATAGCCTTTCAACATACGGCTCCTAATAAATTCAGGCATGGCAACCGTACCAAGTTTCTCTTGGTCGAAAACATATAGAAACTGCGGGTCCTGTAGTAGAAAATTAATAGCCTCGTCTATCACCTCCTGTTTATTCCTACCGGATTGCGCAATAACCGAATCGTTTAAATAGAACTGATAGTTGTCTTCTTTCATAACCGGCATAATTCCGAATATAGCCTGCAAATGCTCATTGAGTTGCTTAACCGTTGTTTCGTAGCTCCATGCGCCGGCTGGAATACGATGTTCTTTCATGTAGTTATAGTTGTGAGCAGCTCCGTGGTCGGCCGTAAGAAAGAGTAGATAGTTGTTGCGTCCAACCCTGCTGTCTAACTCTTTTAGAAAGTGTGCAAGGTCTTTGTCGAGCTGCATATAAACCTCGCGATTTTCCTTTCCGCGTGTTGAATATTCGTGACCGATGGCATCTGTTGGTGATATGCTCACTGTGAGCATATCTGTTTCCTTTCCTTGTCCAAGTCGCTCATTTTTCAGTGCCGCCTCGGCCATACGGAAAGTGAGTGTAACGCCCATTAGCGATGTTTTTATGTTGAACTTAGGTTCTGTGTGATTCTTCTTATTGAACTCTTCTACCCACTTCGGCAGTTGAGTCATATAGAAAGTTGAACTTACGAAATGCCCTGCTGATGTATCCCACCAATATGCAGCATTAGCCGAATGACCAGCTGGAAGAATCGCACCACGGTCTTTCAAAGCTATTCCAACAACCTTAGATCGGAAATCGGTTGCTACGCCCAGTTCGTCGCCTATTGTGGATGTGAGCATCCGATGCGGACTCATTTTCCCTTCCCTACTAGTCGAACCAACACTCTCTACATTCGGGTCATAACAGCAATAAACAGGCTTATCATCATCATAGAAGTTGTTTCCCGCAATCCCTGTAAATGCCGGCACGGAACCCGTGAAAATCGAACTGTGCCCAATGGAAGTCACCGTAGGTGCATAATCAATCTGTGTATTTTGGAAAGAAAAACCCTCACTGAGCAAAAGCCTCAGACCGTTGGTCCCGTAGTCGTTGTAATAATAATAAAGGTAGTCCCACCGCATTTGGTCTACAACGATCCCAACCACTAATTTCGGTCGGGAAAACTGTGCCTGAATCTCAGTTACGAGGAGCAGTGTTATCAGAAAAAGAGCAAGCTTTCTAATCATTTTATTTCGGTTTGTATTAGTCGTTAGGCGCTGTTTATTAAGGTTTGAGAGGCCTCCAACCGCTTGCAAAGATAGAATATTCCGCCGGAAATTCATTACTTTTGCCTGGCCAGAAGAACCATCCTAAGTACAATGCAAATCAAAGGACAAATCCAAATGAAACGAACATCCAACAGTAAACCAACCTACACCATTCCTGTTGCAATATGTGCCATTACATTGTTTGCTGGAAGCATACTTCTTTCCATTTTGATGGCTACTCGCCAGATGGCGCCACCTCGCAAATATAATGTTAACACATCAGGTGAAGTCATCGGCATCGATACAACTTCAAAGATTCCTGTCCTAACCAAACAGGAAGCCGAAAAGGTTGAAGAGAAAGAAAATAAAAAAGTGGAATATATTGAACCTGAACCCACTCCTTCAAAAACTGCCGAACCGGATATTGAATCTCCTGCCGAGCCCGTTATAGTTCCATCTACTCCTCCCACCGCTACGAAAGAAGAGCCTGTACCGATTAAAGTACAGAAGCCCGAGATGAAAGCTCCAAAAATTGAACAGGTTGAACAGTGAGCCCATCAATAAATACCTTCCTAATACGGAAATAAATACTACTTATAAATTTCTTCCAGTTTCTTCTGTAGATTATCTCCTTGAAGATCTAATGCGATTATTTTACCGTCAGGGTCGAGTAGGACATTTGCTGGAATTCCACGAATACCATAAAGTGAAACCGCTGCACTTTCCCAATATTTCAGGTCGGACATCTGCGGCCATGTCATACCAAACCTTTCAACAGCTGCCGCCCAGTTTTTCTTATCCTTATCGAAACTAACGCCGACAATCTCCAAACCTTTATCATGGAATCGTTTGTATGCCTCAACTACATTAGGCATTTCCCTAAGACATGGACCGCACCAACTAGCCCAAAAGTCAACAAATACATATTTCCCTTTTCCAGCCCATTGACTTAGCTTTACCATCTTACCATTCAAATCTAACATCTCGAAATCTTTGAACATCATACCCGGATGACGTAGTTCAAAGGATGCTAGCAGTTTCTTAGGTCGTTCCATCTGCGGCTCATTGTAATATCCACTATTAGAATCCACTGCCTCTTTCAACTCATCATATTCAAGACTATACATTGCTGCTTCCACATATTTTGCGGGAAACTTAGAATCTTTGAACTTTCTAACGATTTCCATAGTTAAAACAGTTTGCACGGAATCCAAAGAGTCGGCTTTGACAGTAATTTCTAGCATTTGCTCCTTGTCAGCCTCCGTCAAACTATTGGGATTCTTCTCCGCAATTGTTTTATAGAGCTCAACGAGAGAATTATATTCCTTTTCGAGCTTATTCATCTTGTCCTCATACGACTTTCTATCCTGTGCTTGCACGGTAAAAAAGCTTATAGAAAGCATTACTATTAAAAATACTCTTTTCATCGGTTTATAAATTAATTTCATTTTTTTTGTTTGTCCTCCCCTGCGGACTTTCCGCAAAGGCCGCGTAAACTTACAAAACGCTTGCGAGATTCCTGCAAGACCGATACGAAAAATGTTTTGCGGTTCATACGAGGGCAATCTTTTACATTTGGAGTCCATCCCATTTACAGCATGCTTGTAACAGGGTTACGAGCAAAGTGTAACGAGATTACAAGCATGCTGTAACACGACAAGTTGCTCAAAAGCGGCCTGGAAGAGACTTCTTCGCGTGTTTTTAACATGCCCAACAGACGAACAGGGCAATCGATAGAACGAGGTGGAAAGGTAGCAAGTTACATTCTTAGTTATACCAAACTGGCCTTTGCAAGCATCTGCAACATAAATAAAATATTTGCTTTCAGCGTGGCAAAAAACAACCAAGAAAAACAACAAAAACTTTTTCGTGTTTTGCAAAAAATAGATTACCTTTGCTTTCGGAAGAGCTGTTTCTTATCCACAACACCATAAATTACAGACCAATAAATAATGAATTGTATTATGACTTACAAAGGATTAACCACGAAAAAGTTTTTACAGGTGCATGCGAAGCTGGTGCTGAAAGGAGCGGTTGTATTGTGCTGCGCCATTTTTAGCGCATGTTCAACATCTGTGCTCGAATTTGAGAAAAAGGATTTGGCAATTACAAATCTTGACGGCAAGACCATTCCCATAACAGTTGAGCTTGCCCGCTCTCGCCGAGAGATGACAAAAGGCTTTATGGGGCGCACAAATATTCCCGATGGAACGGGCATGCTTTTTGTGTTTAAAACAGACCGAAAGATCGCCTTCTGGATGAAAGACACGCCTACGCCCCTTTCAATCGCGTTCATCAGTGCAAGTGGCGAAATCTGCGAAACACGCGATATGGCTCCGTTCAGTGAGGCAAGTGTAGAGTCGTCGCAATCTGTGCGCTATGCGCTCGAAGTGCCGCAAGGCTGGTTCAAGAAGAACAACATTGGGCCGGGATGTGCTATAAAGCTACCATAACCGATGCTGACGACACCTGCCGCACAAACGCAGCAGGCCAATTTGCCTGCGGTAAGCTAACAACCCAGGAGGGATTGGCGTATAGTAATGGCAATTGAAATATAGGTGGTATTTAGAGCCACAGCCATCTTATCCCGAATTGGCGTAATTCCCTGAACTTGCCAATTCTTTGATTGGTCTTCTTATCGGTTGTCATCCCTTGCCTACTGTTCCACTCGGAGGATTTGCATTCCTCGCCTGTGGTAATGGCGGTACTCTTTCCGTCTATGGTGATACGGCAGAGAATAGCGGTCTTGCCGTCTGCTTTTATTTTCTTTCTGTTGATGTAAAACAATATCTTAAATGTACTTCTCATAAAAAATCTTGGTTAAATGGTTAAACGCAAATCTTCAGTGAAAGAAAGGAAACGGTTAAACTCCTCAAAGAGTTTCTGCGGTGTAACCTTCGCATAACGTTCGGTCATACTTACGTTCGTATGTCCGAGCATCTTGCTCACCGTTTCAATAGGAACGCCCTGCTCCAATGTGATAAGTGTGGCAAAGGTATGTCTTGCCGTGTGCGAGGTAAAGGGAAAAGAAATACCTGCTCGTAATCGTAAGGCTTTGAGACAAGACTGATAAGTGGGATATTTTATGAAAGGCAGTAGTGCTTCCCTTTCATCGCTGTGCATTTTCTCAATTAACCGAACAGCTTCGGGCAACAGCTTGATACGACAAAGCACGCCCGTCTTCTGCCGGTTGAACTTCAACCAAAGGCTACCATTATCATCACGAACAAGATGCTTCTTGCTTAGTTCCATCAAATCACAATAGGCTGCACCGGTATAACAGGCGAAGAGAAACACATCACGAGCGGTTTCCATTTCCTCTTCCAACTCATCAAAGCAGATTGCCTTCAACTTGTCCAATGCTTCTTGGTCAAGTGCCTTCGGTGTTTTCTTGTCTCCGCGTTCTATATGGACTTTGTCAAACAGAAGCGTATCAGCCAGCCCCTCACGATAAGCCAGCCTGCAGCCAGTCTTCAAATCTGCTGCAACTCTGAAAAATGTGCTTTGCTGATGACCGAGTTCGCCAAGACAGAACGTCTGCAATTCGTAGATGAAGCTTTCTGTAAGCTGCGAGAAAGCCAAATCTGAAACATGACACTTCTTCTGAATGAACTCCTGCAATCGTTTTCGAGTGGAATAATAGGCGGACATAGACTCTTCCTTGATGTCTATACCGATATGGCTTTCCTTCTCCTTGATGAGCATATCCAATCTCTCGATGAGCATACATCGTGCCTGCACACAGCCTTGAAACTGTTCCTTTACATCGGTTGCATCAAATGGCTGTCCTTTGGCAATTAGCGACTGATAGGCAGATTGAATGGAAAGCAACAGGTTCTCCAATCTCCCATTTACCTCCACCGCCTCGCGGCTCTTGCCGTCCATTCTGCTCTCACGTGAATTCCATAAGTCGGGATTGCAGGAGAGTTTACAACTGAACTGGGCAATGGAACGCTCAATGGTAATACGCCCCATAATCGGAGCTTTCCCCAACTTGTCCAAACTGCTCTTTTTAAGGTAGAGCAGCACCTTCATTTTCTCTGTTTTCATACGCTTTAATATTTGTGGGCAAAGTTACCCGAATTAAAGCGTTCCTCACTTACGCAGAAAACTGCCGACCGAAGCAACAGCCACACGAGCGAAAATAATTCAGTTACCGAATGCTGCACCATCGTTACCAACATCAAAACAAGGTAACACTCTGGTAACTGAACTTCTGCCTAAATCTGCATATTCCTGCCCTTTTTGAAAAGAGCACTTCTATGCAGATCGTTCCGTTTATCACTCATTATCAGTTGGTTTGCGCCAGCTTCGATTTCTCTTCATTTTCAGTGATTAGTTACATACTTACTCCATTCTATTTATATACAGAGTTCCTTTTATTTATATACGTACTCCCTTCTATTTACATTAGGGAGTTGTATCATAGACATACTGGAGAAATCGAATTATCATCGTGATGAAACAAATTTATCATCACGATGAAACGTTTGTATCATCATGATGAAACTAATTTTTCATAATGATGATAATTTAATTTCTCGGTTTAGAAAATAATGAGAGTACGTATACAAATAAAAGGAACTCCGTATATAAATAGAATGGAGTACGGGAATAATCGCTTCGGAATAGGGTTGTAATCGCTCGGGGATACGGGAATAGATACACGTGGACTAGCGTGTAATTTCTCGTGGATAAGCGTGTGTTATGATTAACTTTCCCCATACCTTTGCTTCGGTTCTCTTAATTATTACCATAAGACATAAAAATTATACTATGAGATTTATTCTTTGGCTGGCATTGATGATTTCTGTGCCGGCTATAGCACAAAAGAAAGTAACGGTAAGCGGATATGTTCAGGATGCTCAATCGAGCGAAACTCTATTGGGAGCTATTATTCAAAACCGAATGTCGAATGTCGGAACAACAACTAATTCATTTGGATTCTATACAATCACGATGCCGGCCGGACAGGTGAAGCTCCGGTGCTCGTATGTGGGCTACGGTGGGGAAGAGCTTAATTTGCAGCTCGACCGCGACACGGTTATTAACTTCCGGCTTAGACAGTCAACCGAATTGTCGGAGGTCGTTGTGGTATCGAAAAATAATGCTGGCATTCAGGCTACCGGAATGGGTGTGATTGATATTCCCGTAACTCAGATTTCGCATACACCATCGCTGCTTGGCGAAACTGATGTGATTAGAACGCTACAGATGTTGCCTGGAGTGCAGACGGGAATGGATGGCATGGCAGGGTTCTATGTGAGAGGTGGAAATGCTGACGAGAATCTGATTCTGCTCGACGGGACGCCGATTTATAAGGTTGACCACATGTTCGGCTTCTTCTCCGTGTTTACACCCGAGGCATTGAAGAAGGTTACATTTTACAAGAGTTCCTATCCGGCACGCTACAATGGGCGGCTGTCGTCGGTTGTGGACGTACGAACCAAAGATGGAGATATGCGCCGCTTTCACGGTACAGCATCAATTGGTTTGCTCACGAGCCGAGTGCAATTTGAGGGGCCTATAATAAAGGATAGAACGTCGTTCAACTTTTCCGGGAGAACAACCTATGTGAAGTGGCTCGCGCAGCCTTTCATGGAGAAGGACGACAAGTACGGCTATCAGTCTACGACCTGAATTTGAAGATTAATCACCGATTCTCTGACAAAGACCGACTCTATCTCTCGGCCTATCGCGGTAGAGACGTGATGGACCAGGATACTAAAGATTATCCGAACCGTTTCGGCGTAGACGTAGGCTGGGGAAATACAATCGCATCGTTGAGATGGAACCACATCTTCGGTAACCGACTCTTTGCAAACACCACCGTTGCATATAACAACTACGATATGGATCTTTACAGCTTCGACCATAGCACTTGGGATAGTGGCAACTTCGAAAACATCGATGTTACTTACGGCTCGTCGATTAAAGACTGGTCTGCCGCCATCGACTTCGACTACGAACCTTTGCCGCAGCACAGTATAAAGTTCGGCGGGTCGTACACTTATCATACTTTTGTACCCGAAGTTGTAGGCAGCGACTACCAGAAAAAAGGAATGTACGAGGAACCAACCAAAGAGACATTCTTGCTGCCGAAACGCCCAATATATGCCAACGACGCACTGGTTTATGCTGAAGACGATTGGAAAATCGGCGATGCTCTGACCATGAATATCGGCGGGTCGATGGCTATGTTCCGCGTTCGTCGTAAAACCTATGTAAGCTTTCAGCCCCGTGTATCGGTACGCTGGCAAATGTTGAACGACGTGGCATTGAAAGCATCCTACAGCGAAATGTCGCAATGCTTTCACCTGCTCACTTCCATGCCCATCTCAATGCCAACCGACCTATGGGTACCAATAACCGAAAATATTAAGCCCGAACGCTCGCGCCAGTTAAGCGTCGGAGCTTACTA
The DNA here is from genome assembly GCF_000614105.1 of Prevotella micans DSM 21469 = JCM 16134. Lineage (GTDB taxonomy): Bacteria > Bacteroidota > Bacteroidia > Bacteroidales > Bacteroidaceae > Prevotella > Prevotella micans. The sequence goes on from NZ_BAKH01000015.1 coordinate 13,340, forward strand.
TACCGGGTGGAAAGGCTGGGAAATATCTCTCGAAGCCTACACAAAAAAGCTAACCAACGTACTCGAATATAAAGACGGTATGGGATTTATGGGATTCTCGGGTAACTGGGAACGACTCGTGAGTATGGGCGAAGGACGCTCAATGGGACTAGAGTTCATGCTCCACCGAACCGTTGGACGGGTAACCGGATGGCTGGCCTACACGCTATCGAAATCCGATCGCCAGTTCAGTAAGGAAAGCGGAGTCAATGGAGGCGAACGATTCCCCTTCACCTACGACCGTAGGCACAATCTCAACCTCGTGTTCAATTGGAAAGCAGGTAAAAACTTCGATCTTGACGCCACCTGGGCCTATTACTCCGGAGTAGCCGCTACTATAGCCCTCGAACAAGGCTACATAGTGACGCCCGAAGCTCGAAGATTGCCGACTATGTTTCGAATCGCAATAACTATCGTCTTCCGCCCACTCATCTGCTTTGTCTCGGGGCCAACTTTCGCAAAATGCTCAAAAGAGGCATTGAGCGCACATGGAACATAAGCATCTACAATGCCTATAATGCCATGAATCCAACGCTCGTTATCAAGAAAGACAAAGTTGGTACGGGACAACAATATCCTAAGCTGAACAAAATAACCATCCTACCAATCATCCCATCATTCACCGTTACATATAAATTCTAAGAGCAATGAAACAATTCAAACCGGGCATTCTTATCGCCCTCATCGCAATATTGGGAGTTATCCTTACAAGCTGCAAGAATGAAATAGACCTCGATCGAAAATATCTGAAACGAACCCTTGCCTTGAACGGCTATATCAACGTAGACAGTGCTGAAAACGTGCTCTCTGTCTCATGGACTGACGAGCTTCAACCCATTCTCATCACGGATGCAACGATGAAGATAACCGTTAACGGTCAGCTTCGTCAAACCCTCACCGGGAGTAACGACATCTCAAAAGTCTATCGCATAAATACCCCGTTTGCACCCGGCGATCGCGTGCGAATAGATGTTGCGACGGCTGACGGTTCGGGCCACGCCTATGTCGAAGAAACCGTTCCGCTACCTATTGAGAAAATCGACGAACTCAAAGTCGAGGAAGTGAAGCAGGTGAGCTACTACGACAACAGGGGCGAGAAGGCAAAGAGCGACATGTACAAAATTTCGGTACGATTCCGCGATAATCCCCAAACCGACTTCTATAGGCTCACAACAACCATCTTCCAAACCAGAAGAAATTTTTCTCTAAATACTTTGGAGTATTTCAAACCCATATCTTTCCAAGGTTTCATAGCAACCGGCGACCCTGTTATGATGGAAGGTAAGCCAATCACTCAAAGCTCCGACGAAGCCATGAATGCAGCTAATGGTGGCAGCGTAGTTAACCGCTATGCCGTATTCAACGACCTCATGATGGGTGGGCGCGATTGCAACATCAGTTTCTACATTTCGCCCAATGAGTTCATACCCGAATTCCGTATTGACTTATATAATTTATCGGCCGACCTCCGCGTAACCGTGTGCTCATTCAGCGAAGCAGCCTATTATTATCTGAAGAGTCTCAACCTTCGCGAGTCGGAATACTACGACGATTACAAAGATCTCACCGGCCCAATCAAACTGCCCTCCAACGTTAGAGGCGGTACTGGTATCGTTGGCTTCTACACCTCCCGCAGTTTACCGGTGAAGGTGTTCGGTTCCGACCGCTATCCCGGTCTCTACAACTAGGATGATATATAATTTTCAAAACAGCTTATGAAGATAGACCATATCGCAATGTATGTATGCGACCTTGAAGGCGCAAGAGATTTCTTTGTGCAATACTTCGGGGCAAGGTCCAATACCGGTTACCACAACGTCCGGACAGGATTTCGCTCTTTCTTTTTGTCTTTCGATGACAAGACACGATTGGAGTTGATGAGCAAGCCGCAAATGACAGACAGTGAGAAACAAAGGAACAGAACAGGTTTATTCATCTTTCATTCAGCATTGGAAGTAAAGAGCAAGTAGATGAGCTGACAGCCCAATTAAAAGCAGATGGCTTTGAAGTTATAGATGGGCCTCGAACCACAGGCGACGGCTATTATGAGAGTTGCATAGTCGGTTTTGAGGGCAACTTGATAGAAATTACCGTCTAATAATCGCCCTTTTTCATTACCATAGATTCCATGATAACCTGTGGTAATGCTCTCTCCTAAATCGTAGGAATAGTACCGACAAATGAATCGACTGTAAATAATTGTCTATGGGCTATTTTGACAGGTATACGACTTGTGCACGACAAGTCGTATACCTGTGCCTCACAAGTCGTATACTTGTAGACTAGACTTGTCATATCATATCAAGCTTATGTTATGATGGGAGTTAATTTAGTTCTGTCGCCAGAAGGCGGGGGTAAAGAGCACCAGTACGGTGAATAGCTCCAAACGACCCACAAGCATAAGGAATGAACATATCCATTTAGCAAAGACGGGGAGTTGGGCCCACGACATGGTTGGGCCAATTTCTAAACCGAGCGTTGGGCCAACGTTGCCAAGACTACTTAGTGTTATGGTTATGGCGTTTGTATTGTCAATTCCGGCTGCAATCATGGCGAATGCGCTCAAGAGGGTGAGGATGAGGTAGAGGCCGAGGAAAGCCATGAGGGTTACTCGCTTTGATTGGGGAACGTTCATACCGTCTATCTTCATTGGCAAAACAGCGTTAGGGTGCAGAATCTGTCGGAATTCGTTCCGAACAACCTTTATTATCATTATCCCGCGGATACTTTTTATTCCGCCGCTCGTTGAACCGGAGCAACCGCCGAAGAACATGCAGGCGGCCAGAACAACCCATGTAACGTGGGGCCATTTGGCAGCATCGTCGCTAAAAAGACCGGTGGTGGTTATGAATGATACGACCTGAAAAACGGAGCTACGGAATGCGTGTTCAACCTCATAGCTACGGTTGAATATCAGCTCCAACATGATGAAGAGCGTAAAGCAGACAACCATTGCTGAATAGAATCGAAATTCGCTGTTACGGAATAGTTGACCAATCTTCAGCCGGAAACCGACGTGTAAAGCAACGTGAAGTTTATTCCAGATAGGAAGCAGAATATTGTGCAGACATATTCTTCGGCGGGAGAGTGGAAAGTCATTATAGAGCCGCTTTCGGTTGCGAATCCACCTGTGGCCGTACTTGTCATGGAGTAGTTGAAAGAGTCGAACCATCCCATTCCGCAGAGTTTATAGCTTAGTATGCAGGCGACTGTGAGCAGTAGATAGACCATCCAAATCCACTTTGCGCCGGTGCTTAGTCGCGGGTGAAGTTTACTTTTTATAGGGCCTGTAGCTTCAGCGGCGAATATCTTCACAGAGCCGCCGACCATCGAGGGGAGTATGGCTATGGTGAAGAACACAATACCCAATCCGCCGATCCATTGTGTGAGCGAGCGCCAGAAAAGTAGTCCTTTGGGTAGTTGTTCGGGGAAGTCGATTATAGTTGCGCCCGTAGTTGTGAAGCCTGACATGGTTTCAAAATATGCGTCGGTGAAGCTGGTGAGTTCACCACTTAATAGGAAAGGCTGCGTACCAAAAAGCGAGAAGATTATCCAAGCTACCGACACAACAAAGTAAGCCTCGCGGCGGCGCAGAAGATTGTCGGCATGCCGGCCGTAAAGTTTGAGCATCGCTCCCACGGATAAGGTGATGGCAATGCTGAAGATAAAGGCCAGCAGGTCGCCCGACTTACAATAAGCCGAGACAATTAGGCATAGGCCCATCAAAGCTGCTTCAAGGCAGAGTAGGGAGCCGATAATTTTCGATATGATTTTCAGGTTCAGCATGGTTTAGTTGAATAGTTTTTCCACCTTCTTCTTATCAACGTCATAACAGAAGACAACTACTATGTCGCCAGCCTCGATTTGCGTGTTTCCCGATACGAGCATTCCTTCTTCGCCACGCACAAGGCCGCCGATTGTCATTCCCTTGGGGATATTTATGTCTTTGATTGGCTTACGGGTAATTTTTGAGCCCTGTACGGGAATAAATTCGGCCACGTCGGCATTTACAGTCATTAGGAATTTCACGTTGTCGACATTGGCGTCGAGTAGCATCTGGTAGATATGTCCGGCAGCTATGGCTTTTTTGTTGACGATGGTTCCGATGTCCAGGCTCACAGCCATGTCTACATAGTCGAAGTTCTCCACAGCCGCAACCGTTTTGCGTACTCCCATCTGTTTAGCGGTTAGACAGGCCAGAATGTTGGTTTCGGCGTTCGACGTCAGGGCTACAAAAGCCTGAGTGTTATGTATTCCTTCCTCGACCAGAAGTGCAGTGTCGCGCCCGTCGCCGTTGATTACTAGTTTATCTTCGTCGAACAACTCGTTAAGCACTTCGCATCGTGCGGGGTCTTTCTCAATTACCTTGACGTCCATATATTCGGGCATGGTTTTCACGGCTCTCACGGCTGTCCTGCCTCCGCCCATAATCATTACGTTCTTTACGTCGACATACTGCTCCTTACCTACAATCTTGCGGATGTAGGGAATATAATCCTTAGTCGTCATGAAATATGCCAGGTCATAGAGTTTCAGCGTGTCATTACCACCGGGTATTATCGTTTCGAAATGTCGTCTGATGGCCACGACATGATAGGGGTCATCCGGGCCACTGATTTCGCGTAAGGGTTTGTCCAGAATCTTGCAGTTCTCGCGCAGCTTAATGCCAAGCATGACTAGCGCTCCGTCGTGAACATCCCAGCGTTGTCTTACCCATGACATTTTCAATCCGTTGATGATGTCCTTTGCAGCTAGCATCTCGGGGTATATTATGCTGTTGACGCCAACTTCATGGAAAAGGTCTTGGCTTTGCGGAGCAATGTATTCCGGGTTATCTACTTTCGAAACGGTCTTCTTAGCCCCGAGTTTATGGGCCATTGCACACGCCGTGAGATTAGCCGTCTCGCTGGGTGTTACGGCTATGAACAGGTCGGTATCTTTCACTCCGGCTTCTTTCAAAGCTTTATACTGGTTGGAGAGGCTTCTATAGTCATCAGGTCGTAGTCGCGACCAACTCTTTCAAGGTTTTCGGCGTTGTCGTCGATAAGAATAATGTCTTGTTTGTTGCGCGAAAGCAGTTTTGCAAGATATGTTCCGATGGCATAAGCGCCAGCAATAATGATTTTCATAATTCGATGTGAGTTTTTATCGGTTTCCTTGGGTTAGAGTTAGATACTCGAGGAGGCGATGGTTTTAAGTAGATTTTTTATGCTTTCACGGTCTATTCCGCACAGGGCGCGCAGTTCGTTTACCGTTCCCTGGTCAATAAATCTGTCGGGTAATCCCATGCGCGTTATATTTGAGTGGAATCTGTTGTCAGCCATCCATTCTGTCACGGCTGTGCCAAGTCCGCCGTTTCGTACACCATCTTCAATTGTTATGATGTCGGTACATTCGTTAGCCACTTCGCGTAGTAACTCTTCGTCTATCGGTTTCAGAAATCGCATGTCGTAGTGTATGATTCTTAAAGAATTTTCGATTTGCAATTCGCGCAGTGCAGCCGATGCCTCATTGCCTATCGGTCCGATGGTGAGCACGCCTATAGTGTGGCGAGGATTATTACCCAAGGTTATGTCAGCGAGCTTCCTACCTTTCCCCACCGTGATTTCTTCCAACGGACAACGCCAATCGGTTAGCAATCCGTTTCCGCGCGGATAGCGAATTACGAACAGTCCGTTATTGGGCAGTTGAGCCGTGTACATCATCCGACGCAGTTCGTGCTCGTCGAGCGGTGATGCTATGGTTGTGTTCGGTATCGGACGGAGATATGCCAAGTCGAATGCTCCGTGATGTGTAGCTCCATCTTCACCCACCAGTCCGGCTCTGTCGAGGCAGAGCACTACGGGCAGGTTCAGTATGGCAGCATCGTGGATGATGTTGTCGTAGGCACGCTGTGCAAATGAGCTGTAGATGCTGCAAAAAGGTTGTAAACCGTCCTTTGCCATACCAGCCGAGAAAGTCATTGCATGACCTTCGGCTATCCCGACGTCGAAAGTTCTGTCGGGCATCTTTTCCATCATTATATTCAGTGAACTGCCTGTTGGCATAGCCGGTGTGACACCCACAATGCGCGGATTCCGTTCGGCCAGCTCTAGAAGTGTTTCGCCGAACACATCCTGAAATCGGGGCGACTTGTTTTCAGTGTCTTGAACTATTCGCTGTCCTGTTTGCGGGTTAAATTTCCCTGGCGCATGCCATATCGTTGCGCTTTGCTCTGCAGGTATGAATCCTTTGCCTTTAACGGTATGAAGATGGAGTAGCTTTGGACCTTTCATGTTTTTCAGTTGCTTGAGAAGTCGAACCACTTCCATCACATCGTTACCGTCAAAAGGTCCGAAATAGCGTATGTTCATTCCTTCGAACAGATTCTGCTGACGGGCAAGAGCCGACTTCAGCGCATTAGTGAGGCGGATTATTCCTTTCCGCCGCTCGTCGTTGAGCATACCTTTTCCTCGGAGCCATTGTGCGGCACGGAACCGCAGACGATTGTATGTTTCGTTCGTATCGAGAGTTAGCAGATATTTCTCCATCCCTCCCACGGCACGGTCTATCGACATATCGTTGTCGTTCAAAATTATGAGCAGGTCGTTAGGCTTCGACGAAACATTGTTTAATCCCTCGAAGGCCAAGCCGCCACTCATCGCTCCGTCGCCAATCACTGCAACTACATGACGTTCGGAATGCTTAGTTAGCTGCGATGCAACGGTCATGCCGAGCGCAGCCGAGATAGAGTTTGACGCATGGCCGCAAACAAAAGTATCATACTCGCTTTCCAGTGGCGACGGAAAAGGTTTGATACCGTTCAGCTGCCGATTAGTGTAGAATTTATCTCGTCGCCCGGTTATGATTTTGTGTGCGTAGGCCTGATGCCCTACATCCCACACGAGCCTGTCTTCGGGGGTATCGAAAACATAGTGGCAACCCACGGTTATTTCAATTGCACCCAAACTTGATGCGAGGTGGCCGGGGTTGACGGCCACCTCTTCTATGATTTTCTCTCGCAACTCGTTACATAGCTCGGGTAGTTGTTCAATATTGAGTCGGCGCAGGTCGTCGGGAGATTGTATGTTATTGAGGAGTTTGATTTTTTTCTCGTTCGCCATGAGGATGGATTGATAATCGCGAATGTTTTGCTAGTTGGCTAGTAAGGCATATGGTATATATATAAAATGTGGAGATGTTACGCGATAGGTGGATATTTTCTGAACCAACCGTCCATCCGGAGTTTTATTACGCCGAAGAATGCTTCGGAGAAGATTCCGCCACTCATTTTGCTAGTTCCTTCGCGACGGTTTACGAACACAACTGGCACTTCTTTGATTTTAAAGCCGATTTTGTGGGCGGTGTATTTCATTTCGATTTGGAATGCGTAGCCTTTGAAGCGCACTTCGTCTAGTGGAATTGTTTCGAGCACTCGACGGCGGTAGCAAACGAATCCGGCTGTGGTATCGTGTACGTGGAAGCGAGTGATGAAGCGAACATATTTGCTTGCGAAGTAGCTCATCAGTACTCGTCCCATTGGCCAGTTTACTACGTTTACTCCGCTTACGTAGCGTGAGCCAATGGCAACATCGTTTTTTTCGTTGTGTACGGCGGCATAGAGTCGGGGTAGGTCGTTGGGGTCGTGACTGAAGTCGGCGTCCATTTCGAACACATATTCGTAGCCTTTTTCTAGGGCCCATTTGAATCCGGTTATATAGGCTGTGCCGAGGCCTAGCTTTCCTTTTCGTTCGATGATGAAGAGTTGGTTGGCGAATTCGTTTTCCATCAGGCTGTGCACTATTTGGGCTGTTCCGTCGGGGCTTCCGTCGTCGATTACTAGGATGTGAAAAAACTTATCCAGGCTAAAGACGGCCCGGATTATTTTTTCGATGTTTTCTTTTTCATTGTAAGTTGGGATGATTATGATGCTGTCGCTTTCCATGTGCTTGTGTTTTGTTTCGTGCAAATGTATAGATTTCTTTCAAGATAAAATTAACCGGTGCGGGCTTGGCTTGGGAGCTTTGCTCGCATCGGATATTTATGAAAGAAAAGCTTTGATTCTTCTATATGATGAAGATAAGCCTATAAAATCAATTACATCTTTGACAAGCTCTATAACCTTGTCCTTTGGCATTACGCAAGTATATTGCAGAATAGTTACCACGCCAAAGAGTAGGACAAGAGGGAGTTGAATGATAACATTCGCCTGTTGGCGTAATATACACCTTGTAGCCTTTCTGAGCTGACCTATGATTGTTTGTGTGCCTACGCGAACCCTTTATAAATGTATGTTTCTTGTTTTTTACAGTTCTGCGTCTATGTCTTTCTCTACTTGCTTGATGAGAATATTCAGCAGTATTGAACATTTTGTCATAATGTTTGGATCTTATAAGAGAAACATTTGTAAGCTGGTCGTTTAACTCATAAGCTCCAATCTGAAAACTGATAAAAAGGGATAAAAACAGTAATAACTTCTTCATCATCTAATTTTATTAAGAGTAATTAATGTATGCTGTTATGAATTATAAATAACAAATAATAATATTGAACTATGATTGCATGTCATAGACTACTTGCATGAGCTTTTTACCAAGGGCGTCGGCGTCGTCGGCTGTGGAGGCTTCGCTGTAGATGCGGATTATTGGTTCGGTGTTCGATTTTCGAAGATGAACCCATGAGTTGGCGAAATCAAGCTTCACGCCGTCGATATCGGTTACGGTAACATTGGGTGTGCTGCTGTAGAGTTCTTTGATTTTTGCGAGAATGGCGTCGACATTGGTTTCGGGAGTGAGGTTGATGCGGTTTTTTGCTATGAAGTATTCGGGGAGGGTGCGGCGTAGCTGGCTGGCAGTGATACCTTTCTGGGCGAGTGAGCTTAGGAAGAGGGCTATGCCTGTGAGGGCGTCGCGGCCGTAGTGGCTTTCGGGGTAGATTATGCCGCCGTTGCCTTCGCCGCCGATTATGGCGCCGACTTGTTTCATTTTTGTGGTGACGTTGACTTCGCCTACTGCTGCGGCGTGATATTGGTTACCGTGACGGAGGGTTATGTCGCGCAGGGCGCGGGTGGAGGAGAGGTTGCTTACGGTGTTGCCTGGTGTGTGCTGTAGTACATAGTCGGCCACAGAAACGAGTGTGTATTCTTCGCCGAACATTTTCCCGTCTTCTTGGATGAATGCGAGGCGGTCAACATCGGGGTCGACTACGATTCCGAGGTCGTAGTTGCCAGTGCTGATTTCGTTCATTATTCCGGAGAGGTTTTTTTCTATTGGTTCGGGGTCATGTGCGAAATTGCCGTCGGCCTGACCGTTGAGGAGTTTATATTCTACGCCGAGGCGGTCGAGAAGTTGGGGGAGAATTATGGCGCCTACTGAGTTTATGGCGTCGACAACGACTCTGAATCGGCGGTTGCGAATGGCTTCTGTATCGACTAGTTTGAGGGCTAGCACGGAGTCGATGTGTCGGGTGCCCGATGTGGTGTCGGTGGTGTAGGTGCCGAGGTTGTCAATGTCGGCATAGGTGAATGCTTCGCGCTGGGCTAGACTCAGTATTTGATTGCCGTCGTTGGCTGTTAGAAATTCGCCGTTTTCGTTGAGTAGTTTCAGGGCGTTCCAGTTACGTGGGTTGTGTGATGCTGTTATGATTATTCCGCCTTGGGCTTGGGTTGCGGTTACGGCTAGTTCGGTTGTTGGGGTGCTTGCTAGGCCTATATCGAGCACGTTGGCGCCTATCCCGATTAGGTTCCGCAAATGGTTTGCCGGACCATCTGTCCGGAGATTCGGGCGTCGCGGCCGACAACGATTTTTAGCTTCTTGTCGGGGTGACGGTTTGCGATGAAGGTGGCGTAGGCGGAGGTGAATTTAACGATGTCGAGCGGGTTGAGGGTGTCGCCTGTTGGCCCACCGATTGTTCCTCGTATGCCGGAGATTGATTTTATGAGTGTCATTGTTTTTATGCCTTTCTTTTATAGTCCACGTTGATATGTAATGTCGTAGTAGCAGGGGTATGTGTTCCGGCTGGCTGATGCTTGTCCTTGTGCGGAGGGAACAATTATACGGACGTGTGCAAGGGAGTCAGATTCGGTTTTTTGGCGGCCGATGTTCACGTAGGGTAGGGGGACGAGCCATCCGGCGGGTACGGCTGTTGTTTTGTATCTGCGAACCATCATGCTTGAGTTGCGGTAGAAGGATGCGGTGAACGAGCCGCTTGTGTTTGCTACAATCATCTTGTCGACGATTCCACTTGTGTAGACCGAGTTGTTTGTGAGTTGGATAGTGTCGCTTAAAAGATTGCGTTCGGTGAAGCGGCAGAGAACGGTTGTTATTTCGCCTTTTTTGATTTTTGTACCGCATCCTTTGTTCATTATCTGCAAGTAGACTCCGGTGTTGGTGAAGTAGACGAATTGGTTCTTGGTTATGTCGGTTGTGGAATCTTGGGATGCAAATTGTTCTTCTGAAATTACATTGATGCCGTGTTTTGCGATGAAGGAGTTTATTGCTACTCCTTCGCGTTTGAGTTTGTCGGCATAGGTTTCGTTGTCGCTACATGAGTCTAGCCCTATTATTGCGATGAGCAGGGTGAGGAGAATTGTTGTCTTTTTCATTATCATTCTATATGTGATGTTTGTTGGTTTGCAAAATTAAGAAAATTTATGAAGTTACTGGGTATTAGTTGGGTTCTGTGAGTCTTGCCACGCGTATTCCGGGGTTCGATGGGTGCGCGTGCAGGTAGTCTTGGAGTGTTTCGCGTGGTTCGAGCACTTGTCGTCCGTTACGCCTAAGGCTCGAGGCGTTGAGAAGGTGTAGTCCGTCGGCGTGCCACACGGCCAGTCCAAGATGGGTTGTATCGAGGTTGGGTTTGGTGGTGACAATGGCTATGATGTCGCCGTTGTGAATTGTAGAGCGTAGCAGTGGGGTGTCACTCAGTTCGTCGGTGGGGATATATCGTTCGCGCAGCCCGGCCGATGCGTTTTCGAGTTGTCGGATAGCCCGGATTCTTTCTGGTTGGCCTTTGAGCATTGCGTAGAGCTGTGAATTTTGGCTCATGTAGTTTATTTTGATTGTTTGTACGGCTGTGAATGGCGGGTTGGGAGATTCGATTTGAGCGACGAGACCCATTTGTCGGTTGTCGTCGAGCCACCATTGATAGTAGTGTAGTCGGTTGATGTAGGATATTCTTCCTTGCCTATAGCGTAGACGTCGGAGTGTGGTAAGATAGTCCTGGAAAGTGTATTGGTGGAGCATAACGCATCGGGCGAGTGCGAGAACTGTTTCGAGATAGGTTGTGCAGTCCATTCCGCGCAGGTTGACGACTAGCTTCTCGTCTTTATTCTTTTCGAGAGTGTTGGCAACGTAGGGTGTTCCGATGAATTTCCTAGCGATAGCTAGTATTATTTCTTGCTGATTGAGTTTGCGTCGTCTGGATTTCATTTCTTTAAGTATGGCGGTGGCGAGCAGGCTATCAGTGGTAGATAAACGGCCGGTTGTTTGAGAGTTTCGCTTGTTTTTGCTGATTTATTGGCTTGTTTTATCACCCGTTTGGTTGTAGTTCGTGCTGTGCATGCTAGGAGAATTGCCGCGAGGTATGCGGCTACGATTAGTTTACGAGTCATTTTTTCGTTTGTTTTGGTTTCCTTTTCGGATGAAATTTATGCCTACGTATACATTGATGCTTCCAAAGAAGTTGTTGGTCGAGAATTGTTTGCGCCTGTAGTTGTAGGCGTGCAAGATTGTGCTTGCGCCGGCATACCATCTGGTGTTGTTCCAAACGATTCCGAATCGTCCGATTCCGTCGAGGCTTAAGTTGCTTAGAGTGAATTCGCGGAGGGATAATCGCCGGTGTTCTATGTCGCCAGTTGTTTCTTTATAGGACAGCCCCAACGACAGCGACCCGGCAAGAAGCCAGTTATGAGCTAACACCCAGTTGTAGGCATAGCCTGCGCTAAGGGAAATGTCGGTATATCTTACGATTGTAGACCTCAGTGTGGTGTCGAGACGTGTTACTTCCTGCGGCAATTGTAGATGTCGGTCAATGAGTCGTCCCATTTCCACCCAATTCATTGATAGTTTGTGACGTGTATAGCCTACACCGAGCAACATACTTCCAGCCGACCGCCGCTGAACGGTACTTTGACTGAAAGCTGCGGGATAGGAGAACTTTCGATGGTTGATTATGTAATAAAGGTTGAAACCTTTGATACTCGAGCTTAATCCGCTGAAATCGGCACCTCGAAGAGGCTGCGTGTCTACATCTTCGCCGAGGTATATGTTTCGAATCTTATAGTCGTTACCTGTTTTCCGGAAGTATATGTCGAGTCCCATGACCGAACTGTAGAAGCTTAAGTTATATTCCTTTCTCCGGCGGGAGTCGCTCTTAAGGCTCAGGTGTCGAATATCTAGCGTGTAGCCCAGGACAGCCCATCGCCACCCAAAATAGGGACCAACTTTCACTGCCGTTTCGGGGGCGAAGGTTATGCTTTGTTGCTGCGAGTTACTGAGTCTGTAGACCTCATAGGTATTCGTGTTTTGCATCATGAACGTTAAATTGTAGTGCTGTGGTTCGATGTAACTTGAATCGATTTCAAAGAAAGAGTGTCTTTTGTGTTTCATTTCGCTCGTCATTATTTCGGAGCGCATCCATTTGATGGAGTCGACACGCGGTTGTCCCTGTGTTTTGCAAACAAACACAATTAACAATATGCAGAGTGAAACTATTCTTTCCAATGTTATATCTTACCAAGAATTCTATCCATGACCCAGTTTGTGGGCGTGGCGCTTATGCTGGTTGACTCGCAGACGCCTCGTCCTAGCAGGTCGGCAACAACCGAACTGATGATGGGTAGTTGAACGTAGGGCGGATTGGGCACCTCGATACTCTCCATGCCAGAGCTTGTGTAAAGCTGAATCGGATTATAGTTATAAACTGAAAAAGTCAGTCTGCCTTTCGATCCGAATATCTCTATTTTATCATCTCGCGCGCTTTCGTGTGCTGCAAAGCACCATGCTCCACTTCCGGTGAGCCCACTTTCGAACATAAACACGGCGTTTACTGTGTCTTCAACATCGTATAATCCTGCCCGGTTAGCTTTATACCCCTGTGCTTTGACGATGATTCCGAAGAAATCCTGCAAAAGGTCGAGCTGATGTGGGGCTAAATCATAGAAATATCCTCCGCCAGATATTTGCGATTGCAGTCTCCAAGGCAATTGTACAGTTTGTTTATAGTCGAGATCGCGGGGTGGAACAGCGAATCTCACCTGTACCGTGAGTACTCGGCCTATAGTGTTGTTCTGTATCAATTCTTTCACCCGATTAAAGTAGGGTAAATATCGTCTATAGTAGGCCACGAAGCAGGGTACGCCGGTTTGTTCAGACACGCGATTTATACGTACACAATCTTCGTAGGATGCTGCGAGCGGTTTCTCGATATAGCAAGGTTTACCAGTTCTCAAGGCCATAATGGCAAAGGTGGCGTGGACAGCGGGTGGCGTGGCAATGTATATGGCATTCACATTTGGGTCGTCGATGAGTGCTTGCGCATCGTCATACCATCGGGCAATTCCGTGTCTTTCTGCATACGACCTTGCCTTACCTCTGTTTCTACTGAATACAGCTTCGACGTGCGAATCTTGTAGCTCGTTGAAAGCAGGCCCCGACTTCTTCTCGGTAACTTCTCCGCATCCGATGAATCCCCATCTAACCTTTTGCATATTAATTCCTTTTTGATGCGCAAATATACGAACTTTTGACATGCTATCTTCTGGCATAGACTCTGTCGGAGTCATCCTACATCAGGAGAGATTATCGAAAAATTATAGGGATAAATATTCATAAAACTTGGATATCCACTACCTTTGCTACGAGCAAATTGCACTGAAAAACAATGCATACTTGCTTTATATAAACAATTTCAAAATCATTCAGAATACGATGAAACAAATAATTCCAGTTATAGGTATGGCATGTGCAGGATGTGCGATCAATATAGAGCGTAAATTAAATTCTCTCGAAGGCGTGACTTCCGTTTCGGTTTCTTTGCCGAGTAGAACGGTACTAGTCGATTTCGACTCGGAAAGAATTTCACTCGTCGACATGAAGCGTGAGATAAACAATATCGGTTATGATTTGATAGTCGAACGAAATGAATCGATTCAGGAGATCGAGAAACAAGAATATACTTCACTCAAACGTAAAACTATTCTTGCATGGCTCACATCTGCGTTGTTGATGGTGATAACAATGGGATGGATTAGTATTGGTCCGGTAAATAGTACAAATCAGATTTCGATTCTCATTGCGGCTGTTACGATGATTTATTGCGGTGGTCGGTTCTATGTCGGAGCATATAAACAGTTATGCAATCGAACGGCAAATATGGATACATTAGTTGCACTCTCAACCGGGATAGCCTTTCTTTTCAGTGTTTTCAACACATTCTTAGGTAACACGATTTGGACACCACGTGGAATCGAATGGCATACATATTTTGATACTGTCGTAATGATTATAGCATTCGTACTCACTGGCAGGATAATCGAAGAGAAGGCACGTGACCGTATGGCGTCATCCATACGACAACTTATGCAACTGGCTCCAAAAACAGCTCATGTAATAAATGGTGAAACAATTGTCGAAGTACCTATCGCTGCTGTCAAAGTAGGTGACTTACTCGAAGTAAGACCTGGCGAAAAAGTACCAGCAGACGGTGAAGTCATCTCGGCCGAAAGCTTTATGACAGCCGATGCTGCCTATGTGGACGAAAGTATGATAACCGGAGAACCAACTCCTGTTGAAAAGAAAGCTAATTCACAAGTTCTTGCCGGGACAATCCCCAGTCAAGGAACGTTCAGAATGCGTGCTATCAAAATTGATCAAGATACCGCCTTGGCCTCAATAGTACGGATGGTTCAACAGGCACAATCATCCAAGGCCCCAGTCCAGCGGATTGTAGACAAGGCTGCACTCGTGTTCGTTCCTACCGTTGCCGTAATTGCCTTGATAACATTCCTTGTATGGTGGTTAATTGGTGGCACATCTAGTTTGCCACAGGCTATTGTCTCGGCCGTTGCAGTTCTAGTGATAGCTTGTCCATGTGCCATGGGATTAGCTACTCCTACAGCACTAATGGTCGGAATCGGAAAGGCTGCCCAGAAACAAATTCTCATAAAAGATGCCGCCGCTCTCGAGAGATTGCACAAAATAAATGTCCTTGTAACCGATAAAACTGGAACGCTCACCATTCCGAATCAAAATATTGACTTCACTAAGGTGCAAAATATACCGCTTGATGAGCGTGAACAGCTTAAACCAGTGCCCGAGAAGCAATGAATAAACTTCGCAGTCAGGGGATAGATGTCTATATGATGAGTGGTGATAATGAAGAATCTGCCGATATTGGGCCTCGAAAACAGGAATAAAACATTATTATAGTAAGGTTCTTGCGCAAGACAAGGAGGATATGGTTCGGCAGTTGCAGTCGGAAGGCAAGATTGTGGCATGATGGGTGATGGTATCAACGACACGCAGGCGCTCGCTCTTGCCGACGTAAGCATAGCTATGGGTAAAGGAACCGATGTTGCGCTAGATGTTGCAGGGATTACGTTGATGGGCGATAATCTGCAAACTCTTCCCGAAGCCGTCAAACTGAGCCGTCTCACGGTTAGAATGATTTGGCAGAATCTTTTCTGGGCCTTTATCTATAATCTTATTTGTATTCCTCTGGCCGCAGGGGTCCTGAAGATTTTCGATATTCATTGGCAAATCACTCCATCGGTTGCCAGTGCCCTGATGGCTTTTTCGAGTGTTAGCGTTGTTCTGAACAGTCTCCGTCTCCGCTATTTGTAAGACATAAAATAAGTTTATTTTTAATAGCTGATTATTTCCAGTTGACGAGATATGTTCACCAATATGAAAATGCGAGAATACGATCTTTGGATAATATTCTCGCATTTAAATTTATGAGTAATCGAATGATTTATCCGAGATACTTCATCAGTAGTCTTGCATTACCGCTTTCGCGGATTTTCTCGATTGCTTTTTCACGAATCTGGCGAACTCGTTCTCTTGTAAGCGCCATTTCTGTACCTATTTCTTCAAGACCTTTCTCCTGGCAACCTATTCCGAAGCATTCTACAACAATCCGACGTTCGCGTTCTTTGAGGGTATTTTTAAGAACAGCTTTCAGATCGTCCGACATCGATTCAAAGTCAACTCCGCGGTCAGTTCGCGAATCATCACCCGAAGAAAGCATGTCGCTCATCGAGTTATCGTCGTCGTCGCTGAAAGGAGCATCTATACTCATGTGGTGATTGTCAGCATTTTGGCTTTGGCGTATGCGCGATTCTTCTATACCGGTTAATTCTGATATTTCGTGTATTGATGGACGACGATTATGTTTCTGAACGAATTCGTTTATTACCTGATTGATTTTCGAGATTGCCCCAACCTGATTCAATGGCAGTCGAACAATTCGGCTTTGCTCGGCAATGGCTTGGAGGATGCTCTGACGAATCCACCAAACTGCATATGAGATGAATTTGAATCCTCGTGTTTCGTCGAATTTTTCGGCAGCTTTTACGAGACCGATATTCCCTTCATCGATTAGGTCGGTGAGCGATAATCCCTGATGCTGATATTGCTTGGCAACTGAAACCACAAAGCGTAAGTTGGCTTTGATTAGTTTCTCTTTTGCACGCTCGCCTTTCGGTCCACCTTTATGGATTTCCTGTGCAAGTTCAATCTCTTCATCAACAGTAATCATTGGCTCACGACCAATCTCTACGAGATATTTGTCCAACGCTTCACTTGAACGGTTTGTGATACTTTTTGAAATCTTAAGTTGTCTCATGAATTATGATTTCCCTTCTACGAAATAAATGAAAATAGTTCCTTCCGTTATCCTTGTCTTTTCGATTCACGGCGTGCAAAGATAACAATAAAAAACAATAATCCAAACGGGCTGCTAGGCCCGTTCGGATATGTTTTGGTTTCTTTGGGATAAAGGTTAAGAGGAGCCTTATTTCCAGCTTTGTTTGATGAGTTTCGTGTTAGATTTTATAGTCATGTCAGTACCCATCATTTGTAGTCTGGCGTCGTATACTTCATCGTTGAGCAGCTTGATTTTAGGAAGTGATAGGTATCTGTGTCTTTGAAGTCGACATTGGCCATTCCGGCTGCTTTGATTTGCGACCAGTTGTTTTCGAATTGTGAAACGACGTCGTCACCCATTCCTGTTTTTTTGATATTGTTGATAATCATTTGTTTCACCTCTTTTTCGTTCATGTTGCTTTTGCTTTTGCTGACGATAGCAGTTGTTCCAAGCGCGGATGAAACGTCATAGGTTGTGATGACTTTGATTCCTTGCATGAGTTCCTGATTTTCGGTGTCGCCAGTTTTGAGCTTTTTGCCATATAAACTGAGAAAGCTGTTTTCGGTTATGCTTTTGATTATGTTCTGTTCTTCCAGCTGATTGCTCACGGCCATTATCATTTTTTCTTTCGGAAGGTTTTGGCTTATCTCGGGTGTGGCTTTATAAAGCGAATCTATTTGCTTGAGGGCAGCTTGACTTGCTTTACCAACAACTTCTTCGATGTTGATTATATTCTGAATTTTTCCATCTGCATCGGTTTGAAATAGGACAGGAACGTTGTGTAGATAATAGGTCAGACCGTCGGAGAATTGAGATAAGATGTTATTATTTCCTTCGGTTTTCAGGTTGATTATGGTTCGTTCGAGCTCATAACCGTTAGCATTGGCTTCTTTCGCGACATAGCAGATGTTCATGGTTTGTTTTGCCTGGAACGAGCCACCCATAGAGGATACACTGAAGTCGATGATTTTTTCATATACGGCTGTGTCACCTTTTTGAAACGATGCTTTAATTAGCGTTTGTGCGCTCAAAGTCACTGTCGATAGGAACAGCGAGAGCAAAAGAATTGTTTTTTTTATTTTCATATTGATTTTTGTTTAATAAGCTCGTGCTAGGAGAACCCGTTGTTTTGACGGCTTTCCGCTTACCATATCGATACCTTCGGTTTGTTCGAACATGAACGGAACGCAGCGTATGGTTGCTTGGGTTTCTTCTTTGATTTTCTCTTCTGTTTCGGGGGTTCCATCCCAATGACAAAGGAAGAACCCTCCGTCTTTTATGCGGGTTTTGAATTCTTCGTAGTCGTCGCATTCGTAGATACGGGCGTCACGGAATTTTTTGGCTTTTTGGTAAATGTTTTCCTGGACGTTGACGAGTAAATCTTTCACACGTTGAACGATTCCGTCGAAGCTCAAGTTTTCTTTTTCGAGAGTGTCACGTCGCATAATTTCGATTGTATTATTCTCGAGGTCGCGTCCTCCCATGGCCAATCTCACTGGTACACCTTTGAGTTCGTAGTCAGAGAATTTGAATCCTGGTCGTTTATTATCTGCATCGTCGAATTTCACGGTTATTCCAGCTTCGCGTAGTTCATTGATAACCGGTTTGAGTTTTTGGGAAATCTCGTACAACTGTTCGTCGCCTTTGAAGATTGGGATGACGACTACCTGAATTGGGGCTATTTTGGGTGGTAAAACAAGTCCGTTGTCATCTGAATGTGTCATTATGAGTGCACCGATTAGTCGTGTGCTGAGGCCCCAGGATGTTGCCCAAACATATTCGGGTTTATTGTCTTTGTTAAGGAAGGTCACGTCGAATGATTTGGCAAAATTTTGTCCCAGGAAGTGCGATGTTCCGCTTTGCAGAGCTTTCCCGTCTTGCATCATTGCTTCTATGGTATATGTGTCCAGTGCGCCGGCGAATCTTTCATGCTCGCTTTTCACACCCTGTACAACTGGAATAGCCAGCCATTTCTCGGCAAATTCAACATATACGTCGAGCATTTTGCGGGCTTCTTCTTCGGCTTCTTCGCGGGTGGCGTGAGCAGTGTGACCTTCTTGCCAAAGAAATTCCGCCGTACGAAGAAACGGTCGTGTGCGCATTTCCCATCGCATCACGTTACACCATTGGTTGCACATCAATGGAAGGTCGCGCCAGGAGTGGATCCAGTTACGATAGGTGTTCCAAATGATGGTTTCGCTTGTTGGACGAATAATAAGTTCTTCTTCCAGCTTGGCGGTTGGGTCTATTTCTACCGAGTTGCCGCCTTCCGAGGCTTTAAGTCGATAGTGGGTCACCACGGCACATTCTTTGGCAAATCCTTTTACATGTTCGGCCTCGCGAGAGAGAAAGTTCTTTGGAATAAGTAGCGGAAAATAAGCGTTCTGTGCGCCGGTTGCTTTAAACATTTTGTCGAGTTGCGCCTGAATATTCTCCCAGATGGCATAGCCGTAGGGTTTGATAACCATACATCCTCTCACGGCCGACTGTTCGGCCAAATTAGCTTTCACCACAAGGTCGTTATACCATTGCGAATAGTTATCGCTCCTTTTGGTGAGCTCTTTCAGTTCTTTTGCCATATAATAAAATGTGTGTTGTTTCTTTTTAAGTGAGTATT
The DNA here is from genome assembly GCF_000614105.1 of Prevotella micans DSM 21469 = JCM 16134. Classification (GTDB taxonomy): domain Bacteria; phylum Bacteroidota; class Bacteroidia; order Bacteroidales; family Bacteroidaceae; genus Prevotella; species Prevotella micans. The sequence goes on from NZ_BAKH01000015.1 coordinate 32,841, forward strand.
ACGGGCTGGTATAATTATATTTCAGTCGCAGCACTCATTAAAACCCAGTGGCAAAATTACTAAAATTCCTCAAATCCATCAATTAGTTGTCATCTTCGCGTCTAGGTAGGTGTACGATATCTATACTATCTCAGGGTGTTCCAGCATGGAGAGCAATGTTTTCTAGCACGTAGAACATTGTTTTGCCCCTAGAATACGATATTCCAGACATCGGGAATACTTCAGACCGGATTGAGCTGAAAAAGCCTCCTAACTTTTCATTTTACAATTAGGAGCTAGGAGGCTGAGGGGATGATGGGAGAATTTATCTAGAGTATTTCTTGATGAGTTTTTCGTAGTCAGGATAGCCACGGAGAGCTTTCAGCCAGGGATGATTGCGAATGTATGGGAAACTACTGTAACCCTTTTCGATTCCCAGTTCGAGGTGGCGAACAGCCATGGGCTTGTCGCCCAGGAGTGCGTAGAGGCAAGCCACCTCGATGTGAGCGCCTTTGTTTTCAGATATTTCAAGATAGGATTTTGCTGTTTGTTTCGCGGTGGCGTCAATGCCGAGGAAGTGCTGTGAAATGAATGTTGGATAGGCGGGATAGGGCACGCTGTCTTGCTCAATGGCGTTTCGGAAATCACCTTGAGCTTCTAGTTTCTTTCCTAGTTGGTTGAGTAGCCATCCGCGCCAAACATAGGCAAGTTCGGTACCTCCTGATGCTGTTTCGAGGGCTTCGTTAAGATCGGCCAGCGCTTCTTTTTGTTTGCCGGCGAATATGTAGGCTTGTGCTCTGAAGAATCGGGCGTTTGCATTGTTTTTTATTTCCTGGATGCTTTGCGTGTAGTATTTTATTGCTTCGGTATAGTTTCCTTGGTCGAAGTTTATTTGTCCCAGGAATGTTATGCACGATGCTATATTGTCGTTTGTTTCGCTGGAATCGCGTGCAAGTTCTATGGCTTGTGTGGCCCATTTCTTGGCCGGCGCATAATTGTTTTCGGCAAAGTATTGTCGGGCCAGCTCGGTTGCTATATCGGCTGTTTGTTTGATTTCGTAGGCTTTTTGGAAATATTGCCTTGCCTGTTCGTATTGTTCTTTGTTGTTGTGGATGTCGCCCAGGGTGAGCAGCCATATTGTTTCTTTGGGTTCGGCTTGGCTTAGGGTTGAAATCTTGTTTATTACGCGGCTCTGTATTTCGGTGCTGTCGGCCAGCGATAGAATCATTTGTTTAATCCTGTTGCTCTCGGTCTCTTTGAGCAGTTGTGTTAGGTCGTCGAGTGCGGGTTCTAGTTCTTTTTTACCGAGATAGGCGAGGGCTCTTCCGAACTTCGATGCGGTGTGCGAGTTGTCGGTCGCGAGCGCTTTATTGAACCATTTCAGACTTTCGTCTACATTGTCTTCGTCGAGATATTGTACTCCTATTTCGCTCATTGCATCTACATTGTCGCGGTCGATGGAGAGGATTTTCTTGTAGTCGGCAATCGCCTTTTCGTTGTCATTGTTATTGCTATAGAATTCGCCTCTTAGCTTGAGCATGTCGATACTCTTGGGAAGCTGCTTCACTCCTTGGTTGAGGGTTTTGAGCTGTAGTTCAGTGAAGCCCATTGCCTGGAGATATTCGGCTTTGGCCTTGTAGCATGCTACTAGCATGTTTTCGTTTGTCTTCGGAGCAAATTTTATTGCATTGTCGATTGCGAATAGCGCACTGTCGGCATTGTTGAGCATTCCGTAGGCGCCCGACATCAGCATCCATGCTTTGCTATTCTTAGGATTGTTTGCGAGGTCCTTGTAAAGATATGCAATGGCGGCTTGGGTGTCCTTGTTTTGCAGCGACTGAAGTGCCTGCTTGTAGTTGTAGGTTTCCTGCTGGGCGCGGGTGATAGAGGGAAATACTGACAGAAGGGCGATGATGAGGGCGATGAATTGGATTTTTTTTCTATTCATTTTCTATATTTTGTTTTTGAAAGTTAGTTATGGTTTTTTCCGCTTGGGAGATGGAATTGGTAGCTCTTGTCGAACACTTCGCGCACTTTGTTTATTTCGAGGAAGGTTGTACCTCCACCTTCGCCGAACGAGCCTGAGAGATAGGCAATCTTGTCATTTTCGCCGATGTGTCCTTTCTGCCGAAGCATGCGCAAGGCGGCTGTGAACATGTGTTGGTTCGACACGTGTTGTTGCTGATAGATGGGAATGATGCCATAGCTGAGGTTTAGCCAGCGTTGCAATTTTTCGGCATAGCAGATAGCTAGAACGGGATGCGGACCGCGGAATGCGGCGAGGTTGCGAGCTGTTTGTCCGGTTGCACTGTCGGTTATTATTCCTTTGACTCCCAGATATTCGGTTGCTTCGATTGCGCTCTTGGCAAGAAATTCTCGTTGATTTCGGGTGGCGGTCATTGGTATGTTGATGAATCCTTCGTGGTGAGAATCGTGTTCTGCTCGTTCGGCAATGCGTGCCATTGTTTGCACAGCTTCGAGGGGATATTTTCCGTTGGCTGTTTCGCCGCTTAGCATTAGGGCGTCGGTATGACTGTAGATAGCGTTGGCAATGTCGGCCACTTCAGCACGTGTTGGGCGAGGGTTGTTAATCATTGTGTGCAGCATTTGTGTTGCAACAATGACAGGCTTTTTCTTTGCGATGCATTTTTTGATTATTCTCCGCTGTATACCTGGAATGCGTTCAATGGGTACTTCTATGCCTAGGTCGCCGCGAGCTATCATGATACCATAAGAAGCATCGATGATTTCGTCAATGTTATCGATGCCTTCCTGGTTTTCGATTTTTGAGATGATTTTGATGTCGGAGTTGTGAGCGTCGAGAATCTTTTGTACTTCTTTTACATCGGCTGCCGAGCGTACGAATGAGTGGGCAATGAAGTCAATGTCTTCTTCGATGGCTAGGAGAATATTGCTCTTGTCTTTCTTGGTGAGACTGGTAGATCGATGTGTTCGCCAGGTACATTGACGCTTTTATGGGCGCCGAGTATTCCGTCGTTGAGCACTTGGGCTGTGAGCATCGGTCCTTCGATATCTAAGATTTTCATAGCGAGAGTACCGTCGTCGAAAAGGATTTCGTCACCGGGCTTGAGGTCGTGTGCAATATCTGTATAGGAAAGGTTTATAACGTCGTGTGTCGTTTCGATGTCGGGACGTCCGAAGAGTTTTATCACATCGCCTGTTTTATAGTTTATGGGTTCTTTTACTCCGGTTGTTCTCACTTCAGGACCTTTGGTGTCAATTAATAGGGCGATGTGTGGCGACACGCTGCGAGTGTTACGAATGATTTGGCGAATACCTTCCTGACTAGCATGCGCAGTATTCATTCTAACCACGTTCATGCCGGCAAAGAAAAGTTTGCGTAGAAAATCGACCTCACAATGGCGGTCACTGATTGAGCATACAATTTTTGTTTGTTTCATGCTTTTGAGAATTTAATTAGTTTGACATTGCCGAGAAAACTATATATAGCCCTGACAGCACAATTGCAAATAGTGCTGCCAGGGCTAGGAAAACAACTGTTACTTTTCGGCCGAAGTGCCAGTCAATCTTGCTTCGTGATATTTTCTTCGGCGCCGATACTGGTTGCGTTGTCATAGTCGGCTGGGGATTTGTTCCGGGTGTGGCAACGATGGCCGGACTGCCACAATATGGACAGTTGCATCGTATGGTTTGTCCGGGAATGGCGTCTATGCCGAAGTTTTGTTTACAACTCTTGCAAGAAATCTGGAACTGCATGCTTCCTTTATTTTATATCGTCGATGAGTGTATGTCCGTCTTCGATTTTCACTTTGATTTTTCGGAATTTGGTTTGTCCGTTCTGTGAAAGTCTTACGTTGTACCAGTCGCCCTGGTCGTGTGTAACTCGCAGGTTGTTGAGCAATCTTTTAAGGTTGGGTTCATCAGTTCCATTTCCGAATGCATCCCACCATCCTTCCCATCCTTCGTTTGTTCCGGGACCAAACACCATCTTGGCGCAATAGTCGGTGAGATAGCGCTGATAGAATTCATATCCGTCGGTGTTTCCCGATAGCACAGCTTTACGATAGAACGATTCAATAAAGGTGCAGATGGCGCGCTGGCGTTGCTGGGTTTGGGCGTCGACTACGGCTTTATTTTCGAGTTCTTTTCTAACTCGCATAATAGAGTCGTTGTGGACCTGTTGTCTGATGAGTTCTTCTTGTACATTTTGTTCTTTTTGTCGATTGCATTGAATGAATGCGAACGCGCGATACCGGCTACAAGAAGAACAATAAGAACAATGAGAAGTACCTTGGTCCAATTTGTGGAAGTGGGTTGCTGTGGTGTTGGCGATGATGTTGGCTGTTGCGAAGTGATGGGCTGTTGTGGATTTATGGGTTGCTGAATCGGTGGAACGGCCGTACCTTGAATCATGGCTCGGGGAATGACAACCGAGAGAGCATGACTACAATAGGGACAGGTGCAGTTGATTGTGCTGTCGCTGTCGGCCGTTATTTGAAACTTCTTTCCGCATTCATTGCAAGTTACTTGATATTCCATACTGCTTAAATATTTATGTGAAAAAATAAACTACTAGTATCTGAATAATGCAAAGTTAGTGCTTTATCGTCTGAGACAGAAAAATCCACCGCAAGATGGGGTAAGAACTTGCGGTGGATTATGTTTTTTGAAAGTGAGTATCATCAGGTAATGATAAGTCTTTCGGGAGATGTGATGGGGTTATTTCAAATTGTTTTTTATCATTTCGATGAAATAGGCGTGTATTGATGCGTCGTTGTTCAGCTCGGGATGAAAGGCTGTTACCAGTTGGTTATCTTGACGTGCTGCAACGATGTGCCCGCCAATTTCGGCTAGTATTTCAACTTGTTCACTCGCTTGTTCTATGTAGGGGGCGCGGATGAAAGTCATCGGTACGTCGTGATCTATTCCTTTGAAAGGCGCTTTGGCGAAGAAGCTACCCAGTTGCCTTCCGTAGGCGTTTCGACAGGTTGTGATGTTCATTGTTGCGAAACGTGTGTAAGGCGAACGGGCGTTTTCGAGTTGTTGCGACAGTAGGATAAGTCCGGCGCAGGTTCCGAAAACGGGTAATCCTTCGACGATGGCTTGGCGAATTGGTTGAAAGAGGCCCAGTTCGTGGAGCAGTTTGAGCATTACGGTGCTTTCGCCGCCTGGAATGATGAGTGCATCTTTGGGTTTATTCCAATCATCGGGTTGTCTGATTTCAAATGTTTCGGCGCCCAGTCCGCGAAGCATTTGTCTATGTTCGACAAATGCTCCTTGGAGGGCTAGTACAGCTATGTTCATCGTGGGATTATTTTCCTCTTTCGGCCATGAGAATAGCGATTTCATTCTCATTTATGCCAACCATTGCTTCGCCGAGGTCTTCGCTTAGTTCGGCGAGCATCTTGGCATCTTTATAGTTTGTAACGGCCTGAACGATTGCGCGAGCGCGCTTTTCGGGGTTGCCCGATTTGAATATGCCCGAACCTACGAAAACTCCTTCGGCTCCGAGTTGCATCATCAGAGCGGCGTCGGCCGGTGTGGCAACTCCGCCGGCGGCGAAGTTAACGACGGGCAGTTTTCCGTTGTCGTGCACGAACTTGGCTAGCTCGTAAGGTACGCGCAGTTCTTTTGCTGCTTCATAGAGTTCATCAGTGCTGAGCGATGTGAGACGGCGTATTTCGGCCTGCATCATTCTCATGTGTCTCACGGCTTGGACGATGTCGCCTGTTCCGGGTTCGCCTTTTGTTCGAATCATGGTTGCGCCTTCGCTAATGCGTCTTAGAGCTTCACCAAGGTCGCGTGCGCCACAAACGAATGGAACGTCAAAGGCTTGTTTGTCGATGTGGTAGATATCGTCGGCTGGCGAAAGAACTTCGCTTTCATCGATGTAGTCTATTTCGATTGCCTGAAGAATCTGTGCTTCGGCGAAATGTCCGATTCTACATTTAGCCATCACGGGTATGCTCACGGCTTCTTGTATACCGCGAATCATTTTCGGGTCGCTCATACGCGACACTCCGCCTGCTGCGCGAATATCGGCTGGTATGCGTTCGAGTGCCATAACGGCGCATGCTCCTGCTGTTTCGGCGATGTGTGCTTGTTCGGGCGTTGTTACGTCCATAATTACTCCTCCCTTGAGCATTTGCGCAAGGTTGCGGTTGAGTTCTGTTCTGTTTTCTTGCATTGTTGTTTGTGTTTTTTATTTGTTTGTGAATGTTTCTCTGGGATGAACGGCGGCAAAGGTAGAGTTTGACTTCTGATGGCTGAAATTTTGTTCGCCTATGGAAAAACACTGTACGCAAATCGGAAATTCGGCTATATGCTCATTTTATTTTCGTTAGTACGGCTTTACCCAGTATGCTTGCTGGCGATTCCAGTTTATAGGCGGCATGACGGGGTAGGAGGGTGCCATTTATTTCAATGTCTTCTAGAGCGAACACGATGCTTTCTGCCGGTGCGTTGGATGAGTTGATAATTCGGATGTCGGTTTCTATTCCGTTGGCCACGATAATGTTGAAGTCTACTGCTCCCTGCGTATTTGTCGACGTCACCTCTTCGGAGCCACTGAACTGGTAGAGCTTTCCATGTTCGAGTCGGACTGTACGGTCGGCGAAGTGGAGTTTTATTTCGCCTTCGAGTGGCATGATGTAGCGCGTGAATCCGCTGAAATCAGAGAATCGGCTTTCGGTCAAGTTTATCGTAGCCGATGATATTCTAAGGTCGAAATTGCGCTCCTGGAGTGTTGCGTGGTCGGGCGAGATGTAGATTTGCCGGGTTGTTCCTCCGGCCCATTGTGTTGTTTGTTCGTGTAGCATGCTTGTTGATATTAATAATTAGATGGGATGTCAATATTCACATGAATATTGACATAAAACTTCTCCGGATGTCTTTCTGCACGTAAATATTGACATAAAACTTCTCCGGATGTCTTTCTGCATGTGAATATTGACATAAAACTTCTCTGAATGTCTTTCTGCACGTGAATATTGACATAAAGCTTCTCCGGATGTCTTTCTGCACGTGAATATTGACATAAAACTTCTCCGGATGTCTTTCTGCACGTGAATATTGACATAAAATATTCTTGGATATATCCTTATAACAAAAGGAGACGGAGATAAGTTCTCCGCCTCCTTTAAAGTATCCGTATGGGGTTTGTTTCGGGATTATTGCAGCGTTCCCTCGTTTGCTTTTTTAACCATTTCTGCCGAGGCGTAGAGATAAACTTCCACGCGACGGTTTTTCTGACTCACGGTTTTGTTTTCAATCGGGTCGGCACTGCCAAGTCCTTCAACCGAGCGTATTTGCGATGCGGGTACTCCATTCGTTCTCAGATAGGATGCCACGGCATTGGCTCTGTTTTGGGAGAGTGGGATGTTAATATTGTCGTTGCCCGATGCATCGGTGTAACCTTTTATGGCTACGTCGCAATCAGAGTTGTTTTTCATCACCACGGCAAAGTTGGCCAGTTCTTTTTTAGACGATGAGGTGAGTGTGTATTTGTTGATTGGGAAGAGTATACCCGAATCGAATGTTACCTTAACGCACTCTAGTCCGTTAGCGTCAGTCGATTTCTCAACGTTAGCCTTGTCGAGTTTCGCAGCTGTTTCGGCTGCAACTTTGTCCATGTGTTTACCAATCATTGCTCCCGAACCGGCTCCTACGGCTGCTCCGATGGCTGCTCCGATGGCTGTGCTCTTGGAATCTTTTCCAATTAGATTGCCCACGAGACCACCAATAACGGCCCCGGCTCCTGTTCCTATCAGACTTCCGGTTCCTTGTTTTGTTTGACAACTCACGATGGCCAGAACGCATAGTCCGGCCGTTGCTAATTTGATTTTATTCATATATGTATAATGTAAAATGGGTTATCATGAATCTTTTGCCTTTTTACGTGCTTACATTTAAGAGTGCTAGTGTCTTTGGCGTTTGCAAAGTTAAGCAGATAGGTGATAGAACGGTGGGTTCGTTAATTATTTTTCAGCTTATGCTTGATTATATGTAGCTAAATCATGCCCGGTTTATATCATCCAAATATTCCGATAAACAAAATACATTTATGACGCATATGGCGATGCCTAGTCGGGTGTAAAACTAGGGACAATTTGTGAACATCTATTTACCTTTGCAGCACAAACACATATTGATATAATCAAATGAGAATTTTCACCTGTATCACCCCGACCTCGAGAAGAGATACCATGGAAAACATCCGCAAATTCGCACACAATTAAAGTAAACAATGGAAGAATTCGAACTCATTGCCAAAACCTTCATGGGGCTTGAACCCGTTTTGGCGCAAGAGCTCACCCAATTGGGGGCAAATAATGTTCAAATCGGCCGAAGGGTAGTGTCGTTCACGGGTAATAAGGAACTCATGTATCGCGCCAATTTCCAACTTCATACAGCCATAAGAATCCTCAAACCCATAGCCGAATTCAAGGCCAAGAGCGCCGAGGATATGTATGCCGAAGTGAAGAAAATAGACTGGAGTAAATACATCCTGAAAGGAAAAACGTTTTCCGTGGACTCCGTTGTTTATTCTGAGGAATTCAAAAACTCGCGCTTCGTGACGTATAAGGTTAAGGATGCTATAGTCGACCAGTTTCGCGAACGAACCGGGGAGCGTCCCAATATTTCGGTAAGTAATCCCGATGTTCGACTGAACATTCACATTGCTGACGACAAGGCAACACTGTCGCTTGATTCGTCGGGCGAATCGCTCCACCGCCGAGGTTATCGACAAGAAAGTGTCGAAGCCCCGCTCAACGAGGTTCTGGCTGCCGGAATGATTCTGATGACGGGCTGGAAAGGTGAAACCGATTTCATTGACCCGATGTGTGGTTCGGGCACGTTGCTCATTGAGGCTGCGTTGATTGCACGAAATATATCGCCGGGAGTTTTCCGCAAAGGATTCGCTTTCGAAAAGTGGCCCGACTTCGACCGCGAGATGTTCGACATGATATACAACGACGACTCTGGCGAACGGGAATTCAATCATCACATATACGGCTACGACTCGGATATGAAAGCCGTTAATACAGCGAGGAAAAACGTAATGGCCGCCGGATTGTCGAAAAACATAACCGTCGACTGTCGCGATTTCAAAGAGTTCACGCAGCCTGCAGAGAAAAGTATTCTTGTGACCAATCCGCCCTACGGCGAACGAATATCTACGCAAAATCTGTTGGGAACTATCGTATGATAGGCGAGCGACTGAAACATCAGTTCAAAGACAATGACGCTTGGATTCTTTCCTATCGTGAAGAATGTTTCAGGGAAATAGGACTAAAGCCAAGCATAAAAATCCCGGTCTACAACGGGTCGCTCGAATGTGAATTCAGGCGCTATCAACTCTTCGACGGGAAGATGAATGATTTCAGACGCGACGGAGGAATAATCAAAACCAACGAAGAAAAACGCGAGATGGCCGCTAAGCACCGCTTCAAGAAAAATCGCGAGTTCAAAAATCGAATTGACATGAACGAGGAGAACGAAGAGGGCGACATACGCTCGTTTACTTTCCGCAGCCTGGAGCGCAAACCATTCAGAAGCAAACCGAAGTTTTCAGGCTACCAGAAAGACGATAAACGCTGGAGCGACCGGAAAGAATCGTTCGGCCGAGGTAACAAACGATTCAACGATAAACGTACGAATATGAGGAAAAGAAATAATCGCCGGTTCGATGACGAATCAGACTTCACAGAAGAAATAGACTAATCAAAAAATATTCATATTATGAAGATTAAATCATTAATCAGCACCGCTGGTATTGCTTGCTTTGCGGCGCTTGTAAGTCCGACAACGGCAATGGCACAGAAATCATTCACCCTGGAAGACCTTAACTACGGAGGCACGAACTTTCAGAAGATGCGCCCCGAATATCGTTACACACAATGGTGGGGCAATCAGCTCGTGCGCACGGATATGGATTATTGCTCCGTGGTGAACCCCAAAACGGGCAAAGAAACTCGTCTGTTCAGCATGGACGACGTGAACTCGTGGGCTGGTTTGAAAGCATCTGAAGAGAAAATTAGACATCTATACTCGGCCACCTTTCCATATACCGACAAGCCACTGGTGATGCTTATGAATGGGGAGGAAAATATTCTTCTCAACTTTCGCACTCGCCAGATTCTGAAACGTTGGAATCGTGTGCAAAATACCCAGGCAATGGATTGGAACTCGACAACCGGCGCAACGGCTACGTACTCGATAGTAATCTCTATGTCTCCGACGCCCAAGGTTCGGCTCGGAAGCTCACCTCCGACGGTTCGGGAGTTATTGTCTACGGTCAGGTGGTTCACCGCGATGAGTTTGGCATAAACACCGGTCTTTACTGGAGTCCAATGGGTAATCGGCTGGCATTTTATCGTATGGACCAAAGTATGGTCACCGATTATCCGCTAGTAGATATTCCCGAAGTAGATTGGGTGCCAGCGAAAGGCGAATCGCGCATAGCTAAGGCTGCTCCGACTAAATATCCCATGGCAGGTGAAACGTCGCATAAGGTTACTGTGGGCGTTTATGACATGAAAACCCAACAAATTATCTATCTGAAAGCCGGCGACCCTACCGACCGCTACTTTACCAATATTGCATGGAGTCCCGACGAGAAGACCATCTATATCTTCGAGCTCAACCGCGATCAAAACGATTGCCGACTCGTAGCCTACGACGCAGCAACCGGAAACAAGATTGCCGAAATCTATCGCGAAACCGATCGTAAGTATGTCGAGCCCTCGCATCCTATTCAGTTCATTCCATGGAACGCTTCGCAGTTTGTTATGCAGAGTCAGCGCGACGGCTACAATCACCTTTATCTCTACGGTAAAGATGGGAAGATGATTCGTCAGATAACTCGCGGCAGTTGGGTTGTAATGGAGTTAATGGCTTCAACGCCAAGACGAAAAGCATTATCTACGCATCTAACGAGTGCAGTCCTATTCAGCGCAATATCTGGGCCGTCAACATCGAAACCGGTAAGCGTACCTTGCTCGACAATGGCAAAGGTTATCACCACGCCACTATGAGCGCCGACGGTTCTCTGCTGCTCGACACCTATAGTGAGCCCTCTGTACCTCGGAAGTCAGACATTATTGCCGTGTCACCTAAACCGACGCGCACAAACTGGTTTACCGCTCCGAATCCGTGGGAGGGTTACAACGTACCCGACTATGAATGCGGAACCATCAAGGCCGCCGACGGTACAACCGACCTCTACTGGCGAATGGTTAAACCTATTGGATTCGACCCTGCAAAGAAATACCCCACAGTTGTTTATGTCTATGGTGGCCCGCATGCTCACAACGTTGATGCATCCTGGCATTACGGCTCGCGCTCTTGGGAAACGTATATGGCACAGAAGGGTTATGTGCTATTTATTCTCGATAACCGCGGAAGCGAAAATCGGGGAAAGGAATTCGAACAGGCTACATTCCGTCAGCTCGGACAGGAAGAGATGAAAGACCAAATGCAGGGCGTGAAATATTTGCAGTCGCTGCCCTATGTTGACAAAGACCGAATCGGTGTGCACGGTTGGTCGTTTGGCGGATTCATGACTATATCACTCATGACAAATTATCCCGACGTTTTCAAGGTGGGCGTGGCTGGCGGTCCGGTTATAGATTGGAAATGGTATGAGGTTATGTATGGCGAACGCTATATGGACACGCCTGAAACTAACCCCGAAGGATATGCCAAGACGTCGCTCCTCCCGAAAGCAAAAGACCTCAAAGGCAAACTGCAGGTAATCATAGGAACCAACGACCCTGTTGTGCTTCCGCAGCAAGCGCTATCATTCCTGAAAGCCTGCATCGGAGCCGGAACGCAGCCCGACTATTTCGTTTATCCCGGCGAACCACACAACATGCGCGGTCATCAAAGTGTGCATCTGCACCAGCGCATCACACAATATTTTGAGGATTATTTGAAATGAATATTCTAATCTTGGGAAGCGGCGGACGCGAGCACGCTCTGGCTTGGAAAACGGCACAAAGTAAGAGGTGCGATAAGCTTTTCATTGCGCCTGGAAATGCCGGTACGATGGTATTAGGTAAAAACGTACCGATAGATGTGAACGATTTCGAAAAGCTAAAGGCGTTCGCCCTTGAGAACGATATACGCATGATTATTGTCGGTCCTGAAGACCCGCTTGTCAATGGAATTGCTGACGCATTCAAGACCGATTCTGCAACGGCTGGAATTTCAGTAATCGGCCCGTCGAAAGCCGGAGCAGTTCTCGAAGGTTCGAAGGATTTTGCCAAGGAATTCATGAAACGTCATGGCATTCCAACCGCAGCCTACGCAACTTTCGACAGTGCAACTCTCGAACAGGGCCTCAAGTTCCTCGAAACTCTCCAACCTCCATATGTTTTGAAGGCCGACGGACTCGCAGCCGGCAAGGGCGTACTCATTTTGCCCACGCTCGAAGAGGCACAGAAAGAACTCGGTGAAATGCTCGGCGGAATGTTCGGCGAAGCATCTCGCAAGGTGGTAATCGAAGAATTTCTAGATGGAACGGAATGCTCTGTGTTCGTGCTCACCGATGGCACTAACTACAAGATTCTGCCCGAGGCGAAAGACTATAAACGAATTGGTGAACACGATACCGGACTCAACACGGGCGGCATGGGAAGCATATCGCCCGTGCCATTTGCCACCAAGGAGTGGATGCAGAAGGTTGATAGCCGAATAATTCGCCCAACCATCGACGGTTTGAAAGCCGACGGCATCGACTATAAAGGATTTATCTTCTTCGGTCTTATCAACGTAGCCGATAACCCGATGGTAATAGAATACAATTGCCGAATGGGCGACCCGGAAACCGAAAGCGTGATGTTGCGGATTGAGTCCGACATAGTCGACCTCTTCGAGGGAGTGGCACAGGGCAATCTCGACCAACGCGAAATAGTTATCGACTCTCGCACCGCCGCCAGTGTTATGCTCGTTAGCGGCGGCTATCCCGAGGCGTATGTCAAGGGTTATCCTATCGAAGGACTGGATGCCGGAAGCGATTCGATAGTATTCCACAGCGGCACAGCTGTTTGCGACGGACGGGTGGTTACAAACGGCGGGCGTGTTCTGGCCATCTCGTCTTATGGCGCCGACAAAGCCTCGGCTCTTAGCGCAAGCTATGCCGAAGCCGACCGCATAACGTTTCGCGATAAATATTTCCGTCGCGACATCGGCGCCGATTTATAATTCGGCGGAATCGACTGCGCAGCCCCGTTGGCGTGAAAACAATTTTATTTTTGTCTCCTGCGAACCCTACGCCGCCGCAAAAAATTGCTCCGCGGCTCCTGCGAACCCTACGCCGTCGCAAAAAATTGCTCCGTGCCCCTTGCGAACCCTACGCCGTCGCAAAAAATTGCTCCGCGGCCCTTGCGAACCCTACGCCG